>NZ_JBSGYY010000031.1:0-114528 GCF_053610705.1 Streptomyces sp. NPDC054872 | reverse complement strand
GGACAAGGGTTTCCCCCTTGTCCCGCGGCCCGTTCGCGTGGTCGCCTGGGCGCATGACCGTACGTACGGAACGTGAAGGCCCCGTCACCACGATCGTGCTGTCGCGGCCCGGCGTGCGCAACGCCGTCGACGGGCCCACGGCCCGCGCCCTCGCCGATGCGTTCCGTGCCTTCGACGCCGACCCTGACGCGTCCGTCGCCGTGCTGTGGGGCGAGGGCGGCACCTTCTGTGCCGGTGCCGACCTGAAGGCCATCGGGACACCAGCCGGGAACGAGGTGACCGAGAAGGGCGACGGGCCCATGGGACCGACGCGTTTGCGCCTCTCCAAGCCCGTCATCGCCGCGATCTCCGGCCACGCGGTCGCCGGAGGCCTGGAGCTCGCGCTGTGGTGCGATCTGCGGGTCGCCGACGACGACGCCGTACTCGGGGTCTTCTGCCGCCGCTGGGGCGCCCCGCTCATCGACGGCGGTACGGTGCGGCTGCCGCGGCTCATCGGGGAGAGCCGGGCCATGGACCTGGTGCTCACCGGCCGCCCCGTCCCCGCCGCGGAGGCGCTCGCGATGGGCCTGGTCAACCGGACCGTGCCGCCGGGCACCTCCCGCGCCGCCGCCGAACGCCTCGCCGCGGAGATCGCCGCGTTCCCCCAGCCCTGCCTCCGCAACGACCGGCTCTCCGTGCGGGAACAGGGCGGCCTGACCGAGGAGGACGCGATGGCGGGCGAACTGCGCCACGGCCTGCGGTCCCTCACCGAGGCGGCGGACGGAGCCGCCAGGTTCGCCGCCGGGGCGGGCCGGCACGGCGCGTTCACGGACGACTGAGCCCCCGGCTCACTCCTGCGGCGCGGCGGACTCGACGGGCTCCAGGAACTGCATGTCCAGCTGGATCTTCACCACGTCGCCGAGCATCCCGGCGCCGAAGTCGAGGCCGTAGTCGCTGCGCTTGACCTCGCCGGTCGCCTCGAACCCCGCATGGCGCCGGGGGTCGCCCGGGAACGCCTGGAGCCCCCCGAACTCGACGGCGAGGGTGATCGGCCTCGTCACGTCGCCGATGGTCAGCTCGCCCTCCATGGTCCACTCGTCCTCCTCGCCGACCACCCGCGTCGAACGGAACGTCATCGTGGGGCGGCGCTCGACGTCGAGCAGGTCGGGAGCCTTCACGTGCGCGTCGCGGTCCTTGTTGCCCGTGTCGATCGAGGCGAGCGCGATGGTCGCCGTCACGGACGAGGTCCCGGCGCTCTCGCCCACGACCAGACCGGCCGTCACCTCGCCGAAGCGGCCCCGCACCTTCGAGATCCCGAGATGGCGGATGGTGAAGTTGACGGCGGAGTGGAACGGGTCGATCTCCCAGCTCCCGGCGGGGAGGGGAAGCGCGGGAAGTGCGGTCGTCGCGGGGGCGGTGCTCGTGTCGGAAGTCATGCCGTCCACCATGCGAGGCCGCCCGCAGGCGAGGAAGGCCGAGCCAAGGCTGGTAGTGACAGGGCCACGATCCGGTCCGGTGCCTGCTGGTACGTTCGGCCGGTGAGCGACAACGAGCTCGGCATTTTCCTGCGCACCTGCCGCGAGGCGGTCACGCCCGCCGAGGTCGGGCTGCCCACAGGACCCCGGCGCCGCACGCCGGGCCTGCGCCGCTCCGAGGTCGCCACGCTCGCCGGGGTCAGCGTCGAGTACCTGGCGCGGCTCGAACAGGGCCGGGACCGGCACCCGTCCCCGCAGGTGATGGGGGCGCTCGCGGACGCCCTGCGGCTGTCCATGGAGGAGCGCTTCCATCTGCGCCGCCTGGAGAAGGAGACCGTAGGCGACCCCTGCTGCCCGGTGGCGAGCGTGCCGTCCCGGTCGGTGCGCCCCACCGTGCGGGCGCTCGTCGACCGCCTGGAGCCGGGCCCCGCCGTCCTGTTCAACCGGCTCGGCGACGTCCTCGCGTACACCTCGGGCTACGAGCGGATCATGGGGCCCATCGGCCTCCTCGACGACGAGCAGCCCAACCTCATCCGGTTCCTGTTCACCGATGAGCGGGCCCGCGCCGCCTACCCGGAGTGGGACGGCGTCGCCGACGAGCAGGTCGCGTCGCTCCGGGCCGGGTCCATGCTCAGCGATCCTCATGCCGAGGGCTTCGCCGACGAGCTGACCGTCATGGCAGGCGCGCCGTTCGCCGACCGCATGACGGCCGTGCCACGGCTGCCCCGGGCCGGCGGCATCGAACGCATGACGCACCCGGAGGCAGGGGCGCTGCGGCTGTCGTACGAGACGCTGACGCTGCCCGACGCCGACGGTCAGCGCCTGGTCGTCCACCTGCCCGCCGACGAGGCCACGTCGGCCGCCCTCGACCGCCTCAACGGCCGTCGGCCGGGCACCCTGCGCGCGGTGACCGGCTGAGAGCCGTCACCCCAGCTCCTCGGCGTACGGGGGCTCCGCGCCCGCGCGCGACACGGTGACGGCAGCCGCGCGGGCCGCGAAGCGCAGGACCTCGCCCCACCGGTCGGCGCCGAGCGCCGACAAGGAGTCCACGGACAGCGCGTCCCGTGCGCGAAGCCCGTGCAGCAGCGCCGCGTTGACGGTGTCGCCCGCGCCGATGGTGTCCACCACGTCGACCGCCTCACCCGGCACCGACCACTCCCCGCCGTCCCGCGTGAAGACGGTGAGACCCTCGCCGCCCCGCGTCACCACCACCGCGCCGGGCCCGGACGCGAGCCACTCACGCGGCGTGCCGCCGAGCCAGCTCGCGTCGTCCTCCGACAGCTTGAGCAGCGAGACCGACGGCAGCCAGCTCTTGAACCTGGCGCGGTAGGCGTCCGCGTCCGGGATCAGGCCCGCCCGGATGTTCGGGTCGAGTGCCGTGAAGACGCCCCGCGCCGACTCCTGGCGCATCAGCTCCTCGTACGCGCTCGCGCCCGGTTCCAGGACGAGCGAGCAGGTGCCGAACGACACCGCGCGTACGGCGTCGGGAAGTCGCTCCGGGGCCGTGAAGAGCCGGTCCGCCGTGCCCTCGACGTAGAAGGAGTAACCGGCGGAGCCGTCCGAGCCGATCGAGGCGACGGCGAGGGTGGTCGGCTCGTCCCCCCGCTGCACGTACGACACCTCGACACCCGCGGCCCGCAAGGCGTCGATCAGCGCGTCGCCGAACGCGTCCGTCGAGATCCGCGAGCAGAAGGAGACGGGGGAGCCGAGACGGCCGAGGGCCACCGCGGTGTTGTACGGGCCGCCGCCGAGCCGCGGGGCGAGCGCGGGCAACCCGGCGTCGGTGGGGCCCTGCGGGACGAGGTCGATCAGGGCCTCTCCTGCGACGACTATCACGGGTGGTTCCTCTCGGCTCTGCGATCGCCGTTCCGCGGCGGCGCCCGTCCGGCTTTCGCCACAGGCTAGGGCTTCCCGGCGGCCGTGGCCCGCTGCGGGCGGCACTCGGGCACCGTCGCGCCCAACGCGGGCAAGCGGCACCCCACCGGTATGGTCTGATCCGTCACCGAAGCGCCTGACCTGTGGAGACTTCATGCCCGGCACGCCGCCCCCCGCCCGCCGCACCGTGCTGCGCGCCGCCGCCATCGTCCCGGCCGCGGGGCTGGGGGCCGTCGCCTGCTCGTCCGGCGGTGGCGACGGCGGCGCCAACCGCTCGGCGCCGACCGCGCCGACGGACCTCGGCGCGTCCGACGAGGTGAAGGTGGGGGCCTCGAAGCTCTACAGGGACGAGAACGTGGTCGTGAGCCGCATCTCCGACGACGAGTACAAGGCGTTCAGCACGATCTGCACGCACGCCAAGTGCCCCATCAACAAGCTGGAGGGGCACAAGCTCATCTGCCCCTGCCACGGAAGCCAGTTCGACGCCACGAACGGCAAGGTGCTGCACGACCCGGCCGTCACGCCGCTCGCCGAGCTGCCGGTGAAGGTGGAGGACGGCAAGATCGTCGCGGGCTGAGGTCCGCCACGACCGACTCGGCAGTCCGCCCGCTCACTCCCAGCCCGACCGCTCACTCCCAGTCCCACGCGATCCCCAGGATCCCCGCCCGTACCTGCGGCTCCACGACGTGCACCGACCGGTGGCTGCCGCTCAGTGTCAGCTCCTGGCGCCCGCCGCGCGGCGCGGCGGCCGAATGCTGGGTGAAGCGGTGGCAGCGTACGGGCAGCGCCCGCTCGTCGAAGCGCACCTGGAGCGCGTACTGCCCGCCCGCGAAGGTGAAGCCCCGGAAGTACTCGGTGGCCGTCCCCGCCGTGCCGTCCTCGAAGCCGTAGCGGAACAGATGCGTGTCGCCCGCGCGCAGGCGCGTGTCGAAGAGGAGTTCGGCGACGAGCACCCCCGTCTCGTGGTGCCGGCGCACACGGCCCGTGCGGCAGTTCTCCAGGGCGTGCACGGCGACGCGTTCCGGTACGCAGCCGGGGTCGCCGTGGTAGATCGCCAGGTAGCGGTCCACGGCGTCCCGGTGGGCGCGCACGACGTGCTGCGAGTCGCGGCCGAGCAGCTCACGGCGTTCGCCGATCCGCACCCGCTCGTGGTGGCCGACGGTGTGCAGACCGCCGTCGAGCGGTGAGCCGAGCTCGGTGATCAGCTCCTGGAGCACGTCGGAGGCGTCGAGGAGCGAGCGGTAGGAGCGGGCGGCGGGGCGTTCGCAGTCGGGGCGCTCGGAGGGCTTGGCGAGGAGCCGGATCAGTGACTCCTCGGGGAGGCCGAGGATCTCCTCCAGGGCGCGCACGGCACGGAGGGACTCGGTGCGCTGGGGGCGCCGCGCGCCCTGCTGCCAGTAACTCAGGCTCGTCACCCCGACGTTGACGCCTTGCCGCGCCAGATGGTGGCGTACGCGCTGCAGGGGCAGGCGCCGTGCGGCGATCGCGGCCCGCAGCGCAACATGGAAGGGGCCGGTGCGCAGGGCGGTCTCCAGGTCCGCGGGCGCGCCGTCCGCGAGCTGTGTGCGGTGCCGCATCGCAAGGCCCTCCTGTGAACGTTCACATCGGCCGTCCGGGCGTACGCGCCGGTCGGAGCGGGCCACCAGGTGGGCGTACGAGGGGTGTTCACATACGTACGCCGACGTTCACGGCCCAAGTAATCCCGCATTGAACCTTGTTGACCTGCACCCGACAACACTCGATGCTCAATCGCAGCGTCCGGACGCGCTCCTCCACCACCCCACCCCCCTCGCATGGGAGGAACGCGATGCGCCATCGATTCAGCAGGTACGGCGGACGCAGACGGATGTCCGCGCTCGCCCTCGTGGCGGCCACCCTGGTCGCCGCACCGGCGGCCACGGCCACGGCAGCCCCCGACGATCCGTCCGCTCTCGCCGCCAAGCGCCTGAACATCACGATGCAGGCCCAGCAGAAGACCAACTGGTGCTGGGCCGCGGCAGGCAACACGATCGCCACCTTCTACGGCAGGAAGTACAGCCAGAACCAGTTCTGCAACGCCGCTTTCGGGCGCAGCCAGAGCACCGAGTGCCGCAACTCGCAGGCGACGCTGGGCGACGTGCAGAACGGTCTCGACTGGGCGGGCATCAACGCAGGCTCGTACGTCAGCGGCTGGCTGCGCTACCCGACCGTGCAGGCCGAGATCAACGCGGGCCGTCCGGTCGAGACCCGCATCCAGTGGTCGAACGGCGGCGGTCATATGCACGTCCTCTACGGGTACGACGACGCGAGCAGCTGGGTCTACTGGGGCGACCCGTGGCCCTCCAGCGACCGCTACAACTGGGCCTCGCACAGCTGGTACGTCAACAACAACACCTTCTCCTGGACCCACTCGCTCTACCGGATCGGGGCGTGAGCGCGATGACCCGTCACCTTCCCCGTCACCTGCTGCGGGCCGCGCTCGCCGGCTCGGCGGCCACCCTGCTGCTCGGCCTCGCGGCACCGGCCGCAGGCGCGGACTCCGGGCCTTCGGACGCCGCGCGTGAGGCGGCCCACGATGCCGCGAGGGCGCCCCGGACCCTCGACACGCTCTCCCGCTTCTTCGCACGGGAAGGGGCCGTCAGCAGGGCCGCGGCCGACCCCCGCGTCCAGGGCGACGCCGTACCCGTGCGCTACCTCTCCCCGGAGTTCGTCGCCGGTGTGAAGGGGGCGCCCCTCGCCCGTGTGGAGTTCCTCGCCAGCAAGGCTGTCTCCTCCGACGGCCAGGAAGCCTCCTTGTGGACGGCGAAGCAGGGCAGCTCCTGGAAGGTCGTGAACATCGCCACCGGGGACGACGAGACGCACTACGCGCGCGTGGGCGCCGACAAGCTCCCCGGAGGCACCGTTTTCCACGAGCCGCAGATCAATGCCTGGTACGTGCAGGGGCGGGGCCGGGTGCTGCCCCTGGACGCGGACGCGAAGCGTGCCGTGGGCCCGCGCGGGGTCTCGGTCGCCGCCTATCAGAAGAGGGTGCACGCCGCGTACGCCGACAAGCTGCCGGGGTCTTCGTACGCGGAGTCCGGCGAGGCGGGGGGCTTCGCCCCGAAGAAGCGGGGCGAAGAGCCCCCGGCGGCCGCAGCCGCGGCTTCGGCCGACGGCCTCGTCACGGTCGCCTCCTCCGTGGCAGGAGCGGGCGCCCTGCTCGCCCTCGGCCTCTCCGGGGTGGCCGTCTGGCGACGTCGCGCCCGCGTGCGGGGAAGCAGTGGCCCGGAATGCGGGTCGTAGGAGGGAGAGCGGCGGCCCCCTCCAAACCCTGACTGTCAGCCCCCGCCAGTAGGGTGTGGAGCATGGCAGACCCCTCCAGCTACCGCCCCAAGCCGGGACAGATCCCCGACTCGCCGGGGGTCTATAGGTTCCGCGACGAACACCGCCGGGTGATCTACGTAGGCAAGGCGAAGAGCCTGCGCCAGCGCCTGGCGAGCTACTTCCAGGACCTGACCAATCTGCACCCGCGCACCGCCACGATGGTGACGACGGCCGCCTCAGTCGAGTGGACCGTCGTCTCCACCGAGGTCGAGGCGCTGCAGCTGGAGTACTCCTGGATCAAGGAGTTCGACCCCCGGTTCAACGTCAAGTACCGCGACGACAAGAGCTATCCGTACCTCGCGGTGACGATGAACGAGGAGTTTCCGCGCGTCCAGGTGATGCGCGGCCACAAGAAGAAGGGCGTCCGCTACTTCGGGCCCTACGGCCACGCGTGGGCGATCCGCGACACCGTGGACCTCCTCCTGCGGGTCTTCCCCGTCCGCACCTGCTCGGCCGGAGTCTTCAAGAACGCCGAGCGCACCGGCCGCCCCTGCCTCCTCGGCTACATCGGCAAGTGCGCGGCGCCCTGCGTGGAGCGGGTCACCCCGGAGGAGCACCGCGAACTCGCCGAGGACTTCTGCGAGTTCATGACGGGCCGCACGGGCACGTACATCCGCCGCCTGGAGCGGCAGATGGCGGACGCCGCCGAGGACATGGAGTACGAGAGGGCCGCCCGCCTCAGGGATGACGTCGGGGCCCTCAAGAAGGCCATGGAGAAGAGCGCCGTCGTGCTCGCCGACGCCACGGACGCCGACCTCATCGCGCTGGCCGAGGACGAGCTGGAGGCGGCCGTCCAGATCTTCCACGTCCGCGGCGGCCGGGTGCGCGGCCAGCGCGGCTGGGTCACCGACAAGGTCGAGGCGGTCACCAGCGGTGACCTCGTCGAGCACGCCCTCCAGCAGCTGTACGGAGAGGAGAGCGGCGACTCCGTACCGAAGGAAGTCCTCGTCCCGGCGCTCCCCGACCCCATAGAGCCCGTCCAGGAGTGGCTCACCGAGCGCCGCGGTTCGAACGTCTCGCTGCGCATCCCGCAGCGCGGCGACAAGAAGGCGCTCATGGAGACCGTGGCGCGCAACGCACAGCAGTCGCTCGTGCTGCACAAGACCAAGCGCGCATCCGACCTGACCACCCGTTCCCGCGCGCTGGAGGAGATCGCCGAGGCCCTCGAACTGGACAGCGCCCCCCTGCGCATCGAGTGCTACGACATCTCGCATCTGCAGGGTGACGACGTCGTGGCCTCGATGGTCGTCTTCGAGGACGGCCTCGCCCGCAAGAGCGAGTACAGGCGCTTCCAGATCAAGGGCTTCGAGGGCCAGGACGACGTCCGCTCGATGCACGAGGTGCTCACGCGCCGCTTCAAGCGCTACCTCTCCGACAAGGAGAAGACGGGGGAGTGGGACGAGGCGGCCGCGGCGGGCGGCGAGGCGAACGGAGAGGCGAACAGCGAGGTGAGCGTCGAGCCGAACAGCCTCACCGAGGAGGACGGCCGTCCCAAGCGCTTCGCCTATCCGCCCCAGCTCGTCGTCGTGGACGGCGGGCAGCCGCAGGTCGCGGCGGCCCAGCGGGCCCTGGACGAGCTCGGCATCGACGACATCGCGGTGTGCGGCCTGGCCAAGCGTCTCGAAGAGGTCTGGGTGCCGGGCGACGACGACCCGGTGATCCTGCCGCGCACCAGCGAGGGGCTGTACCTTCTCCAGCGGGTACGCGACGAGGCGCACCGTTTCGCGATCACGTATCAGCGCGCCAAGCGGGCCAAGCGCTTCAAGGCCGGACCGCTGGACGCCGTGCCGGGCCTCGGCGACGCACGCAAGCAGACGCTGATCAAGCACTTCGGTTCGGTGAAGAGGCTGCGATCCGCGACAATCGACCAGATCTGCGAGGTTCCGGGCATAGGCCGCAAGACGGCCGAGGCCATCATCGTGGCCCTGGCCGGAGCGACTCCCGCCGGCCCCGCCGTGAACACGGCGACCGGAGAGATCATTGAAGAAGAGGAACCCACGCGCACGGGAACCTCGGAGGACGGCGAGGGGCCCGTTTCCGCGGGCACCTCAGAAGAACGACGGGGGCAGGAGACATGACCGAGCACGACGAAGGCGGCGAGCAAGTGAGTACGGGCACGACCATCACGCCAGGTGAGGCCGCCGAGGTGGTCCCCGAACTGGTGATCATCTCCGGTATGTCCGGAGCCGGGCGAAGCACCGCGGCGAAGTGTCTCGAGGACCTCGGCTGGTTCGTCGTCGACAACCTGCCGCCCGCGCTGATCCCCACCATGGTGGAGCTCGGCGCCCGCTCGCAGGGGAACGTCGCCCGCATCGCGGTCGTCGTCGACGTGCGGGGCCGCCGCTTCTTCGACAATCTGCGCCAGTCCCTCGCGGACCTGGAGGCCAAGCACGTCACCCGGCGGATCGTCTTCCTGGAGTCCTCGGACGACGCCCTGGTGCGCCGCTTCGAGTCGGTCCGTCGCCCGCACCCCCTGCAGGGCGACGGCCGCATCGTCGACGGCATCGCGGCCGAGCGCGAGCTCCTGCGCGAGCTGCGCGGTGACGCCGACCTGGTGATCGACACCTCCAGCCTGAACGTGCACGAGCTGCGCGCCAAGATGGACGCCCAGTTCGCGGGCGACGAGGAGCCCGAGCTGCGGGCCACGGTCATGTCGTTCGGCTACAAGTACGGCCTGCCGGTCGACGCCGACCTCGTCGTGGACTGCCGCTTCCTGCCCAATCCGCACTGGGTGCCGGAGCTGCGTCCCTTCACCGGGCTCAACGAGGAGGTGTCCGGCTATGTCTTCAACCAGCCGGGCGCCAAGGAGTTCCTCGACCGGTACGCCGAGCTGCTCCAGCTCATCGCCGCGGGATACCGCCGCGAGGGCAAGCGTTACGTGACGATCGCGGTCGGCTGCACGGGCGGCAAGCACCGCTCCGTCGCCATGTCGGAGAAGCTCGCGGCGCGCCTCGTGTCCGAGGGCGTCGAGACCGTCCTCGTCCATCGGGACATGGGGCGCGAGTGAAGTCCTCCCTGCGGCTGAACCGCCTGGGCCGCAAGCGGGGCACTCAGCCCAAGGTCGTGGCGCTCGGCGGCGGGATGGGCCTGTCCGCCTCGCTCGCCGGGCTTCGCCGCATCACCGGTGACCTCACCGCCGTGGTCACCGTCGCCGACGACGGCGGCTCGAGCGGGCGGCTCCGCGACGAACTGGGCGTGCTGCCCCCGGGCGACCTGCGCAAGGCGCTCGCCGCGCTGTGCGGTGACGACGACTGGGGTCAGACCTGGGCCCGCGTCATCCAGCACCGCTTCCAGTCCAAGGGCGACCTGCACGAGCACGCGGTCGGCAATCTGCTGATCGTCGCCCTGTGGGAGCAGCTCGGCGACCACGTGCAGGCCCTCGACCTGGTCGGCAAGCTCCTCGGCGCGCACGGCCGCGTGCTGCCCATGTCGGCGGTGCCGCTCGAGCTGCAGGCCCTGGTCAAGGGGCACGACCCGGAGCGTCCGGACGAGGTGGACACGGTGCGCGGGCAGGCCACGGTGGCGCTCACCCCGGGGGAGGTGCAGTCCGTGCACCTCGTCCCGCACGACCCGCCGGCCGTCCCCGAAGCGGTCGCCGCGGTGCTCGACGCGGACTGGGTGGTGCTCGGCCCCGGCTCCTGGTTCTCCTCGGTGATCCCGCACCTGCTGGTCCCCGAACTGTTCGACGCGCTCATCCAGACGAAGGCCCGCAGGGTCCTCTCGCTCAACCTCGCGCCGCAACCCGGTGAAACCGATGGGTTCTCTCCGCAGCGTCATTTGGAGGTTTTGGCCCGACACGCCCCTAAACTCGCCCTGGACGTGGTGCTGGCCGACGACGCCGCCGTGCCCGACCGTGAGTCACTCACCGATGCCGCCAAGCGGCTCGGCGCCACGGTCGAGCTGGCGCCGGTGGCCAGGCACGATGGCACTCCGAGGCACGATCCGGAGCTCCTGGCCACCGCGTACGACCGTATTTTTCGGATGCATGGAAGGATCGGCCCATGGCGATGACGGCAGCGGTGAAGGACGAGATCTCCCGGCTTCCCGTCACCCGGACCTGCTGCAGGAAGGCAGAGGTCTCGGCCATCCTGCGGTTCGCGGGCGGCCTTCACCTGGTGAGCGGCCGCATCGTGATCGAGGCGGAGCTGGACACGGCGATGGCCGCGCGGCGGCTGAAGCGGGACATTCTTGAGATCTTCGGGCACAGCTCGGAGCTGATCGTGATGGCCCCGGGCGGCCTGCGGCGCGGTTCGCGCTACGTCGTTCGGGTGGTTGCGGGCGGTGATCAGCTGGCCCGCCAGACGGGTCTCGTGGACGGCCGGGGACGCCCCATCAGAGGGCTGCCGCCACAGGTGGTCTCGGGGGCCACCTGTGACGCCGAGGCCGCGTGGCGCGGGGCGTTCCTCGCGCACGGATCGCTCACCGAGCCGGGCCGCTCCTCCTCCCTGGAGGTCACCTGCCCGGGCCCGGAGGCCGCGCTCGCCCTGGTCGGCGCCGCGCGCAGGCTGCAGATCGGGGCCAAGGCCCGTGAGGTGCGCGGCGTGGACCGCGTGGTCGTCCGGGACGGCGACGCGATCGGCGCCCTGCTCACCCGGCTCGGCGCCCACGAGTCGGTGCTCGCCTGGGAGGAGCGGCGGATGCGCCGCGAGGTGCGCGCCACCGCCAACCGCCTGGCCAACTTCGACGACGCCAACCTGCGCCGCTCGGCCCGCGCGGCCGTCGCCGCGGGCGCCCGTGTGCAGCGCGCCCTGGAGATCCTCGGCGACGAGGTACCCGAGCACCTCGCGGCGGCCGGACGGCTGCGCATGGAGCACAAGCAGGCCTCGCTGGAGGAGCTGGGCGCGCTCGCCGACCCGGCGCTGACGAAGGACGCGGTCGCCGGCCGCATCCGCCGGCTGCTCGCCATGGCGGACAAGCGGGCCCAGGACCTGGGGATTCCGGGTACGGAGTCCAATCTGAGCGAGGAGCTCGCCGACAACATGGCGGTCTGACCGCCGTCGTACGCAAGCAAGCCGCCGGGGCCCCCGGCGGCTTCTTTGCGTTCCTCGGTGCTTGACTCCTCACATCATATTGACATGATCATGAAGTGTCACGAGCCTGGCGTTCGCGCACAAATGTGCCGGACAACCGCAAGGGGGGCTCATGAGACCAAGAGAGAGATCCAAGAGATCCAGAGCCGGTTTCAGATCCGTCGTCGCCGCGGGCGCACTGCTCGTCGGCGGCCTTGTCGCAGTGCCGCACGCCCAGGCCGACAGCGGGGCGAAGGCCCCGGCCGCCGACGACCCGGCGGCCGTGAAGGTCTACGAGGCCGTGGTCACCGAGAAGCAGATCCCGATCCTCGTCAAGGCGGGCCAGGACGCCCACGAGCTCGCGGGGCAGACCCGCGAACGCGGCAGCGCCCGCGTCGAGGTCTATCTGACCGAGGCGCAGGCCAAGGGTGTCGAGAACGACGGCGTGAAGCTCACCGAGCAGAAGGTCTCGGCCGGTACGCAGCAGAAGCTCAAGGCCGCGGGGGACGGCGTCTTCCGCCCGTACAGCGGCAAGGGCGGCCTCAAGGAGGAGATCGTCAAGACCGGTCAGGCCCACCCGGGCCTCACCAAGGTCGTCTCCATCGGCAAGACGATCAAGGGGCAGGACATCCTCGCCCTGAAGCTCTCCAAGGGCGCGAGCAAGTCCAAGGACGGCTCCAAGCCCTCCACGCTCTACATGTCCAACCAGCACGCGCGCGAGTGGATCACCCCCGAGATGACCCGCCGCCTGATGCACCACTACCTGGACGGCTACGGCAAGGACAAGCGCATCACCAAGCTCGTGAACTCCACCGAGCTGTGGTTCGTGCTCTCCGCCAACCCCGACGGCTACGACTTCACGCACGCCGCCGACGGTGACCGCCAGTGGCGCAAGAACCTCCGCGACATCGACGGCGACGGCAAGATCGCGGCGGGCGACGGCGTCGACCTCAACCGCAACTTCGCCTACAAGTGGGGCTACGACAACGAGGGCTCGTCCCCCGCCCCCTCATCGGAGACCTACCGCGGCACGGGCCCCACCTCCGAGCCCGAGACAAAGGCGATCGACCGCTTCCAGAAGCGCATCGGCTTCACGTACGGGATCAACTACCACTCGGCGGCCGAACTGCTCCTCTACGGGATCGGCTGGCAGGTCGCCACGCCGAGCCCGGACGACGTCCTCTACAAGGCGCTGAACGGCACCCCGGAGAAGCCCGCCGTGCCCGGCTACCACCCGCAGGTCTCCTCCGAGCTCTACACCACCAACGGCGAGGCGGACGGCCACGCGGGCAACGTCAACGGCATCTCGATGTTCACGCCGGAGATGTCCACCTGCCAGACCGTCTCCAACATCGACCCGAACGACCCCTGGAAGCCCGAGGAATGCGCCTCGATCTTCACCTTCCCGGACGACGAGAAGCTGATCCAGCAGGAGTTCGCGAAGAACGTCCCGTTCGCGCTCGCCGTCGCCGAGACCGCACTCCACCCCGACCAGCCGGTGTCCGTCAGCGGCATCGAGGCCCCCGACTTCACGCCGGACTCCTTCACGGACTCGTACGCACGCGGCGGTGACCAGGAAGTCGCCGTCACCGCCCGCAAGTCGGTGCGCGACAAGGAGCTCAACTACCGCGTCAACGGAGGCCGTACGCATGACGACGACCTCAAGGCCTGGAAGGGCGGCGAGACGTACGGCGGAGAGGACAACCTTCACTTCGACCAGTACCGCGCCGAGGTCGGGGACGCGCGCGTGGGCGACAAGGTCGAGGTGTGGTTCACCGGCCGCAACAAGAAGGGCCGCACGGAGAGCCCGCACTTCACCTACACCGTCACCGAGCGGGCCAAGGCCAACACCCTCGTCGTCGCCGAGGAGGGCGCGGCCGCGACGCAGGCCCAGAAGTACGTGGACGCCCTCAAGGCCAACGGCCGGCCGGCCGTGGTCTGGGACGTCGCCAAGCAGGGCGTCCCGCATCCGCTCGGCGTCCTGTCGCACTTCTCCGCCGTCGTGCACTACACCGGCGACCCGGTGCCCGGCGCGGCCACCCAACTCGCCCTGCGCGCCTACCTCAACGAGGGCGGCAAGCTGATCGAGTCCGGTGAGCGCACGGGCGGCAACGTGGACCTCGGGGACGCGCTGACCGACGACTTCGCGCAGTACTACCTCGGCGCCTACGAACGCCTCTCCGCACCCGGCGCCACCAGCTTCGAGGGCAGCGGCGCCCTGGGCGGCGTCAAGACACCGCTCGCGGCGGCCGGCACCAACCCCCTGGACAAGGCCGGCCGTTACACCGTCACGTCCGACAGCCTGCCCGCCGACGAGTTCCCGCAGTTCAAGAGCGCGGCAGCAGGCAGCTACCCCGGCATCACCAACCCGTACGCGCCCTTCGAGGGCCAGGGCATGGCCTCCGCGTCCCACGCCGACCAGGACTGGAAGCGGCTGACCCGCACCATCGACCTGACCGGTGTCACGGCCGCGGACCAGCCGCAGCTGCGGTTCGCGCTCAACTGGAACCTGGAGACCGGCTACGACCACGGCGTCCTCGAGGCGCACACCACCGGGAGCGACGACTGGACCACGCTCCCCGACACGAACGGCAACTCGTCCCAGGCGGTGCCCGCCGAGTGCGGGGCCGGGTTCTTCATCAACGGCCACCCGTTCCTGCGCCACTACCTGACGCAGTCCGCGACCGGCTGCACGGCGTCGGGCACCAGCGGCGCCTGGAACAGCTTCACCGGATCCTCCGGCGGCTGGAAGCCCGTCTCCTTCGACCTGAGCGCCTACGCGGGCAAGACGATCGAGGTGTCGCTCAGCTCCATCACCGACCCCTCCAGCGGGGGCCGCGGACTGTTTGCCGACAACGCTCAGCTCGTGATAGGGGGCAACGCCACGCAGACCGAGGGATTCGAGGCCTCGCTGGGCACCTGGGCGGTCGCTCCGGCGCCCCCCGGGAGCCCCAACATCACGGGTGACTGGGCCCGTACGGGGGAGCTCTACAAGCCCTATGCGGCCGTCACAGCGCGTGACAGCGTGCTGCTCGGCTTCGGGTTCGAGCATGTACCCGGAAACGCCGAACGGGCCGCTCTTATGGGCGCCTCCCTTGCACATCTGCGCCGCTGACGCTGCGTAGTCAAAGCCGAGATCGCGGTGGCTCGTGCTCCCTACTCGGGGGTACGGGCCACCGTGCCGTCCGGACCCCCTGTCGATGTCACCCAAAGGCCATCAGAGAGGTAGGGTCGGAGGCGGTCGGGGACATCCCATACAACTCGCCGGCGTCTGAAACCGGCGTACCAACGAGGAGATCGGTTCGTGACGATCCGCGTAGGCATCAACGGCTTCGGCCGCATCGGGCGCAACTACTTCCGGGCGCTGCTCGAGCAGGGTGCGGACATCGAGATCGTGGCTGTCAACGACCTGGGTGACACCGCGACTACCGCGCACCTTCTGAAGTACGACACCATCCTGGGCCGTCTCAAGGCCGAGGTGTCGCACACCGAGGACACCATCACGGTCGACGGCCACACCATCAAGGTGCTGTCCGAGCGCAACCCCGCCGACATCCCGTGGGGCGAGCTGAACGTCGACATCGTGATCGAGTCGACGGGCATCTTCACCAAGAAGGCCGACGCCGAGAAGCACATCGCCGGTGGCGCGAAGAAGGTCCTCATCTCGGCTCCGGCCAAGGACGAGGACATCACCATCGTGATGGGCGTCAACCAGGACAAGTACGACGCGGCCAACCACCACGTCATCTCGAACGCGTCCTGCACCACCAACTGTGTGGCGCCGATGGCGAAGGTTCTCGACGAGAACTTCGGCATCGTCAAGGGCCTGATGACGACGGTCCACGCGTACACCAACGACCAGCGCATCCTGGACTTCCCGCACTCGGACCTGCGTCGCGCCCGCGCCGCCGCCGAGAACATCATTCCGACCACGACCGGTGCCGCCAAGGCCACCGCTCTGGTCCTTCCGCAGCTCAAGGGCAAGCTCGACGGCATCGCGATGCGCGTCCCGGTCCCGACCGGCTCCGCCACCGACCTCGTCGTCGACCTGCAGCGCGACGTCACCAAGGACGAGGTCAACGCCGCGTTCAAGAAGGCCGCCGACGACGGCGACCTCAAGGGCATCCTCTTCTACACCGAGGACCCCATCGTGTCGTCCGACATCGTCAGCGACCCGGCCTCCTGCACCTTCGACTCCTCCCTGACCATGGTCCAGGAGGGCAAGACGGTGAAGATCCTCGGCTGGTACGACAACGAGTGGGGCTACTCCAACCGTCTCGTCGACCTCACGGTCTTCGTCGGCGGTCAGCTCTGATCAGCAGAGCAGGCACCTCGATGTAAGCACAGGGTCCGGACCGCGCAATACTGCGTGGTCCGGGCCTTGTTGCGCTTCCCTTTGCGGCTAAACCGCCGCCGCTCTCGCGGACCTGGTTGCTCGCCGTCGGGGTCGCTCAATTGATGGTTGCGGTGTTCGCCGGGAAGAACACCAGCCCAAATAGGAGTCCGAACTCATGAAGACGATCGACGAACTTCTCGCCGAAGGGGTCGAAGGCAAGCGGGTCTTCGTCCGCGCCGACCTCAATGTGCCGCTCGCCGACGGCACCATCACCGACGACGGCCGCATCCGCGCCGTCCTGCCGACCGTCACCAAGCTCGCCGAAGCCGGCGCCAAGGTGATCGTCGCCTCGCACCTCGGCCGCCCCAAGGGCGCCCCGGACCCGCAGTTCTCGCTGCTTCCCGCCGCCGAGCGCCTCGGTGAACTCCTCGGCAAGCCCGTCGCGTTCGCCCAGGACACCGTCGGGCCCGCCGCGCACGAGGCGGTGGACGGTCTCGAGTCCGGCCAGGTCGCCGTCATCGAGAACCTCCGCTTCAACGCGGGCGAGACGTCCAAGGACGACACCGAGCGCGGCGAGTTCGCCGACCAGCTCGCGGCCCTCGCCGACGTCTACGTGGGTGACGGCTTCGGTGCCGTGCACCGCAAGCACGCCTCCGTGTTCGACCTTCCGGCGCGCCTGCCGCACTACGCGGGCTACCTCATCGCCACCGAGGTCGGCGTCCTGAAGAAGCTCACCGACGACGTGAAGCGTCCGTACGTCGTCGCGCTCGGCGGCGCCAAGGTCTCCGACAAGCTGGACGTCATCGACCAGCTGCTCGGCAAGGCCGACCGCCTCCTGATCGGCGGCGGCATGGCGTACACCTTCCTCAAGGCCCAGGGCCACGAGGTCGGCATCTCCCTCCTCCAGGAGGACCAGGTCCCGACCGTCAAGAAGTACATCGAGCGGGCCGAGGAGAGCGGCGTCGAGCTGGTCCTCCCCGTCGACGTACTGGTCTCCACGGAGTTCCCGGACCTGAAGACCAAGGCCCCGGCCAACCCCACCACGGTCGCCGCGGACGCCATCCCGGCCGACCAGGAGGGTCTCGACATCGGTCCCGAGACCCGTAAGCTCTACGCCTCGAAGCTCGCCGACGCGGGCACCGTCTTCTGGAACGGTCCGATGGGCGTCTTCGAGCACCCCGACTACGCCGAGGGCACCAAGGCAATCGCCCAGGCTCTCCTCGACTCCCCGGCCTTCACGGTCGTCGGCGGTGGCGACTCCGCCGCGGCCGTCCGGACCCTGGGCTTCGACGAGAACGCATTCGGCCACATTTCCACCGGCGGCGGCGCCTCCCTCGAATACCTCGAGGGCAAGACGCTCCCCGGCCTCGCCGCACTGGAGAACTGACACCTGATGACTACGCGTACCCCGCTGATGGCGGGCAACTGGAAGATGAACCTCAACCACCTCGAGGCCATCGCCCACGTCCAGAAGCTCGCCTTCGCCCTGGCCGACAAGGACTACGAGGCCGTCGAGGTCGCCGTCCTGCCCCCCTTCACCGACCTGCGTTCGGTGCAGACCCTGGTCGACGGCGACAAGCTCAAGATCAAGTACGGTGCCCAGGACATCTCGGCGCACGACGCCGGTGCCTACACCGGCGAGATCTCGGGCCCGATGCTCTCCAAGCTGAAGTGCACGTACGTGGCCGTGGGCCACTCCGAGCGCCGTCAGTACCACGACGAGACCGACGAGATCTGCAACGCGAAGGTGAAGGCCGCCTACAAGCACGGCCTGACCCCGATCCTCTGCATCGGCGAGGGCCTCGACATCCGTGAGGCCGGCCAGCAGATCGAGTACACCCTTGCCCAGCTCGACGGCGGTCTGAAGGACCTGCCGGCCGAGCAGGCCGAGTCCATCGTGATCGCGTACGAGCCGGTGTGGGCCATCGGCACCGGCAAGGTCGCGACCCCCGAGGACGCCCAGGAGGTGTGCGGCGCGATCCGCGGCCGCCTCGCCGAGCTGTACTCGCAGGAGCTCGCCGACAAGGTCCGCATCCAGTACGGCGGCTCCGTGAAGTCCGGCAACGTGGCCGCGATCATGGCGCAGGCCGACGTCGACGGCGCCCTGGTGGGCGGCGCGGCACTCGACTCGGACGAGTTCGTCAAGATCGTGCGCTTCCGCGACCAGTGAGTATGCGGTAGCGCCGATACGTCGTACCCTTGCGGGGGCCGGGCGGCTTCGCTTCGCGAGGCATCCGGCCCCCGTCGTCGATACAGAGTCGATTCAGATCCGAGGAAGTTGGTCCAGCCGTGGTTATGGGGTTCTCGATCGCCCTGATCGTCTTCAGCCTGCTGATGATGCTCCTTGTCCTGATGCACAAGGGCAAGGGCGGCGGTCTTTCCGACATGTTCGGTGGCGGCATGCAGTCCTCCGTCGGCGGCTCGTCGGTCGCCGAGCGCAACCTCGACCGCATCACTGTCGTGGTCGGTCTTCTCTGGTTCGCGTGCATTGTCGTGCTCGGCCTGTTGATGAAGGTGAACAACTGACCGCGAAAGCGGCTTGATTGCCACCTTGCGAAAGCTTCGCTTAAAGCCCCATGTACGGTGCGCGCCGCACGGCGCGGATTATCATGGGGCTTGCGTGTCGGGGCGGGGTGTAACTCCAAACACTGGACGCGCGTTGGGCCTTACGTAGACTGAGGCGCCCGCAGCAGCACCATCACGCAGGGAGTTACGACCGTGGCAAGTGGCAACGCGATCCGAGGAAGTCGGGTCGGGGCGGGGCCGATGGGCGAGGCCGAGCGCGGTGAGTCCGCGCCGCGTCTGCGCATCTCCTTCTGGTGCTCCAACGGGCACGAGACGGTTCCCAGCTTCGCCAGCGACGCGCAGGTGCCCGATACTTGGGACTGCCCCCGCTGCGGCTTCCCGGCCGGTCAGGACCGGGACAATCCGCCGGACCCGCCCCGCACCGAGCCGTACAAGACGCACCTGGCGTATGTGCGTGAGCGGCGCACCGACGCGGACGGCGAGGCGATTCTCGCGGAAGCGCTGGCAAAACTACGGGGCGAGATCTAGAGCGTGAGAAGGGCCGGACATCGGTGGATGTCCGGCCGCTGTGCTTTTCATGTGGCGTTTACTGGCACGTGTGCGGACAGACAGCTTCAGAGATCTCATATCGGGCCCTGATCAATTAGGTTGGATCGTGCAGCGGGGCAAGGTACGTACACAGGTACGAGAGAAGGCTGAAGTCCGAGATGAACGCAGAAAGCCGCGCCAGGCTCAACCAGACGCCCGAATGGGCGGCGATCGGCAAGCACCGGGAGCAGCTGGGGGAGGTGCAGCTGCGTGATCTTTTCGCGAAGGACCCGGCGCGCGGCACGCAGTACACGCTCCAGGTCGGTGACCTGCACGTCGACTACTCCAAGCACCTCGTCACGGACGAGACGCTGACGCTCCTGCGCGAGCTCGCCGCGGCCACCGACGTCTTCGGCCTGCGGGACGCGATGTTCCGCGGCGAGAAGATCAACACCACCGAGGACCGCGCCGTCCTGCACACGGCGCTGCGTGCCCCGCGGGACGCGGTGATCGAGGTCGACGGCGAGAACGTGGTGCCGGCCGTGCACGCCGTGCTCGACAAGATGAGCGCCTTCGCGGACAAGGTCCGCTCCGGCGAGTGGACCGGGCACACCGGCAAGCGCATCAAGAACATCGTGAACGTCGGCATCGGCGGCTCGGACCTCGGCCCCGCCATGGCGTACGAGGCGCTGCGCTCGTTCACCGACCGTGACCTCACCGTGCGCTTCGTGTCGAACGTCGACGGCGCCGACCTGCACGAGGCCGTGCGGGACCTGGACCCGGCCGAGACGCTCTTCGTCATCGCCTCGAAGACGTTCACCACGATCGAGACGATCACGAACGCGACCTCCGCGCGCGACTGGCTCCTGACCGGCCTGCGCGCCGACCAGAGCGCCGTCGCCAAGCACTTCGTCGCCCTGTCGACGAACGCCGAGAAGGTCTCCGACTTCGGCATCGACACGGCCAACATGTTCGAGTTCTGGGACTGGGTCGGCGGCCGCTACTCGTACGACTCGGCTATCGGCCTCTCGCTGATGATCGCGATCGGCCCGGACGCCTTCCGGCAGATGCTGGACGGCTTCCACCTCGTCGACGAGCACTTCCGCAACGAGCCCGCCGAGTCGAACGTGCCGCTGCTGCTCGGCCTGTTGGGCATCTGGTACGGCAACTTCCACGATGCCCAGTCGCACGCGGTTCTGCCGTACTCGCACTACCTCTCCAAGTTCACCGCCTACCTCCAGCAGCTGGACATGGAGTCCAACGGCAAGTCCGTGGACCGCGACGGAGAGCCGGTCGACTGGCAGACGGGTCCGGTCGTCTGGGGCACCCCGGGCACCAATGGCCAGCACGCGTACTACCAACTCATCCACCAGGGCACGAAGTTGATCCCGGCGGACTTCATCGGCTTCGCCGAGCCCGTCGCCGATCTGCTGCCGGGCCTGGTCGCCCAGCACGACCTCCTGATGGCCAACTTCTTCGCCCAGACGCAGGCGTTGGCCTTCGGCAAGACCCCCGACGAGGTGCGGGCCGAGGGCGTACCGGACGAACTCGTCCCGCACAAGACGTTCAAGGGCAACCACCCGACGACGACGATCCTCGCCAAGGAGCTGACACCGTCGGTTCTCGGTCAACTCGTCGCGCTCTACGAGCACAAGGTGTTCGTGCAGGGCGCCGTGTGGAACATCGACTCCTTCGACCAGTGGGGCGTCGAGCTCGGCAAGGTCCTCGCCAAGCGCATCGAGCCCGCCTTGACGGAGGGCGCCGACGTACCGGACCTCGACGGGTCGACGACGGCGCTCGTCGAGAAGTACCGCACCCTGCGCGGCCGTTGAGCCGCTGAGTCGAGCCGCTGAAACAGTACGGCCCGGCCCACCGAGAGGTGGACCGGGCCGTACCGCCGCAAGAGAACCGCTCAGGGGGAAGCCGGCGGATACAGGTCGCGCGGCAGCTGTGAGGCCGCCGCCCTGTCCAGCAGCCACAGCGTCCGTGACCTGCCGTACGCGCCCGCCGCGGGCGCCTGTACCTCGCCGGCGCCCGACAGGGCGATCGCCGCGGCGTTCGCCTTGTCCTCGCCGGCCGCGAGCAGCCACACCTCACGCGCCGACCGGATCGCCGGGAGCGTGAGCGTGATGCGCACGGGCGGCGGCTTGGGCGCGCCGTGCACGCCGACCACCGTCCGCTCCGTCTCACGGACCGCGGGCAACTCAGGGAAGAGCGAGGCGACATGGGTGTCCGGGCCGACGCCGAGCATCAGCACGTCGAACGTCGGCACCGGACCATGGTCCTCGGGCCCCGCGGCCGCGGTGAGCTCGGCCGCGTACATCCCGGCCGCCGCGTCCACCTCGTACGCGCCGTCCGACGCGGGCATCGGATGCACCCGGGCCGGGTTCAGGGGCACCGAGTCGAGCAGTGCCTCCTTGGCCTGGGTGTAGTTGCGCTCCGGGTCGCCGTCCGGCAGGAAACGCTCGTCGCCCCACCACAGGTCAAGGCGCGACCAGTCGATCGCGTCCTTCGCCGGAGACGAACTCAGCGCCGCAAGCAGGCCGTTGCCGTTGCGTCCGCCGGTGAGGACCACCGACGCGAAGCCGCGGGCGGCCTGCGCGTCGACGATCTTCGTGATGAGGCGGGCCGCGGCGGCCTGCGCCATCAGATCCTTGTCGCGGTGCACCACCAGCTGCGGGGCCGCGCTCACTTCGTCGCCGCCTTCTTGGCCGCGGCCTTCTTCGCGGGAGCGGTCTTCTTGGCCGCCTCCGCGGGCTCCTCCACCGCCGGAACCGCGGTCTCCTCGTACTCGCCCAAGCGGTCCACGCCGAACCTCAGCGCGGACGCGTAGGTGTCGTCCGGGTCTAGACGGCGCAGCTCCTCGGCGATCAGCTCGGCCGTCTCGCGGCGCTTGAGCGCCACCGCGCGGTCGGGCTGACCCTGGATGGAGAGCGTGGCCAGCGAGCCGTCGGCCCGGCCGAGCACGATGGGACCGCAGTCGGTGTCCATGCGGACGCCGGTCAGGCCTGGGCCCGCGGACAGCGAGCGCTTCACGGGGACGCCGAGGCGGTCCGCGAGCCACATGGCGAGCAGCTCGCAGCTCGGGTTGAACTCCTCGCCCTCCACCTCGACCGACGTCACCTTGCAGGCGACCTGGTCGAGCGCCGCGGCGAGCATCGAGCGCCACGGGGTGATCCGGGTCCAGGACAGGTCCGTGTCGCCGGGGTGGTAGGCGTCGGCGCGCGCGGTCAGCTCGTGGATCGGCTGCTCGGCGGCGTACGTGTCCGTGACGCGGCGCTGGGCGAGGGCGCCCAGCGGGTCCTTGGCCGGATCGAGCGGCGCGTTGACCGGCCACCACACGACGACGGGGGCGTCCGGAAGCAGCAGCGGCAGGACGACCGACTGGGCGTGGTTGATGACCTCGCCGTACAGACGCAGGACCACCGTCTCGCCGGTGCCCGCGTCCGCGCCGACCCGCACCTCGGCGTCGAGACGCGACGTCGTGCGGTCACGGGGTGAGCGCGCGGCGCGCTTGATGACGACGAGCTTGCGCGAGGGGTGCTCGCGGGACGCTTCGTTGGCGGCCTTCAGGGCGTCGTAGGCGTTCTCCTCGTCGGTGACGATGACGAGGGTGAGCACCATGCCGACGGCCGGGGTGCCGATCGCCCTGCGCCCCTTGACGAGCGCTTTGTTGATCTTGCTGGACGTGGTGTCCGTAAGGTCGATCTTCATGGGCGACGCCAGCTCCGTCCGTCTCGTGCGAGCATTTCGTCCGCCTCGGACGGGCCCCAGGTCCCGGACGGGTACTGCGCGGGCTTGCCGTGCTTGTCCCAGTACTCCTCGATCGGGTCGAGGATGTTCCAGGAGAGCTCGACCTCCTCCGTGCGCGGGAAGAGGTTGGCGTCGCCGAGCAGGACGTCCAGGATCAGGCGCTCGTACGCCTCCGGGCTGGACTCGGTGAAGGACTCGCCGTACGCGAAGTCCATCGACACGTCGCGGATCTCCATCGAGGTGCCGGGCACCTTCGAGCCGAACCGGACCGTGATGCCCTCGTCGGGCTGGACGCGGATGACGATCGCGTTCTGGCCCAGCTCCTCCGTCGCCGTGTGGTCGAAGGGGGAGTGGGGCGCGCGCTGGAAGACGACCGCGATCTCCGTGACGCGGCGGCCGAGGCGCTTGCCCGTACGGAGGTAGAAGGGGACGCCCGCCCAGCGGCGGTTGTCCACCTCCAGCTTGATGGCCGCGTAGGTGTCGGTCTTCGACTTGGGGTCGATGCCCTCTTCCTGGAGGTAACCGACGGCCTTCTCGCCGCCCTGCCACCCCGCGGCGTACTGACCGCGGACCGTGCTCGAACCGAGGTCCTTGGGCAGCCGCACGGCGCCGAGGACCTTCGCCTTCTCCGCGACGAGCGCGTTCGCGTCGAAGGAGGCGGGCTCCTCCATCGCGGTCAGCGCCATCAGCTGGAGCAGGTGGTTCTGGATGACGTCACGGGCCGCGCCGATGCCGTCGTAGTAACCGGCACGGCCGCCGATGCCGATGTCCTCGGCCATGGTGATCTGGACGTGGTCCACGTACGACCGGTTCCAGATCGGCTCGAACATCTGGTTGGCGAAGCGGAGCGCCAGGATGTTCTGGACGGTCTCCTTGCCGAGGTAGTGGTCGATCCGGAACACCTGGTCCGGGTCGAACACCTCGTGCACGATCGAGTTGAGCTCCTTGGCGGACGCCAGGTCGTGTCCGAAGGGCTTCTCGATGACCGCGCGGCGCCAGGAGCCCTGCGGGGCGTCCGCGAGCTCGTGCTTCTTGAGCTGCTGGACGACCTGCGGGAAGAACTTCGGGGGCACCGACAGGTAGAAGGCGAAGTTGCCGCCCGTGCCCTGTGCCTTGTCGAGCTCCTGGATGGTGGCCTTGAGCTGCTCGAACGCGGCGTCGTCGTCGAAGTTGCCCTGGACGAAGCGCATCCCCTGGATGAGCTGCTGCCAGACCTCCTCGCGGAACGGCGTGCGCGAGTGCTGCTTGACGGCGTCGTGGACGACCTGGGCGAAGTCCTCGTCCTCCCAGTCGCGACGCGCGAAGCCGATGAGCGAGAAGCCCGGCGGCAACAGGCCTCGGTTGGCGAGGTCATAGACAGCGGGCATCAGCTTTTTACGGGACAAATCGCCCGTGACGCCAAAGATGACCAGGCCCGACGGCCCCGCGATACGCGGGAGCCGTCGGTCTGCGGCGTCACGCAGCGGATTGCTGCTTGACAAGATGGTCAGCCCTCCGAAGGGGTGAGGCGCTTGAGCTCCGCCTCGGTGGACTTGAGCAGGTCGTTCCAGGACGCCTCGAACTTCTCGACGCCCTCGTCCTCGAGCAGCTGCACCACGTCGTCGTAGCTGATGCCGAGCTTCTCGACGGCCTCGATCTCACCGCGCGCGGCGTCGTACGTCCCGGCGATGGTGTTGCCCGAGATCTGACCGTGGTCGGCGGTGGCCTCCAGAGTCGCCTCCGGCATCGTGTTCACCGTGTTCGGCGCGACGAGGTCCTCGACGTACAGGGTGTCCTTGTACGCCGGGTCCTTGACGCCGGTCGAGGCCCACAGCGGACGCTGCTTGTTGGCCTGCGCCTTGTCCAGCGCGGCCCAGCGGTCGGACGAGAAGACCTCTTCGTACGCCTCGTACGCCAGGCGGGCGTTGGCGAGCGCGGCCTTGCCCTTGGCGGCCTTGGCCTCGTCGGTGCCCAGCGCGTCCAGGCGCTTGTCGATCTCGGTGTCCACGCGGGACACGAAGAAGGATGCCACCGAGTGGATCTTGGAGAGGTCCAGGCCGGCGGCCTTCGCCTTCTCCAGGCCCGCCAGGTACGCGTCCATGACCTCGCGGTAGCGCTCGAGGGAGAAGATCAGCGTCACGTTCACGCTGATGCCCCTGCCGATGACCTCGGTGATCGCGGGCAGGCCCGCCTTCGTCGCCGGGATCTTGATGAGCGTGTTCGGGCGGTCCACCAGCCAGGCGAGCTGCTTGGCCTCGGCGACCGTCGACTTCGTGTTGTGCGCCAGGCGCGGGTCGACCTCGATCGACACCCGGCCGTCCTGGCCGCCCGTCGCGTCGAAGACCGGGCGCAGGATGTCGGCGGCGTCACGGACGTCCGCCGTCGTGATCATGCGGATGGCCTCTTCGACGGTGACACCGCGGGAGGCGAGGTCGGAGAGCTGCTGGTCGTAGCCGTCGCCCTGCGAGATCGCCTTCTGGAAGATCGACGGGTTCGTGGTGACACCCACCACGTGACTCTGGTCGATCAGCTCGGCGAGGTTGCCGGACGTGATCCGCTTGCGCGACAGGTCGTCCAGCCAGATCGCGACGCCTTCGTCGGAGAGGCGCTTGAGTGCGTCTGTCATGGGATTACATCTCCTACTTGGTCGTATGTCGGCGTCAGCGCTGAGCGGCGTCGATCGATTCCCGGGCAGCGGCCGCGACGGCGTCGGCGGTGAAACCGAACTCGCGGAACAGCACCTTGCCGTCGGCCGAGGCACCGAAGTGCTCCAGCGAGACGATGCGCCCGGCGTCACCCACGAAGCGGTGCCAGGTCAGGCCGATGCCCGCCTCGACCGCGACGCGCGCCTTGACGGACGGCGGAAGGACGCTGTCGCGGTACCCCTGGTCCTGCGCCTCGAACCACTCGACGCACGGCATCGAGACGACGCGCGTGGGCACGCCCGCGGCCTGGAGCTGCTCGCGCGCCTCGACGGCGAGCTGCACCTCGGAGCCGGTGCCGATGAGGACGACCTCGGGGGTGCCGCCGTCGGCCTCGAAGAGGACGTAGCCGCCCTTGACGGCGCCTTCGGTGACCTCGCGGTCGTACGTCGGCACGCCCTGACGGGTCAGCGCGAGGCCGTGCGGGGCGCCCTTGCCGAACTCCTTGGTGTAGCGCTCGAGGATCTCGCGCCACACGACGGCGGTCTCGTTCGCGTCCGCAGGGCGGACCACGTTCAGGCCCGGGATGGCACGCAGCGAGGCCAGGTGCTCGACCGGCTGGTGCGTCGGGCCGTCCTCGCCGAGACCGATGGAGTCGTGCGTCCACACGTACGTCACCGGCAGGTGCATGAGGGCGGAAAGACGGACGGCGTTGCGCATGTAGTCGGAGAACACCAGGAAGGTGCCGCCGAAGATGCGGGTGTTGCCGTGCAGCGCGATGCCGTTCATCTCCGCGGCCATGGAGTGCTCGCGGATGCCGAAGTGGATCGTGCGGCCGTACGGGTTCGCCTCCGGCAGCGGGTTGCCCACCGGGAGGAACGACGACGTCTTGTCGATCGTGGTGTTGTTCGAGCCCGCGAGGTCGGCGGAGCCGCCCCACAGCTCGGGGATCACCGCGCCGAGCGCCTGCAGGACCTTGCCGGACGCGGCACGCGTCGCGACGCCCTTGCCCGTCTCGAAGACCGGGAGCTTCTCCTTCCAGCCCTGCGGGAGCTCGCCCGCGGCGACGCGGTCGAACTCGGCGGCGCGCGCGGAGTTCGCGGTGCGCCAGGCGGCGAAGCCCTTCTCCCACTCGGCCTTGGCGTCACGGCCGCGGTCGAGCGCGGCACGGGTGTGCGCGAGGACCTCGTCCGAGACCTCGAAGTTCTGCTCGGGGTCGAAGCCGAGGACGCGCTTGGTGGCCGCGACCTCGTCGTCGCCGAGCGCCGAGCCGTGCGCGGCCTCGGTGTTCTGCGCGTTCGGCGCGGGCCAGGCGATGATCGAGCGCATCGCGATGAAGGAGGGGCGCTCCGTCTCCGCCTTCGCGGCCAGGATCGCCTTGTAGAGGGCGGCCGGGTCCAGGTCGCCGTTCTCCTTGGGCTCCACGCGCTGGACGTGCCAGCCGTAGGCCTCGTACCGCTTCATGGTGTCCTCGGACACCGCGGTCTCCGTGTCGCCCTCGATGGAGATGTGGTTGTCGTCCCACAGCAGCACGAGGTTGCCGAGCTTCTGGTGCCCGGCCAGCGACGACGCCTCGCCGGAGATGCCCTCCTGGAGGCAGCCGTCACCGGCGATGGCGAAGATGTGGTGGTCGAACGGCGACTCACCGGCAGCGGTCTCCGGGTCGAACAGGCCACGCTCGTAACGGGCGGCCATCGCCATGCCCACGGCGTTCGCGACGCCCTGGCCGAGCGGGCCCGTCGTCGTCTCCACGCCCGTGGTGTGCCCGTACTCCGGGTGGCCCGGGGTCTTCGAGCCCCAGGTGCGGAACGCCTTCAGGTCATCGAGCTCCAGGCCGAAGCCGGCCAGGTAGAGCTGGATGTAGAGGGTCAGGGACGAGTGGCCCGCGGAAAGGACGAACCGGTCACGCCCGGTCCACTCGGCGTCCGCGGGGTCGTGCCGCATCACCTTCTGGAAGAGGGTGTACGCGGCGGGCGCGAGGCTCATGGCCGTACCAGGATGGCCGTTGCCGACCTTCTGTACGGAGTCCATGGCCAGGACGCGGGCAGTATCAACAGCCCGCTGGTCCAGTTCGGTCCACTCGAGGTCTGTGGTGGTCGGCTTGGTGCTCACCCTGAGTCAGGGCTCCTCTCCACATGTCGAATGCCGGCGATGTAGATCCCACCGGCCGCTGTCGAGCCTACCGCTGTAAAGACGTGCATTTTTTCGAGTCATTCCAGAGTGCCGGGGTGCGCCGCGATCCGCCTCCCGAAAGGGATCCACGGTGTTCACCATGTGATCCGGAAGCCGCTCATCTGGACTCTCACAACGAGTGCGGCACCGCTCATCTGAACGGGTGTCGGGCCGTGTTTCGGGCGTACCAACACGCCGCTCAACACGACCCCACCCCCGCGAAGGGCGAGGTATGGGCAACGTCTACAGTGGCGTGGTACGCGCGAGCCTTTACCGGAACTTCATGTCTGAACGTCCGACGCGGCTTGCTGGGAAGTCTCTGTCAGGGGTGTGCGTGACGGCCGTTGAATCCCGTCCAGCGGGAGCAATTGGGACGAGCTCTAGCCCAAGCCACCGGCCGCTCGGGGCCCGTGTCATGGCGTTCGTGGCGCTGACCAAGCCGCGAATCATCGAGCTCCTCCTGATCACCACCGTTCCGGTGATGTTCCTCGCCGAGCAGGGGGTGCCCGACCTCTGGCTGGTTTTCGTGACCTGCCTGGGCGGTTACCTCTCGGCGGGCGGCGCAAACGCGCTCAACATGTACATCGACCGTGACATCGACGCCCTGATGGACCGTACGTCCCAGCGGCCCCTGGTCACGGGGATGGTCAGCCCCCGGGAGTGCCTCGTCTTCGGCATCGCGCTCGCGGTCGCCTCGACGCTGCTCTTCGGCCTCGTCGTCAACTGGCTGTCCGCGTGGCTCGCCCTCGGGGCGCTCCTCTTCTACGTGGTCGTCTACACGATGATCCTGAAGCGCCGCACCTCGCAGAACATCGTCTGGGGCGGCATCGCGGGCTGCATGCCGGTGCTCATCGGCTGGTCCTCGGTGACCAACTCCCTCTCCTGGGCGCCGGTCATCCTCTTCCTCGTCATGTTCTTCTGGACGCCGCCGCACTACTGGCCGCTGTCGATGAAGGTCAAGGACGACTACGCGCGTGTGGGCGTGCCCATGCTGCCGGTCGTCGCGTCGAACAAGGTGGTCGCCCGTCAGATCGTCCTCTACAGCTGGGTGATGGTCGCCGTCTCGCTGCTGCTGCAGCCGCTGGGCTACACCGGCTGGTTCTACACCGTGGTCGCCTTCGTGACCGGCGGCTGGTGGCTGTGGGAGGCACATGGCCTGCAGAACCGCGCCAAGGCGGAGGTCACGGGCGGCAAGCTCAAGGAGATGCGGCTCTTCCACTGGTCGATCACCTACGTCTCGCTGCTCTTCGTGGCGGTCGCGGTGGACCCCTTCCTGCGCTGAGCCGAAGACTTCCCGACGGGCGGGGCACGTGGTGTTGAACGCCACGTGCCCCGCCCGTCGCCAGTTGATCTACCCGTCGGTAGCATCCTGCACATGGCAGAGACGCAGCAGGTCGAGGACAGCAAGCAGGCAGCCCGCGCGGACAAGAAGGCCGCCAAGCTGGCCAAGCAGATCGGTGCCTTCGCCCAGGCGCACGGCGGTGCCGAGGGGCAGGTCGCGTACATCGGGCACGAGGGCACCCGCATCGTCCTGGTCGGCGACGACGGCGGCTGGGGCGACCTGGTGGCCCCCACCTACGCGATCGCGCGGAGCGCCGTCGAGAAGGCCGGGATCACCGTCCACGAGGACTTCGACGGTGACTTCGCCGCCAAGGTGGAGACCGGCCCGTACGAGTGGTCGCGGATGGCCGGCATTCAGCTCGGCGGCCCGAGCAACGGCTGAGGTGTCGATGCCGTGGCGGACAGAACGGTCGTGAGCAACACCTGACACCCGGGTCACCCGTTAGGACGGTAGGAGCACGTCCGTCTACAGGGAGCCCGGATGATCGAAACGCCGTCCCTGGTGGACCAGTACTGCCACGGTGTGCTGCGTACGGAGCTGGGCCTCGGCACCTTCGAGGCCCACCTCGGCCGCGGTGAGGGCCCGCCCGCGCCCGGCACCACCTTCTTCGACACCCAGACGGGCTTCGCCGTGCGCCGCTGGTGCCCGCCGCTGCTCGGCCTCGAACCGCACTGCTCGCCCGCCCGCTACCTCGCCCGCCGCCGCGATCTGGGCGTCCTCGAAGCGGGGCGGCGGCTGCTGCGGGGGAGCGGCATCACCACGTATCTCGTCGACACCGGGCTGCCCGGCGACCTGACGGGGCCCGGCGAGATGGCGTCGGCCGGTGACGCCGACGCCCGGGAGATCGTCCGCCTGGAGTTGCTGGCCGAACAGGTGGCCGACACCTCGGGCACCGTCGACTCGTTCCTCGCCAACCTCGCCGAGTCCGTGCACGCGGCCGCGGCGAACGCCGTCGCCTTCACCTCCGTGGCGGGCGTCCGGCGCAGCCTCGCCCTGGCACCCGAACCGCCGGGACCCGGGGAGGTGCGGGGCGCGGCGGGACGGTGGCTGGCCCGGCGGCAGGTGGGCGGGGCGCTCCTGGACCCCGTGCTGCTCAGGCATCTGCTGTGGATCGCCGTCGCGTCGGGGCGCCCGCTGCAACTGCACGCGGGGGCCGGCGACCCGCAGGGATACTTCGGCGGTTTCGCGCGGGCGACCGCGGGGCTCGGCACCGATCTGATCCTGCTGCACGGCTATCCGTACCACCGCAACGCGGCGGACCTGGCCGGCCTCTTCCCGCATGTGTACGCCGACCTGGGCCCCGCCCTGGTGCGCACGGGCGCTCGCGCGGCCGCCGTGCTCGCGGAGATCCTGGAGCTCGCACCCTTCGGCAAGCTGTTGTTCTCCAGCGGCGCGCACGGGCTGCCCGAGCTGCACGTGGTGGGCGCGCGGCTCTTCGGGGAGGCGTTGGGGCGGGTGCTCGGCGGGTGGGTCGCGGAGGGCGCGTGGTCGCTGCCGGACGCGCAGCGGGTGGCGGGGCTCATCGCGGCGGGCAACGCCCGCCGCGTCTACGGCCTGGCCGACGGCTGAGGTCAGACCGCCGAGAGCTGCGAGTCGTCGGCCTGGGTCGGCAGGCCGGCCGTGGTGTACGGCCGTTCGCGCAGCGACAGCAGGACGCGCATCACGCCGATCCAGACCACGCACGAGCCGAACATGTGCAGGCCGACCAGGACCTCGGGCAGGTCCGTGAAGTACTGGACGTAGCCGATCGCGCCCTGGGCGAGCAGGATCAGGAACAGGTCGCGGGTGCGGTGCAGCGGGCCCTTGGGCGCGTCGACCGCCTTGAGGACGAACCACAGGGCGAACGTCAGCGTCACCACGATCCAGGCGAGCACGGCGTGCAGCTTGCTGACGGTCTCCCAGTCGAAGCCCATCCGCGGCACCTCGCTGGAGTCACCCGCGTGCGGCCCGGAGCCCGTCACGACGGTGCCGATCGCGATGAGCAGCACGGACGCCGCGACCAGGAACCACACCAGCTGCACCACGGCCTTGCCGACCAGCGGTCGGGCGTCGGCGTCGCCCTCGCGGGTGCGCTGCCACATCGTGACGGCGACCGCGATCAGGGCGGTGGAGAGCAGGAAGTGCGCCGCGACCGTCCACGGGTTGAGGCCGACGAGCACCACGATGCCGCCGAGCACGGCGTTGCCCATGACCAGCCAGAACTGGGCCCAGCCGAGCCGGGTGAGGCTGCGCCGCATCGGCTTCTGCGAGCGCGCGGCGATGATCGCCCAGCCGACGGCCGCGCACAGCACGTACGTCAGCATGCGGTTGCCGAACTCGATGGCCCCGTGGAAGCCCATCTCGTGGGTCGCCGTCAGGGAGTCGTCCGTGCACTTGGGCCAGGTCGGGCAGCCGAGGCCCGATCCGGTGAGACGGACGGCGCCGCCGGTGACCACGATGCACACCGTCATCGCGAGCGAGATGAGGGCGGCGCGCTGGACGGTCCGCTGCTGCGGGGTCCAGCGCCCGGCGATGAAGGCGAGCGGGTTGCGCACGGCGGAGACGGCGTCGGCTCGGGTCACGTTTGGCACGGGGACCATCGTAGGGGGCCGCTTGTGCACGGCTTCACGAGGGGGACGTATCCGGTGCTTCTGTGACGCGGCTTACGCCGGTTCCTACTCCCAGCGGAAGAACTTCCCGGCCGCGCCGAGCCCGAGCACCGCCCAGACCGCAAGGATCGCGAGGTTCCCCCACGGCATCCCCGCGCCGTCCTGCAGCACGTCGCGCAGGCCGTCCGAGAGGGCCGAGATCGGCAGCAGGCCGAGCACCGACTGGGCCGCGTCCGGGAACTTGTCCAGGGGCACGATGACCCCGCCGCCCACAAGGAGCAGCAGGAAGACCAGGTTCGCGGCGGCGAGCGTCGCCTCCGCCTTCAGGGTGCCCGCCATCAGCAGGCCGAGGCCCGAGAAGGCAGCCGTGCCGAGGATCAGGAGGAGCAGTACGGCGAAGGGGTTGCCGTGCGGTGACCAGCCGAGCGCGAAGGCGATCAGCGTCAGGAGCACGATCTGCAGGACCTCGGTGACCAGCACCGACAGGGTCTTCGCGGCCATCAGCGCCCAGCGGGGCAGGGGCGAGGCGCCGAGCCGCTTGAGCACGCCGTAGCGGCGCTCGAAGCCGGTGGCGATGGCCTGCCCGGTGAACGCGGTCGACATCACGGCGAGGGCGAGGATGCCGGGCGCGAGGAAGTCCACGGCTTCGCCCTTGCCCGTGTCGACGATGTCGACCGCGCTGAACAGCACGAGGAGGAGGGTCGGGATCACCACCGTGAGCAGCAACTGCTCGCCGTTGCGCAGCAGCATCTTCGTCTCGAGCGCCGCCTGCGCGGCGATCATGCGGGGGAGCGGGGCGGCGCCCGGCTTCGGCGTGTACGTACCGGCGGCGCTCATCCGCGCAGCTCCTTGCCCGTGAGTTCCAAGAAGACGTCTTCGAGGGTGTGGCGTTCGACGGCGATCTTCTCCGGCATCACGCCGTGCTGGGCGCACCAGGAGGTGACCGTGGCGAGCAGCTGCGGGTCGACCGTGCCGCTCACGCGGTAGGCGCCCGGCGTGAGTTCGGCCGCGGCGGAGTCCGGCGGGAGTGCCTTGAGGAGGGAGCCGACGTCGAGTCCGGGGCGCCCGGAGAAGCGCAGGGTGTTCTCGGCGCCGCCCCGGCACAGCTCCTCCGGGGTGCCCTCGGCGATGACCTTGCCCGCGTCGATGATGGCGACCTCGTCGGCGAGCTGCTCGGCCTCGTCCATGTGGTGCGTGGTGAGGATGACGCTGACGCCGTCGGCGCGCAGATCGCGTACGAGATCCCAGGTGGCCCGGCGTGCCTGCGGGTCGAGGCCCGCGGTCGGCTCGTCCAGGAAGACCAGTTCGGGCCGTCCGACCACGGCCATGGCGAGCGCGAGGCGCTGCTGCTGGCCGCCGGACAGGCGCCGGTAGGTGGTGCGGCCGCAGCTCTCCAGGCCCAGGCGCTCGATCAGCGCGCCCACGTCGAGCGGGTGTGCGTGCAGCTTCGCCATGTGGCGCAGCATCTCGTCGGCGCGGGCGCCGGAGTAGACGCCGCCGGACTGGAGCATCACGCCGATGCGGGGGCGCAGCGCGCCGGCCTCGCGGACCGGGTCGAGGCCAAGGACGCGGACCGTACCCGCGTCCGGCCTGCGATAGCCCTCGCAGGTCTCGATCGTGGTGGTCTTGCCTGCGCCGTTCGGCCCGAGGACCGCGGTGACGGTGCCCGCGCGGACCCGGAGGTCGAGGCCGTCCACCGCGGTCTTCTTGCCGTACCGCTTGACCAGGCCGGTGACCTGGACGACGGACTCATTTCCCATGGCGGGAAGTCTAGAGAGGGGCCGGAAGCCCCGTGGGCAGGGGGCTGCTACCCGGCCCACTCGGCGCGCGAGCGGTGGATGCCGAGCCAGCGCTCGGCGTACGCGACCGCGTCGGCCACCGGGAAGAGGCGGGCCGTCGCGGCGCCGACCGTGCCGCGCACCACGGGGCGGTCCCGCTCGAAGTCCGCGCCGAGCTCGTCGAAGCGCTCCTCGGAGATCGACGTCTCGCGGACCGTCGTCCAGCGGCGGCCCTCCGGCGTCATGACCGCGAAGGAGTTCTCGACCTGCGGGGCCGGGAGCCGGTACTCGGCCAGGTGGAAGGAGGTGCAGGTGTCGAAGCCCGCGCCGAGCAGCAGGACCCGGGCGCCCGATGCCTCCAGGCGGGCCAGCGGGCTGCGCTCGCCGAGGCGGCAGTCGAGCGCGTGCCCCTCCAGGAGCTCGGCCGCGCGGGGGCCGATCGCCGCGAAGGACGTCTGGGGGTGGGCGCTGCGCAGGGCGCCTGGCCAGGTCCGTACGGTCTCGGGGATCACGCCGACGCCTCGGGTGGGGGCGGTGCGCGGGTCGTAGGCGGGGATGGACGCGCGGATCTCGGGCCACCAGGACTCCGGCACGGGCGGGTTTCCCCATTCGGCCGGGTCGGAGTTGTCGCTGGACTGCGTGGGGACCACCAGGGTCCCCTTTTGGCCCAGTGCGTCGAGGAGTGCTTGGACGACGGCGACAGGGCCGCCGCTGACCCAGCCGAGCGCGCTCAGCGAGGAGTGCACCAGGAGGGTCTCACCGGGGCGCACGCCGAGCTCGCGGAGGTCGGCCGCGAGGGACGCGCGCGTGCACAAAGGGCCGGTCGGAGGGGGTGTCGGCATGGTCAGGGAGTCTGCACGGACCCGTGGTCGCGCGCCACCGATTTGATCGATCAGTGATCATTTCCGCAGGTCAGCTTAGGTATGCCTAAGTGATGTAGCGCACCGGATCGTGATCCCGACGCGGGTTGTCAGGCTCTGAGGAATTACGCAACAATGGTGTTGTGAAAAACGTCGGCGAGGCTCCGCAGGAGGAACTCGCGACCGGGGAGCGGTCTACGCGCAACCGGGTCGCGCGCTCCATCCTGGACCACGGCCCCTCCACGGTGGCCGACCTCGCGGGTCGCCTCAAGCTGACCCAGGCCGCCGTGCGCCGGCACCTCGACGCCCTCGCCCACGAGAACGTGGTCGAGCCCCGTGAGCAGCGCATCTACGGCGCACGTACGCGCGGACGCCCCGCCAAGGTCTTCGCGCTCACCGACTGCGGCCGGGACGCCTTCGACCAGTCGTACGACAAGCTCGCCGCCGACGCCCTGCGCTGGATCAGCGAGCGGCACGGCGAAGAAGCGGTCGTCGAATTCGCCCGCGAGCGGATCGCGGCCCAGGCCGAGGCCTACCGCAAGGCGATGGACGCGGCGCCCCCCGAGCAGCGCACGGAGGCTCTCGCGAAGGCGTTGACCGCCGACGGGTACGCTGCTACGGCCCGCACGGCGCCGGTAGGCGAGCAGCTGTGCCAGCATCACTGCCCGGTCGCCCACGTCGCCGAGCAGTACCCACAACTTTGCGAGGCGGAGACGGAGATCTTCTCCGCCCTCCTGGGGACACACGTCCAGCGGCTCGCCACCATCGCCCACGGCGACGGCGTCTGCACGACGTTCATCCCCCGCAACACCCCACAGGCTTCACAGACCACTGACAAAGCATCCGCAAGCACGGCCGGGAGGAACCCCGCATGACGCTCCCCACGGAGACTGCCCACCCCGAACTCGAGGGTCTGGGCACGTACGAATACGGCTGGGCCGACTCCGACGTGGCGGGGGCGTCCGCCAAGCGCGGCATCAACGAGGACGTCGTCAAGGACATCTCGGCCAAGAAGAGCGAGCCGGAGTGGATGACCAAGCTCCGTCTCAAGGGCCTGCGCCTCTTCGACAAGAAGCCCATGCCGAACTGGGGCTCGGACCTCTCCGGCATCGACTTCGACAACATCAAGTACTTCGTGCGGTCCACGGAGAAGCAGGCGGAGTCCTGGGAGGACCTGCCCGAGGACATCAAGAACACGTACGACAAGCTCGGCATCCCCGAGGCGGAGAAGCAGCGCCTCGTCGCCGGTGTCGCGGCCCAGTACGAGTCCGAGGTCGTCTACCACCAGATCCGTGAGGACCTGGAGGAGCAGGGCGTCATCTTCCTCGACACGGACACCGCCCTGAAGGAGCACCCGGAGCTCTTCAAGGAGTACTTCGGCACGGTCATCCCCGTCGGCGACAACAAGTTCGCGTCGCTGAACTCCGCCGTGTGGTCCGGTGGCTCGTTCATCTACGTCCCCAAGGGCGTGCACGTCGAGATCCCGCTCCAGGCCTACTTCCGCATCAACACGGAGAACATGGGCCAGTTCGAGCGGACCCTGATCATCGTCGACGAGGACGCGTACGTTCACTACGTCGAGGGCTGCACGGCGCCGATCTACAAGTCGGACTCCCTGCACTCCGCCGTCGTCGAGATCATCGTCAAGAAGGGCGGCCGCTGCCGCTACACGACGATCCAGAACTGGTCGAACAACGTCTACAACCTGGTCACCAAGCGCGCCGTGGCGTACGAGGGCGCGACCATGGAGTGGATCGACGGCAACATCGGCTCCAAGGTGACGATGAAGTACCCCGCCGTCTACCTGATGGGCGAGCACGCCAAGGGCGAGACGCTCTCCATCGCCTTCGCGGGCGAGGGCCAGCACCAGGACGCCGGATCCAAGATGGTCCACATGGCGCCCAACACCTCCTCGAACATCGTCTCGAAGTCCGTGGCGCGTGGCGGTGGCCGCACCTCCTACCGCGGTCTCGTCGAGATCGGCGAGGGCGCCGCCGGATCGAAGTCGAACGTCCTGTGCGACGCGCTGCTCGTCGACACGATCTCCCGCTCGGACACGTACCCCTACGTGGACGTGCGCGAGGACGACGTGTCCATGGGTCACGAGGCGACCGTCTCCAAGGTCTCCGACGACCAGCTCTTCTACCTGATGAGCCGCGGTCTGACGGAGTTCGAGGCCATGGCGATGATCGTGCGCGGCTTCGTCGAGCCGATCGCGAAGGAGCTGCCCATGGAGTACGCCCTGGAGCTGAACCGGCTGATCGAGCTGCAGATGGAGGGTTCGGTCGGTTAAGACCGGCCGCGTCCCCGTAGCGACTGACTTCTTACGCAGTTACGCAGAGAGAGAGCACGACGACAGCCATGGCTGAGGCTCAGAACATTCCGGTGGGGTCCACCACCGCCGGGTCCATCGCGGTGGCCGCCGAGTCCACCGTCGCCACCCGCATGAGCGCTCCCCCGTCCTACGACGTGGCGGACTTCCCCGTCCCCCACGGCCGCGAGGAGGAGTGGCGGTTCACGCCGCTGGAGCGTCTGCGCGGGCTGCACGACGGCACCGCGGTCGCCACCGGCGGCATCCGCGTCGAGGTGACGGCTCCGGAGGGCGTGACCCAGGAGACCGTCGGCCGTGAGGACGCACGCGTGGGCAAGGCGGGCAAGCCCGTCGACCGCGTGGCCGCGCAGGCCTACGGCTCCTTCGAGAAGGCCTCGGTGGTGACCGTCCCCAAGGAGACGGTCCTGACCGAGCCGATCCGGATCGCCGTGCACGGCGAGGGCGGTACCGCCTTCGCGCACCAGGTCATCGAGGTGGGCGCGTTCGCCGAGGCCCTCGTCGTCATCGACCACACCGGTGACGCCGTGCTCGCGGCCAACGTCGACTACCTCCTGGGCGACGGCGCCAAGCTCACCGTCGTCTCCGTCCAGGACTGGGACGACAAGGCCGTGCACATCGCGCAGCACAACGCGCTGATCGGCCGGGACGCCACCTTCAAGTCGGTCGTCGTGACCTTCGGCGGCGACGTCGTACGCCTGCACCCCCGCGTCGAGTACGCGGGCACCGGCGGCGAGGCCGAGCTCCTCGGCCTGTACGTCACCGACGCCGGCCAGCACCAGGAGCACCGCCTCCTGGTCGACCACAACCAGCCGCACTGCAAGTCGAACGTCGTCTACAAGGGCGCGCTCCAGGGCGACGACGCCCACGCGGTGTGGATCGGCGACGTCCTCATCGAGGCCGCCGCCGAGGGCACGGACACGTACGAGATGAACCGCAACCTGGTTCTGACCGACGGCGCCCGCGTCGACTCCGTGCCGAACCTCGAGATCGAGACCGGCGAGATCGTCGGAGCGGGCCACGCCTCGGCGACCGGCCGCTTCGACGACGAGCAGCTCTTCTACCTGCAGTCGCGCGGTATCCCGGAGGGCGAGGCGCGCCGCCTGGTCGTCCGCGGGTTCTTCGCCGAGCTGATCCAGCAGATCGGCCTGCCCGACGTCGAAGAGCGCCTCCTCACCAAGATCGAAGAGGAGCTGGAGGCGTCCGCGGCATGACATTCGTACGCGCCTGTGGCCTGAGCGAGCTGTCGGAGGACACCCCGAAGCGGGTGGAACTCGACGGCACGCCGGTCTCGGTCGTCCACACCGAGGGTGAGGTGTTCGCGATCAACGACATCTGCTCGCACGCGAACGTCTCCCTCTCCGAGGGCGAGGTGGAGGACTGCCAGATCGAGTGCTGGCTGCACGGCTCCGCCTTCGACCTCCGCACCGGCAAGCCGTCCGGTCTTCCCGCGACGCGCCCCGTCCCCGTATACCCCGTAAAGATCGAAGGGGACGATGTGCTCGTCTCCCTCACCCAGGAGTCCTGAGGCACATGGCAACGCTTGAAATCCACGACCTGCACGTCACCGTCGAGGCCGACAACGCCACGAAGGAGATCCTCAAGGGCGTCGACCTCACCGTGAAGCAGGGCGAGACGCACGCCATCATGGGCCCGAACGGCTCCGGCAAGTCGACGCTCGCCTACTCCATCGCGGGTCACCCCAAGTACACGATCACGCAGGGCACCGTCACCCTCGACGGCGAGGACGTCCTGGAGATGTCCGTCGACGAGCGCGCCCGCGCCGGCATGTTCCTGGCCATGCAGTACCCGGTCGAGGTCCCCGGCGTCTCGGTCTCCAACTTCCTGCGTACGTCGGCGACGGCGATCCGCGGCGAGGCCCCCAAGCTGCGCACCTGGGTGAAGGAGGTCAAGTCCGCGATGGAGCAGCTCCAGATGGACCCGGCCTTCGCCGAGCGCAACGTCAACGAGGGCTTCTCCGGCGGTGAGAAGAAGCGCCACGAGATCCTGCAGATGGAGCTCCTCAAGCCGAAGATCGCGATCCTCGACGAGACCGACTCCGGCCTGGACGTCGACGCCCTGCGTCAGGTCTCCGACGGCGTCAACCGCGTCCGTGAGACCGGCGAGGTCGGCACCCTGCTGATCACGCACTACACGCGCATCCTGCGCTACATCAAGCCCGACTTCGTGCACGTCTTCGCGAACGGCCGCATCGCCGAGTCCGGCGGCGCCGAGCTCGCCGACAAGCTCGAGGCCGAGGGCTACGAGGCTTACACGAAGGGTGGCGTATCCGCGTGACAGTGGCCCACCAGGGGCTCTCCGGCCTCCTCGACACCGAGGCGATCCGCAAGGACTTCCCGATCCTGGATCGCACGATCCACGACGGCAAGAAGCTCGTCTACCTGGACAACGCGGCGACGTCCCAGACGCCGCGCCAGGTGCTCGACGTACTCAACGAGTACTACGAGAAGCACAACGCCAACGTCCACCGCGGTGTGCACGTCCTCGCGGAGGAGGCCACGGCGCTCTACGAGGGCGCCCGTGACAAGGTCGCGGCGTTCATCAACGCGCCGAGCCGCGACGAGGTGATCTTCACCAAGAACGCCTCGGAGTCGCTCAACCTCGTGGCCAACATGCTGGGCTGGGCCGACGAGCCCTACCGCGTGGACCACGAGACCGAGATCGTCATCACGGAGATGGAGCACCACTCCAACATCGTGCCGTGGCAGCTGCTCTCGCAGCGCACGGGCGCGAAGCTGAAGTGGTTCGGTCTCACGGACGACGGCCGGCTCGACCTGTCCAACATGAACGAGATCATCACGGAGAAGACGAAGATCGTCTCCTTCGTCCTGGTCTCGAACATCCTGGGCACGCAGAACCCCGTCGAGGCGATCGTCCGCCGCGCGCAGGAGGTCGGCGCGCTGGTGCTGATCGACGCCTCGCAGGCGGCCCCGCACATGCCGCTGGACGTGCAGGCGCTGCAGGCCGACTTCGTGGCCTTCACCGGCCACAAGATGCTGGGCCCGACGGGCATCGGCGTGCTGTGGGGACGGCAGGAGCTCCTGGAGGACCTCCCGCCCTTCCTCGGCGGTGGCGAGATGATCGAGACCGTGTCGATGAACTCGTCGACCTACGCTCCCGCGCCGCACAAGTTCGAGGCGGGCACGCCCCCGGTCTCCCAGGCCGTCGGCCTGGGCGCGGCCGTGGACTACCTCTCGGCCATCGGCATGGACAAGATCGCCGCTCATGAGCACGCGATCACCGAGTACGCGGTCAAGCGCCTCCTGGAGGTCCCCGACCTCCGCATCATCGGCCCGACGACGGCCGAGGAGCGCGGCGCCGCGATCTCCTTCACGCTCGGCGACATCCACCCGCACGACGTGGGCCAGGTCTTGGACGAGGAAGGCATCGCGGTCCGCGTGGGTCACCACTGCGCCCGCCCCGTCTGCCTCCGCTACGGAATTCCTGCGACCACACGAGCGTCGTTCTATCTGTACTCCACGCCCGGCGAGATCGACGCTCTCGTCGACGGCCTGGAGCACGTACGGAACTTCTTCGGCTGAGGGGCTGACCGGGAACGTGAAGCTGGATTCGATGTACCAGGAAGTCATCCTGGACCACTACAAGCACCCGCACGGGCGCGGTCTTCGTGATGGCGACGCCGAGGTGCACCACGTCAACCCGACATGCGGCGACGAGATCACGCTGCGCGTCAAGTACGACGGGTCGACGATCGCCGACGTGTCGTACGAAGGGCAGGGCTGCTCCATCAGCCAGGCCAGCGCGTCCGTCCTGAACGACCTCCTGGTCGGCAAGGAGCTCGCCGAGGCGCAGAAGGTCCAGGAGGTCTTCCTGGAGCTGATGCAGTCCAAGGGCAAGCTGGAGCCGGACGACGCGATGGAGGAGGTCCTTGAGGACGCCGTCGCGTTCGCCGGGGTCTCGAAGTACCCGGCGCGGGTGAAGTGTGCTCTCCTGAGCTGGATGGCGTGGAAGGACGCGACGGCGCAGGCACTGGGTACCGAAGACGTCGCTGAGAGGAAGACCGCATGAGCGAGAACGAGACCCTGACCAAGCCGGCCTCGGAAGAAGAGGTCCGCGAGGCGCTGTACGACGTGGTCGACCCCGAGCTGGGCATCGACGTCGTCAACCTCGGCCTGATCTACGGCATCCACGTCGACGACGCGAACATCGCGACGATCGACATGACGCTCACCTCGGCGGCCTGCCCGCTGACGGACGTCATCGAGGACCAGGCGAAGTCCGCCACCGACGGCATCGTCAACGAGCTCCGGATCAACTGGGTCTGGATGCCGCCGTGGGGCCCGGACAAGATCACCGACGACGGCCGCGAGCAGCTTCGCGCGCTCGGGTTCAACGTCTGAGTGCTCTCAGGCACGTGATCCCTGGTGAGGCCCCCCGCGCGGGAAGCGCGGGGGGCCTCATCGCGTTCACGGGACCGGCTGCACGATCGCCGAGGCTTCCGTGAGCGTGTGCGCGAGGTTCTCCTTGCGGATGCGGCGGTCCATGTAGAGCAGGGCCGTCACCAGGGGCAAGAACACCGTGGCGGCGAGCTGGGCGAGGAAGCTGCCGAGCAGGCCGAGCACCGCGTACAGCCCGAACTGGGAGCGCAGTTGGTCCAGGAGGTAGGCCGACGCGGAGTCGTCAGGGTCGACCGGGGGAGGGGTGGGCGCGGCGAACTGCAGAGGCAGTCGGAGGGCGAGGGAGACGCCCACCGTGATGAGTCCCGCGAGCAGCGAGATGCCGAAGGTGCGCCACCAGGCGCCTCGGACCAGGCGTACGGAGCGCCGCAACGCCGTGAACGGGCCCGCTGTTTCGAGGACCGCGGCCGCCGGGGCGAAAGCGAACAGGACGTACAGCCAGGCCGCGAGCGGCAGTGTCACCAGGAACAGCGGAAAGACCAGGCCGATGGGGATGATCGACTGGGTCATCATCAGGAAGAGGAGCGAGAGGAAGAGCAGCGCGAACGCGGCCACCGGCAGCATCAGGACGACCGACAGCAGCAGGGTCACGGCCAGCACGGATGGTGTCCGCGACCATGCCCTGCGCCAGACCGCGCCGAAGGCCGCCGGGCGGCCGAGCACCGCCTCGTGCAGCGTGGCGGCGGATGCTGCCTGGATGAACGAGTTGACGACCAGCGTGGCGAGCATGAACACCAGCCACACCAGGCCGAACGCGACCAGGATCGGCCTGCCGTCGTCCCAGGAGAAGTCCGCGCCCGGTTCGGACGCGGCGCGGATGTGTTCCCGGGTCGAGACGTAGGCGAGCACCCCTCCGACCGCGACGACGACGGCGAGCAGGCCGTAGGCCGCGGCCGCGGTGCCGAACAGCGGCTTGGCGTAGCGGCGCATCGTCGCGAAGGCGCCGCCGATGATGTGATTGGCGCCCAATGGCGCGAGGGGTATGACGCCGGGCTTGGGCGGCGGCGGTGGCGGAGTCCAGCCGTAGCCGTTCCAGCCCCAGCCGGGCGGCGCTCCGTACGCTCCCGGCGGTCCGCCGTGAGGCGCCTGTGGTCCCCACCCTGGTGTGTCTGACATCCCTCTTGTGCTCCGTAGCGTCGTGCGGTGGTCCGCATGTGCTCGCTGTGGCCCCCCACAGTGATCGCGTCACCTTAACCAATTTTCGGACAGCTTCTGCGTACGCCCGTACACAACGTTATGTACGCTCGTACGCATGGGATACGGACTGCTGGCCGGAGCGATCGTGGCGGAGGTGGCCGGGACCACGGCCATGAAGTACAGCGAGGGGTTCAGCAAGCTCTGGCCCTCGCTGATCACCGTCGCGGGCTATCTGATCGCCTTCACGCTGCTCGCACAGACCCTGAAGACGCTCTCCGTCGGCACCGCCTACGCGATCTGGGCCGGGATCGGGACCGCCGCGGTGGCCGCCATCGGCATGATCTTCATGGGTGAGTCCGCCGGTACGGCGAAGATCGCGGGGATCGCCCTCGTGATCGCGGGCGTCGTCCTGCTCAACCTCGGCGGTGCGCATTGATGGCCCGCCGTTACGACCCCGAGCGGCGCACCCGGATCATCGACGCCGCGATCCGGGTGGTGGGGGAGAAGGGGATAGGCGGGCTCAGCCATCGCTCGGTCGCCGCGGAGGCCGACGTGCCGCTCGGGTCCACCACCTACCACTTCAAGACGCTCGACGAGCTGCTGCTTGCCGCGCTGGAGAAGGCCAACGAGGGCTTCGCGAAGGTCGTCGCGAGCCGGGGCGGGTTCCAGGACACCCGGGTCGACCTGGCCGGTGAGATCGCCGAGGTGCTGGGGATGTGGCTCGGCCAGGAACGCACGGGGATCGAGCTCGAGTACGAGCTGTATCTGGCCGCGCTCCGCAGGCCCGCACTGCGGCCGGTCGCCGCCTGCTGGTGCGACGGACTCGCAGAGGTGTTCGCCGAGCGCACCGACCCGGCCACCGCGCGGGCGCTGGTCGCGCTGATGGACGGCATCTGCCTGCAGGTGCTGCTCACGGACGGCGCGTACGACGAGGCGTACGCCCGCGAGATGCTGGGCCGACTGATCCCACCCACCGTCTGACGGCCACCGGGGGCCCGGAGGGTGAGACCGGCACCCGGAGCCCGGGTGAGACCGGCACCCGGGGCCCGGAGGTTGAGACCGGTTCGCTCGGGTGGTGTGCCGCCGGTTAGGTTTTCCCCATGACCGACACGAACGTTTCCCGCACCACCGGCGCCGTCGCCGCAGGCCTCGCCACCGTCACCGCCGACGGCACCGTCCTCGACACCTGGTTCCCCGCGCCCGAGCTCACCGCGGAGCCCGGCCCGGCCGGCACCGAGCGGCTCACCGCCGAGCGTGCCGTGCAGCTGCTCGGTGAGGGCGCCGCCGAGGCCATCCGCCTCGACGCCCGCCGTGGCGTGGAGATCATCGCCGTACGTACGGTCATCGCGTCCCTGGACGACAAGCCGCTGGACGCCCACGACGTCTACCTGCGCCTGCACCTGCTCAGCCACCGCCTGGTCAAGCCGCACGGCGTGAACCTCGACGGCCAGTTCGCCTTCCTCGCCAACGTCGCCTGGACCTCGATCGGCCCGGTCGCCGTGGACGACATCGAGAAGGTCCGGCTCAACGCCCGCGCCGAGGGCCTGCACCTCGCGGTGACCTCCGTCGACAAGTTCCCGCGCATGACGGACTACGTCGCCCCGAAGGGCGTCCGCATCGCCGACGCCGACCGCGTGCGGCTCGGCGCGCACCTCGCCGAGGGCACGACCGTCATGCACGAGGGCTTCGTGAACTTCAACGCGGGCACGCTCGGCACCTCCATGGTCGAGGGCCGCATCTCCGCCGGTGTCGTCGTCGGTGACGGCTCCGACATCGGTGGCGGCGCCTCCACGATGGGCACCCTCTCCGGCGGCGGCAACGTCCGCATCGTCATCGGCGAGCGCTGCCTGATCGGCGCCGAGGCGGGCGTGGGCATCGCGCTCGGCGACGAGTGCGTCGTCGAGGCGGGGCTCTACGTCACCGCGGGCACCCGCGTCACGATGCCCGACGGGCAGATCGTGAAGGCCCGCGAGCTCTCCGGCGCCTCGAACATCCTCTTCCGCCGCAACTCGGTCACCGGCGCCGTCGAGGCCCGCCCGAACAACGCGGTGTGGGGCGGCCTGAACGACGTGCTGCACAGCCACAACTGAGCACCGCCGCCCCGCAGAGCGCCCTCCGGTCCGCCCGAGGGCGCTCTTGCGTAAGCTGCCCTCCCAACACGGACGCTCTCCGTGCGGGACGACAGGAGACAGACATGCACCGAACGGGGATCAGGGCCCTGGCCCTGAGTTCAGTGGCGGCACTCGGGCTCGTGGCCGGATGCGGTCAGGGCGGGGGACGGGCCGAGGACGTCGGCCGGGGTGCGCCGCAGCAGGTCAGCCCGGTGTCGACGGGCAGCCACTCGTATCCGCTGGAGAAGAGCGACATCCACTGGAGCGGCAGCCCGAGCCCGTTCAACGCGCAGGTCAAGCTCGCCGACGGGCGACGCGTGGCGATGCACTACATGAAGGGCAAGGGGCTCCTCGTGCAGGACTACAGCCCCAAGGCCAAGGGCTGGTCCAAGTCGGCCGTCGTGTACGAGACGAAGACCGACGCCTGTCAGGGCATCACCCTCAAGGCCAAGGACGGCACCGTCGCGGCCTTCGGGGACTTCGGCGTGTACTGCGCCGACGGCGAGCCGCCGACCGAGTCGGTCGCCGCGGTCGCCACGGGCCCGCTGACGAAGTGGGCCACGCACCTCACGAAGGACTTCGACGGCTGGGAGAAGATCGCCGTCGCCGCCGGGGGCAAGAAGGCCACGTTCAGCGCGGGCGACGAAACGCTCCTGTGGACCAAGGGCGGCGGCTTCCCCGCCACGGGCTGACTCCCCGCCGCCGGCCGTGTCGCCCGCGTCGAACGCGTCGACGACGGAGCGGAGTCGGCGCGCGGTCCGGCATGCGCGTCACGGGCTTCGTCGCGTTGACGTGCCATGGCTACGGGGAGAGGCTCTGGCCATGACGACGCATGCGTACGCCCGCTATGTCGCGATCGGCGACAGCCAGACCGAAGGGGTCGGCGACGGTGACGAGGTGCACGGATACCGCGGCTGGGCCGACCGGCTCGCCGAGATCCTGGCCGAGGGGAACCCGGGGTTCGAGTACGCCAACCTCGCCGTACGGGGCAGGCTGACGGCCCGCATCAAGACCGAGCAACTGGCCCCGGCCCTCGCGCTGCGCCCGGATCTGGTCACGGTCATGGCGGGCATGAACGACCTGGTGCGTCCCGGCTTCGACGCGGCCCAGGTGGCCGGCGACATCGAGGACATGTTCACCGGCCTGACGGCGGCGGGCGTGCGCGTGGCCACCGTGACCTTTCCCGACCTCGGACGGATCTCGCCGCTCGCGCGCAGGGCGCTGCCCCGCGTCCTCGACCTGAACGCCCGTATCCGCGCGGCCGCGGACCGCCACGGAGTCGTCGTCCTCGACACGTTTCCGCACCGGGTCACCACGGACCCCCGCCTGTGGAGCACCGACCGTCTGCACGCGAGCCCGCTGGGGCACGCCCGGATCGCCGCGGGCATGGCGGACGCCCTGGGCGTCCCCGGCCACGAGGACTGGACGCGGCAGCTGCTGCCCCCGCCGCCCCCGGTCTCCGCGCTGCGTGCGGTGGCGGCGGAGACGGCGTGGTTCGCGGGGTTCATGGGCCCGTGGCTGTGGCGGCGCGTCCGCGGGCGCTCGTCGGGCGACGGGCGTGAGGCGAAGCGTCCCGACCTCGGGCCGGTCGCCGCTTCTCCCGAACGGGCTTGACCTCAAGTTTGCTCGAGGTCGCAGGCTGTGGGCAACGGGCCGAGCAGGGCCCGTCCACACGCTGAAGGAGCAGGTCATGAAGGCACACGTCGACGCCACCACCCTCCCCGACCCGGCCCGCGCGGACGGCGGCCTCGTCTTCCTCAGCACATGGAGCACGGGTACGCCGGAGCGGCAGCGGGCGACGGTCGAGGCGATCGCCACGGCCTGGGGGAGCCGGCCCTGGCCGCACGAGGGGCTGCTCTCGTACACCGTGTACGCCGGTGCGGACGGCTCGACGGTGGCGCATCGCTCGCACTGGCGGGACGACGAGGCGTACCAGGACTTCTTCGCCCACGGCCGGGACGAGCGGAACGCCGAGGTCGACGAGGCCGTGCCGGGCATCGAACGCCTTGGGCTGCACAAGACGCGACTGCGGGACGGGACGGCGCGGGCGGCCGGGGACGGCCGGGCGGCCCGGGTGGTCGTGATCGCCGAGGGGGAGGCCGGGGCGCAGACGGCGCCGGGCCTGATCTCCGCCCACTTCCACGTGACGACGGACGGCGGACGGGTGATCCGCTACGAGGAGCGGGAGACCGGGGAGGGGCTGCCCGACGCGGGCACGTACCGCCTGGCCTACCGGATCGAACCCCGCTGATCTCCCGTGGCCGTACGCTCCGGGGCCCGCGCGTTTCTCGCCCCTCACGCACTCCTTGCCCGGTTGTCGCGCACCCCTTCCCCGGCAGCACCGATGCCCTGGACGGGAAGGGGTGCCGGTGGGATGTTGAAGCGACAGGGGACGTCAGGGAGTCGCCATGGCCGCAGGCAAGGAGTTCGAGATCGAGCGGGAGTTCGAGGTCGACGCCTCTCCCGCCGAGGTCTGGGACGCGTTCACCACCGGCACCGCCGGCTGGTTGTGGCCCATGGTGGAGTACGAACCCCGCGAGGGCGGAGCCGCCCCCTACGGCGGCACCGTCACCCACTGGGAGCCTCCGCACCGCCTCAGCGACCGCGTCGGCGACCCCGAGGGACTCCCGCCCGGCCGGACCGTCAACCGGCTCGACCGCACCATCGAGCCCCGCGACGGCGGCCGCCGCTCCTGGGTCCGCTACGTGCACAGCGGCATCCTCACCGACGACTGGGACAACCGGTACGAGGAGGCGAGCAAGCACACCGATTTCTACCTGCACACCCTGCGCCAGTACCTGACGTACTTCTCGGGCCTGCCCGTCACCTTCACCACCCTCGACGGGCCCGCCCCCTCCACCGCCCCGCACGCCTTCATCAAGCTGAGCCGCCGCCTCGGCCTGCCCGACGACGCGTCCGAGGGCGCCCGCGTACGGGTGGACGCCCCCGGCGAAGCCCTCGACGCCATGGTCGACTTCCGCAGCAGGCACTTCATCGGCCTGCGCACGGACACCGCGCTCTACCGCTTCTTCGGCCGCAACCACTTCGGTGCCCCGGTTGGCATCAGCATCCACGACTTCGCGCCGCAGGCGGACGCCAAGGGCACCGAAATGGCGTGGCGGGACTGGCTGCTCAGGCTCTACGCGTAACCGTGGCTACGGCTTGAACCTCAGCACCTGCGGGTCATGGTCACTGTTCTGCTCGGCGAACTCCGCGTTGATGTGCACGCTGTCGTACGAGAAGCCCTTCGACCCCGCGCGCCCCACACCCGGGCTGGTGAGGATCTGGTCGAGGACCTGCGAGTTGCCCTGATAGACGTACGAGTAACGCTCCGGCTCGGGAAGGGACTTGACGGCGGACTTCAGTGCGCCGCCCGCCTCCAGCGCGTCCGTCGTCGCCGAGAACTCGAAGTCGTTCACGTCCCCGACGACCACCACGTCCGCGTTCTTCTCGATCTTCCGGACGTCCCGCACGAAGGAGTTCACCGCCTGTGCCTGCCGCAGCCGCTTCGCCTCCGAGGACCGCACCGGCGGCTGGTGCCGGGAGGTGAGACCCTCGTCGCCGCCCTTCGACCCGAAGTGGTTCGCGACCACGATCACGTTGCGCCCCCGGAAGCGGAACTCTCCGGCCAGCGGCTTGCGGCTGTCCGCCCACGCGGTGTTCGCGGGGTCGACGCGCCCGGGGGAGAGCGTCAGCGCGGCGCGCCCGGAGGACCGCACGACCCCCGTGCCCGTCGTCGCGTCACCCTCGCCACGGTCCGTGAAGGAGACCCGCTCGGGGTTGAAGAGGAACACCTGGCGGATGTTGCCGCCCGGCTCCCCGCCGTCCTTGTTGTTCTCGGGGTCGATGGACCGCCACGCGTAGCGGGGGCCGCCCGCGGCGACGATCGCGTCCGCGAACTTCTTCAGGGTCGCCTCCGCCGAGACGGTTCCGTCGTTCTTCGCGCCGTTGTCGTCCTGGATCTCCTCCAGGGCGAGGATGTCGGGCGAGGCGAGATTCGTGACCACGGCCCCGGCCAGCGCGTCGAACTTCGTCTGCGGGTCGCTCGGGTCGAGATTCTCGACGTTGTACGTCGCCACGGCGAGCTCACCCTTGGCCTGGCGCCGCGTCTTCTCCCGTACGAGCCCCTTGTCCTCGACCTCGCCGAGCGTCCGCGCGACCAGCGTGTAGCCGCCGAACTGGTTGAAGTCCAGGGGCCCTTCCGCGCCCCCGGACAGCGAGTCGCCGACGTTCGCCTTCGGGAACGGACGCTCGGAGACCGGAGCCAGCTGCTGGATCTGCAGACGCCCGGTGTTCTGGTCGTCGTAGGACCCGTACACCGTGCCGCCGCGCCGGTTCGGGTTCTCGCGCGGCTTCACTGTGACCCACAGCTCCGAGTACGGATCCGTGGCGCCGACCACGCGCGAGGTACCGACACGTACGTTCATGCCCTCGAGGGACTCGTACAGGTCGAGGGCGTACGAGCGGGGCTTCAGGGGCAGCGCGTCGATGCTGCCGCCGTCACCGGGGTCGCCGTCGGGCGCGTACGCGGAAGGCACCGACTTCGCGGTCACCGAGACGGGCGCGGGCAGCTCGTTGCCGGACGACTCGACCGTCACCGTCGGCTTGGTGAGCTGGGTCAGCGACTGGTTGCCGGACGCCGCGCCGCCGGGGACGTACTCGCCGACGGTCCCCGAGACGCGGACCGCGTCACCGGCCTTCACGGTCAGGGCGGCCGAGCCGGTGTAGACGAAGACACCCTCGCTGGTCGCGGGGTCGGCGTCGGCCTTCGGGTCCTGGATCCAGAAGCCCTTCGAGCCGTACGTGCGGACGCCGGTCACGATGCCCGTCACGTCCGTGACCTGCTGCCCCGCGAGGGGCGAGAGGCGGGTGGTGCCCTGGATGTCGTGGACGCGCACCTCGGCGGCGGACGCGGACGAGGTGCTCACGGCGAGCAGACCGGCGGCCAGGGCGGTGGCCACGACGGTGGAGACGGCGGCGGATCTCACGGCGGGCCGGGTGGCACGAGATATGTGCGGCATCAAGGAACTCCGGATGAGGGTGAGGTCGTATGACGAGAGTGAGAGCGAGCGGCGTTGACCGGTGGGCGCACAGCGCTCTACGCGCGTCAATCTCTTGTGTGCCCAGGGGAGTTGTCAAGGTTCGGCGGGTGTTCTCACCATGTATGTCTCCTGACAGGGACATGAACCGGGCGGCATGGGTCGAAATCCGTCTAGGCTTCGGTCCAGCAGACCTTTCCCCGGGTGCTCGGCTCCGCCCGAGCAGGGGACGCCCCATCCTTCGGAGGAGAACCAGCCGATGTCCGTAAGTCCCGCCACCCTGCCGCCGGTGCTGCTGCACTCCGAAGCGGAACTCGCGCGGGCCGCGCTCGCCACGCCGCTGCTCTCCCGCGCCGCGCGGCTCGCCCGCTGGGCGGGTCCCGAGACGCGCGTCGGGGCGGGCGGTGAGCTCATCGAGGAGCAGCTGCCGGCCGCCGCGGCCGAGCTGGGGCTCGCTGCGGACGACCCGGACTCCGCCGCGTACGCGAGCGAGGCCTGGCGGATCGCCGTCGACACGGGCCTGGTGGACGTCACGGACGCGGACGAGTCGGAGGGGGAGGACGCGCCGGGCACGGTGGCCGCCGGCGAGGACCTCGCCGCGCTCACCTCCGGCAGCCCGCAGGACATCCTGGCCGTCTGGCTCGGCGCCCTGGACACCGTCTACTCGGACGCGACCGTGCCCGACATGGACAACCTCCTCGACGTCCTCGAGGAGAAGGGCGAGGTCGACTTCGAGGAGCTCGGCTGGGACCCGCAGGCCGAGGCGGACTTCCTGGACGGCGTGCTCGGCAACCTCTACCTGCTCACCGCGGGGGACGCCGGGGCGGGCGACGGCCCGGTGCCGCTGCCCGCGCTCGCGGCGTCGATGATCGTGCCCGACGACATGGGGGAGCCGACGGACGACGTCCTGGAGCAGGTGTCGGACGCGATGATGAAGCTCGACGACCAGTTCCGGCTCTTCGAGCCGCTCGGGCTCGTCGAGTACCAGCCGGTCGACGAGGCCCTCATGGTCGACATCGACGAGGCCGAGGCGCCGCTGCCGGACGACGACGAGGACGTCACGCGGTACGGCATGGTCAAGCTGACCCCCCTCGGTGTGTACGGCATCCGGGCGCGGATGCTGGAGGCGGGCGTGGACGCCCCCGCGGTCGGCGATCTCGCGGACAAGGGCGCCGACGCGCTCCTCGAAGGGACGGCAGGATTCCCGCAGGCCGCCGCGCAGGCCGAGATCGAGCAGTGGCTCGCCCGGCACGAACCGCTGGGCGCGGCACGGGAGTTGCTGGCGGCCGCGCGGGGCGGCGACGAGGGCGCGCCGCTGCGGCGGCTCCGGTGCCAGCAGGCGCTCTCGCTGGTCGGCAACGAGGCGGAGCCCGCCCTGCGGGAGGTGCTCGACGACGCCGAGCTCGGCGGGCTCGCCCGGGTGTGGCTGGCCGAGCACGGGGCGGCCGACGTGCCCGCGCCCTCCGAGGCGCTGGTCTTCTGGCTGACCATCGACACGATCGCCGCGCAGCTCGCGGCCGAGGGCAACTCGGACGAGCTGCAGGGCCTCGTGGAGGGCCTCTCGGAGCAGCACAGCGGTTTCTTCGCCGCGGCCTGGCGGGTCGAACACCCCGCCACCGCGGACGTCCTGGAGGCGATGGGGCGGCTGCACCCCGACAAGAAGGTGGCCAAGGAAGCCCGCAAGGCGGCCTTCAAGGCGCGCTCGCAGCAAGGCATGTGACACCGACAGAGGCCGGGCCGCCGTGCGCGGCCCGGCCACTGTGCCGGTCAGCTCAGCACTGATACAGCGTCGTGTGCTTGAACGACGACGTCGCGCCGTTGAAGCCGTACGTTCCCCGGTACGCCGGAGGGTTCTGGTACTCGCCGACGATCGTGATCGTCTCGGCGCAGGAGCCCTGACCCGTGCGCTTGGCCTCCAGGCGCACGGTGTCGCCCATCAGACCGCCCGTGATGTCCCACGGAGCGCCGCAGATGCCGGAGGTGATCTGGCCGCCGGTCACCACGTGCGGGTAGGTGTTCGGGTTGAACTTCACCTCCATGGCGAAGGTGATCGCGCCGTTGTGCAGCTCCAGCTCGCAGGTGGTGGTGACCGCCTCCGCGGACACCTCCTGGGGCGCGGCGAACGCCTCGTCACGCGTCTTGACCTCGGCGCCCTGCGGATTGTGGAAGCGGTGCTCCGCGCGGGCCCGCCCTTTCTGCTTGCGTGCCTGAGTGGTCATGAAAGCCCTCCTCTCGTGGTGCGACCGGTCAGGCCAGCAGTTCGGAGACCTCGACCCGCAGCAGCGCGCGGACGTTCTCGAAGTGGTTGAGCACGGTGACGGTCGAGGAACCGGCGAACAGCAGCCCCGTCGCGACGTTGTCGAGCGAGGTCACCAGGGACCCCGAGTCGCCGCCCGCCGAGATGTTCGTCGTCAGGATCTGGTCCTTGAAGCGGGCCGTGCCCGCCGTGCCGTAGTTGACGTCGATGGTGGCGTCGACGGCGATGATCCGGCCGAAGGAGATGTTGGTCGTACGGCCGGTCTTCTTCACCAGGTCGCCGACCGCGACGTTCGCCTTGCGGCGCCAGGCGCGCGGGGCGCCGCTGAAGTACGTCTCGCGGGTCGCGTCCTGGAAGTCGACGGTGCCGAGCGCCGCGTCGACGACGTTGTTGTGCCGCTCCAGCGGGATCTGCGGGGCGAACTGGATCGTGATGAAGCGCTCCAGGGTGGCGATGCGGTCGGCCGGGTCCTGGCCGCCGTCGAAGACTCCCGGCTGCACGATCGCGCTGCCCAGCTGTGCGCGGTTGGAGTCGGCGAGCACGTGGTTGTTGGAGAGGATGTAGAACTTCGCCGGTACGCCGAGGCCGGGGCCCGGCGGGTCCACCGAGGCGCCGGGCAGGAAGTCGTAGACCACGCTGCCGAGCGTGCCCGCCGTCACGCGTACGTTGCCGACCGAGGCACCGGAGGGACACGGGCGCATCCGGCGCTTGAGCAGCTGCGGCTCGAACGCGCCGAGCCCGGACAGCTCTTCGAGCATGGGCTGCGAAAGGCCCGCGAGCTGCTCGCTCACGTTGCCGTCGGGGTCGTACGTCGCCGAGCGGTCGTCGGTGCGCCCTGCCTTGCGCTGCTGCCGCTGTGCGGCGACATGGCCGACGGCGACCACGTCGGTGGGGGTGCCGTCGTCCATCTGGGCGGGGATGACGTCCCGCTCCGGGAGCATGGACTCCGGAACCTTCTGCGTCACGAACACGATGACCGCGGGTTCGCCGGTGGGCTCGCCCTCGATCCACTTCACGCCGTGGCCGAAGCCGACGACATTGGCCAGTGACGTCTGGGGGCCCAGGAAGTCCCCTGCCGCCTGCTGGCGCGAGCTGTCGCTGAGCTGACCGCCGGTGGGTCCTCGCATCAATTCGGGCTGGCTCACCACGCCAGACCACCTCTTCCCCTTGGTTGAAGGGTGGAGTTCCGGTCTGTGTCCGCAGGCCGTCCTACTGCGCCGCGGGCTCACCGATGGCGAGCACGCGTACGGGGACGCCTTCCAGCACTGCCGGAATCACGTCTTCGTCCCGGAGCCGGTCACGGGGCACCTTGCGGGTCACGAACACGACGATCACGTCCGCTCCCGAGGAATCGTCCTTCCCGATGCCGACACCGGTGACATTGGCCAGCTTCATCAGCGGGCCCTCATGGAGGTTGCGTGCCTGCGAAGCGTCCACGCGGCTCGCCTCCCCCAACGGGTGATGCAGGTAGGGGATGTCTATTGCCGTGTGGAGGGCGGGTCAAGGCGTTTCGCACGAAATCTTGGCTTTCCGGGTGAACCGCGCCTGTTGACCTTGTCCACGAAGATTCTTCCGACCACTGGCTCGGGAGGACGCGACCTACGGTTCACGTACGCAGATGTGAGGCGCCGTTCAGGTCGAGGACCGTACCCGACGCCCACTCGGCGACCGGGGAAGCCAGCCACAGGACCGCCGCGGCGATCTCGTCCGCCGTGCCCGCACGACCGAAGGGGCTCTGCGCGCGGATCGCCGCGCCCTCGTCACCGCTCAGCCGGTGGGCCACCCGCTCGGTCTCGAAGAAGCCGGGGGCCACCGACGCCACCGCGATCCCGTACGGCGCCAGCGACACCGCGAGGGACTGGCCGAGCGCGTGCACGGCCGCCTTGGTCGCCCCGTACGCCGGGTGGTCGGGCTCCCCGCGGAACGCGCCGCGCGAGCCGATGTTCACGATCCGGCCGCCCGTGCCCTGGTCGATCATCCGGCGTGCCGCCAGGTGGCTGAGGTTCGCCGTGGCAAGGAGGTTCACCGACACATGCCGCTGCCAGAGCGCCGCCCAGTCCTCGTACGACGTGTCGGCGAGAGGGTGCGGCAGATTCACGGCGGCGTTGTTGACCAGCACGTCCAGGCCGCCGAGCGCGTCCGCGGCCCGCCCCGCCACGTCCGCCGCGCCGGCCGGATCCGACAGGTCGCCGCCCACCAGGACATGGCCCTCGCCCGTGAGCGAGGCGAGCGTCGCGCGCGCGTCCTCCTCACGCGAGCCGTAGTGCACCGCGACGCGGTCACCGCTCGTGGCGAAGGCCCGGGCGAGGGCTCTGCCCAGGCCTCGGGAGGCGCCGCTGATCAGGACGCGGCGGTCGGTGCCTGGCAGGTTCATGGAAGCGGACCCCTCGACGTCGGACAACGTTCAACCGCCGTTTATACGTGAGCGGGAACGTGACGCCGACAGCAGCCCGGCCGGAACCCGCCCCAGGAGACATCATGTCGCTCACCCGCAGGGACTTCGCCAGACGCTCCGCGATCACCGGAGCGGGGGTCGCGCTGACCGGCAGCGTCGGCGCGCTCGCCACCGCCCCCGGCGCCCTCGCCGCCCAGGAGACGGCGGAGGGCGGGGCCGGCCGGCTCGGCCGCGACCCCGGCTACGGCCCCCTCGTCCCCGACCCGAAGGGCCTGCTCGCGCTGCCCGCAGGATTCTCGTACCGCGTCCTCACCCACAGCGGGAAGACGAAGCTGGAGACCGGCGAGTTCACGCCGTCCAACCACGACGGCACGGCCACCTTCGAGGGCCCGCGCGGCGTCACGCTGCTCGTCAACAACCACGAGCTCGGCGGCCCTCGCGCCAAGTGGGCGCACCCGGTCCCGCTGACCGAGGGCCTGGTCTACGACCCGGCCGCGGCCGGCGGCTGCACCGTCGTCGAGGTCCGCCGCGGCGGACACGTCGCCGAGTGGGTCGGCATCGCGGGCACCGCCACCAACTGCGCGGGCGGCAGCACTCCCTGGGGCACCTGGCTGACCTGCGAGGAGACCGAGGACAAGGCCGGCCAGAACGGCATGACCAAGGACCACGGCTACGTCTTCGAGGTCGACCCCTACGACCGGCGTGCCAACCGCGCCCCCAAACCCCTCAAGGCCCTCGGCCGCTACGCCCACGAGGCCGTCGTCGTCGACCCCAGGCGCGGCCACCTCTACCTCACCGAGGACGCGTCGGGCCCCAACGGCCTGCTGTACCGCTGGACCCCGCCGCAGGGCTTCGAGCACGGCCGCGGCAAGCTGCGCACGCTCGCCGACGACGCGGGCGTCCTGAAGGCGCCGAGGTGCTTCGACTCCGGCGGCCGCTTCGTGGACGACCTGTCCCGCGCCACCAGGATCGGCACCGTGTACGGCGTGGACTGGGTGGAGGTCCCGGACCGCGACGCCCGCACCGTCCCCGTGCGTGAGCAGTTCGACGACGGCGACATCACGCGCGCCCGCAAGCTCGAAGGCATGTGGTGGGGTGACGGCGGTGTCTACATCGTGGCCTCGTTCGCCCGTGCCGAGAGCCCCGTCGCGCACGACGGGCAGGTGTGGTTCTACCACCCCGCGCGCCGCACCCTCACCCTGAAGGTCCTCCTCGGCGTCAACCCGGACCCGGCCGAGGACGGCGCCTTCGACGGCCCCGACAACATCACCGTCTCCCCGTACGGCGGCCTCGTCATCGCCGAGGACGGCGACGGTGTCCAGCACCTCTTCGGGGCGACCGAGCGCGGCCGCACGTACCCCATCGCGCGCAATGAACTCAACGCGGGCACCCCCGAGAAGCCCTCCTACAGCGAGTTCACCGGCGTCACGTTCTCGCCCGACGGCAAGACGCTCTACGCCAGCATCCAGTCACCCGGCATCCTGCTGGCGATCACCGGGCCGTGGCGGCGTGGATAGAGCCGGCCGCTCGCGTTCGGTCAACCTCCTTGTCCGCGAGGGGAATTGACATCTAACATTTCAGTGCATGGGAGCCATGCAGCCGGTGCGCCGCACCCTCCTCAGGGATCAGGCGTACGCGTCGATCCGTGACGCGATCGTCGGCGGGGACATCGCGCCGGGCAGCGTCGTGCGGGACGCCGACCTCGCCGCGTCGCTCGGCCTGTCCCGCGCACCCGTCCGTGAGGCGTTCGCGCGGCTCGTCGACGAAGGACTCCTGGAGACGAAGCCGCAGAGCCACACCCGTGTGACGCCGCTGGACGCGGCCGGCGTGCGGGACGCGGCCGCAGTCGTCCGCGCCATGCACGAACTCGCCGCCCGTGGTGCGGTGCCCCGCCTGGAGCCCGCGCACCTCCACGCGATGCGGGAGGCCAGCCGCCGGTTCGCGGCGGCCGTGGCGTGCGGCGACGTGGAGGGCGCCCTGCGGGCCGACGACGAGCTGCACGGCGTCCTCGTCACGGCCTGCGGCAACGGCGCAGCCGCGGCCACCATCGCCCGCTACACCCCCCTCATCCGCCGCCTGGAGAGGCGGCGCTTCGCCGAGGGCGTGGCCTGCGGCTCCGCCGCACTGCACGAGCGTCTCATCGACGCGTGCGCGGACGGCGACCCGGAAGCCGCGGCAGCCGTCACCACGGAGATCTGGCGCGTCCTGGAAGAACTCGCCCACCCCTGAAGCCCTGAGCCGGCCGGAGGCCCACGTGTCCACACCCCTCGACTCGTACGCCCGCTACCCCCTCCTCTTCGGCCCTTCGCCCGTCCATCCCCTGGACCGTCTCACCCACCACCTCGGCGGCGCGGCGCTCTGGGCCAAGCGCGAGGACTGCAACTCCGGGATCGCGTACGGCGGCAACAAGACGCGCAAGCTGGAGTTCCTGGTGGCCGACGCGCTCGCCCAGGGCTGCGACACCCTCGTGTCGATCGGCGGCGTCCAGTCCAACCACACCCGCCAGGTCGCGGCCGTCGCGGCCCGCGCCGGGCTCAAGTGCGTGCTGATCCAGGAGAGCTGGGTCGACTGGCCCGATTCCGTCTACGGCAAAGTCGGCAACATCCTCGTCAGCAGGCTCGCGGGCGCCGACATACGCCTCGTGCGCGCCGGGTTCGGCATCGGCATCAAGGAGAGCTGGGAGCAGGCGGTGCGGGAGGTCGAGGAGGCCGGCGGCACGCCGTACGCGATCCCGGCGGGCTGCTCCGAACACCGCCTCGGCGGGTTGGGCTTCGCGCGCTGGGCGTACGAAGTGACCGAGCAGGAGGAGGAGTTGGGGGTGTTCTTCGACACCGTCGTGGTCTGCTCGGTGACCGGGTCCACGCAGGCGGGCATGGTCGCGGGTTTCGCCGCGCTCGCGGAGGAGGGCGCCCGCCCCCGCCGCGTCCTCGGTATCGACGCCTCCGCCGATCCCGGCCGTACCCGCGAGCAGATCGCCAGGATCACCCGCGGGACCGCCGAACTCATCGGCGTACAGGCAGAGGTGAAGGACGCCGACATCGAGCTGGACGCGCGCTATCACGCCGGGACCTACGGGCTCCCCGACGAGGCCACCCTCGACGCGATGCGGCTCGCGGCCCGCACGGAGGGCATGGTGACCGACCCGGTGTACGAGGGGAAGTCGATGGCCGGAATGATCGACCTGGTGGACAGGGGTGAGATCGCGCGCGACGCGACCGTCCTGTACGCCCACCTCGGCGGGCAGCCCGCCCTGAATGCCTACAGTGCCCTGTTCTGATCGCTTCTGTTCTTCCGGTGCACCAGGAAGGCGCCCGAGGTTCATGGGGCACGTATGTGCGCCACGTGCGCGTGGTGCCACGGAACAACTACGTACCGCTACGAGTAACGTGCGATTGTGTGTCGGTTTGATGCCGATGTGAGGACCGTGTGAGCTCGGAGCATGGTGCGGCGGGGTCCCGAGGGCGCATACTCAGAACATGACGAGGCCCCCCGGTACCCGACGCCACCTGCCGAACAGTCCTTTCAACGTTCCGCCGCCCCCCGCGCCGCCCATCGAGCAGTTCGCCGTGGGCGACCGGGTCTCCCACGATCAGTACGGACTCGGACGGATCGTCGGAGTGGAAGGCGAGGAAGCAGTGGTCATCGACTTCGCAGGCCGCCAGGGAAGGTTCCTGAGCCCCTATCCCAAGCTGGCCAAGCTCTGATCTGACGTACGCCTGCGCGCGCGTCCCCACGTACGACAAGGGGCGGCCGACGGGAAGGCTCATCCCTTCCCCGCCGGCCGCCCCTGCGCTTGCCTCCGGCGGCCTCTCCCGGCCGTCGGACGCCCGCGCCCCGGCTACAGCGCCTGGGCCGCGGGCTTCACCATTCCGCGCACGGTGCGTGACTTGACGAAGTCACCCATGGCGGTCATTTCCCACTCGCCGGTGAACTGCTTGATCAGCTTGGCCATCATCACGCCCGTCTGCGCCTCGGCGTTCGTGAGGTCGAAGCGGACCAGCTCCTCGCCCGTCGCCGCGTCGAGCAGACGGCAGTACGCCTTGGCGACCTGGGTGAACTTCTGGCCCGAGAACGAGTTCACCGTGAAGACCAGACCCGTGACGTCCTGCGGCAGCCGGCCCAGGTCCACGACGATCACCTCGTCGTCACCGCCGCCCTCACCCGTGAGGTTGTCGCCGGAGTGCTTGATCGCGCCGTTCACGATCGACAGCTTGCCGAAGTAGCAGCTGTCCACGTGGTTGCGCTGCGGGCCGTACGCGATGACGGAGGCGTCCAGGTCGATGTCCTTGCCGCGGAACGCGGGCTCCCAGCCGAGACCCATCTTGACCTGCGAGAGGAGCGGCTTGCCGCCCTTGACCAGGGACACGGTCTGGTTCTTCTGGAGGCTGACCCGGCCCTTGTCCAGGTTGATCTTCCCGGCGCCGGGCGCGGGGGCCGGGGGCGCCGGGGGAGCGGCGGGGGCGGCCGGCGCGGCGGCGCGGGGGTCCGCGACCGGCGGGGGCGGGCCCTGGACCGGGGCGCCGGACGGGGGCGCCATCGGGGCCGCGGGCGCCGGGGCGGCGGGAGCGGCGGGCTCCTCGACCGAGACACCGAAGTCCGTCGCGATGCCGGCCAGGCCGTTCGCGTACCCCTGGCCGACGGCGCGTGCCTTCCACGCGCCGTTGCGCAGATAGACCTCGACGATCACCAGGGCGGTCTCGCCGCCGAGCTGCGGCGGCGTGAACGAGGCGAGGACGGATCCGTCGTCCGCGTTGCGGATGGTGGCGGTGGGCTCGACGCCCTGGAAGGACTGTCCTGCCGCGTCCGGGCTCGCCGTGACCACGATCTTCTCGATGCCGGCGGGCACGGCGCTGGTGTCCACCGTGATCTTGTCGGGTGTGGTGCCGCCACCCGACTGATAGGTCACACCGGGGCCCGAGGGCTGGTTGAAGAAGATGAAGTCGTCGTCGGAGCGCACCTTGCCGTCGGCGGTGAGCAGCAGGCCCGACACGTCGAGCCGCACCGGAGCGGCGACGTCAACCGCCACGCGGGTGGCGGAGAGAGGGATGTTCGAGCCGGGTGTCATAGCGGTCATGTCCGGGGTAACGAACGTCCCGGCTTTGCCGTTCCCTTACCCGCGGAAGTTTCTCTCTCCGCCCCCGCGGCCGTTCCTAGGGCACCACCACGATCTTCCGGCCCGCACCCGAGGCGAACCGCTCCAGCGCCTGGGGGTAGGTGTCCAGGGGGAGCCGGTCGCTGATGAAGACGTCCGGGTCGAGAACACCTCCGGCGAACAGTTCCGCCGCCCGCTCGTAGCTGTGCAGCACCGCCATCGACCCGGTGATGGTGATCTCCTGGTTGTAGATGCGGTACGGGTCGATGCTGACCCGCGTCGCGTAGTCGGCCACCCCGAACTGCAGGAACGTCCCCGCCTTGGCGACGCGCCCGATGCCGTCCTGGATCGCGTTCGCGTTCCCCGTGGCGTCGACCACGATGTCCCAGCCCTGCGGCCGGTCGAGCTCGTCCGCACCGGCGGCCGACCCCGAGACACCCAACTGCCGCGCCGTGGCGAGGCGGTCCGGGTTGAGGTCCACGATGTCCACGCTCGCCGCCCCCGTCCGCTTGGCGAGCTCCAGCATCATCAGGCCCATCGTCCCGGAGCCGTAGATCAGGACGTGGGCGCCGAGCCGGGCGCGGAGCACGTCGTAGCCGCGCACCGCGCAGGACAGCGGCTCGATGAGGGCCGCGTCCTGGGTGCGTACGTGCTCGGGGAGCCGCACGCAGTTGGCGACGGGCGCGACCGCGTACTGGGCCGCGCCGCCCGCCGTGGTGACACCGATCGCTGCCCAGCGCTCGCAGAGGTTGTTGTGGCCGGTGCGGCAGTAGCGGCACTCGTGGCAGTACAGCGAGGGATCGACGGCGACCCGGTCGCCGACCGCGAGCTCCGTGACCTCACGGCCGAGCCCCACCACCTCCCCGGCGAACTCGTGCCCCGGCACCACCGGCAGCGTGGGCGCGAACTCGCCCTGCAGGATGTGCAGATCGGTCCCGCACAGACCGCACGCGGCGACCTCGACGACGACCTCACGCGGCCCCGGGGTGGGGTCGGGCACCTCGCCGACGACGGCCTTGCCGACGGACTCGATGATGGCGGCCTTCACTTGACGGCTCCCAACGACAGGCCCTGGACCAGCTTGTCCTGGGCGGCGAACCCCGCGGCGAGCACCGGCAGGGAGATCACGAGCGACGCGGCGCACACCTTCGCCAGGAAGAGGCCCTGGCTGGTGATGAAGCCGGTCAGGAACACGGGCGCGGTCTGGGCGACGACGCCCGTCAGCACCCGCGCGAAGAGGAGTTCGTTCCAGCTGAAGATGAAGCAGATCAGGGAGGTCGCCGCGATGCCCGGCAGCGCGATGGGGGCCACCACGCGCCCGAGGATGGTGGGCAGCCGCGCGCCGTCGATCTGAGCGGCCTCGATGATCGCGACCGGCACCTCGGCGAGGAAGGACTGCATCATCCACACCGCGATCGGCAGGTTCATCGACGTGTAGAGGATGACGAGCAGCCAGATGTTGTCGAGCATCTCGGCGTTCTTGGCGAAGAGATAGATCGGCAGAAGGCCCGCCACGACCGGCAGCATCTTCGTCGACAGGAAGAAGAACAGGACGTCCGTCCACTTCTTCACCGGCCTGATGGAGAGCGCGTACGCGGCGGGCAGCGCCAGGATCAGCACCAGCAGGGTCGAGGCCACCGACGCGACCGTCGAGTTGATCAGCGCGGGCCAGGGGCTCGCGCCGCCGCCCGAGCCGAAGAACTCGCGGTAGCCGTCCAGGGTGAGGGAGGCGGCGATCGAGGGCGGATTGGTCGCCGCGTCCTCCTCCGAGTGGAAGGAGGTCAGCGTCATCCAGGCGATGGGCAGGAAGAACAGGATGCCGGCCAGCCAGGCGGCGAGGCCGAGGCCCGCCGAACCGCGGATGCGGAACCGGCCGGCGGGCTGTGGCTGTGGCTGGGTACGTGTCTGCGTCACGGCGGTGCTCATGCGCGGGACGCCTCCTCACGGAACAGGGACGAGACGACCCGCAGCGCGAAGGTCGCGATGATGATGGAGCCGATGACGACGAGGACACCGGCGGCGGACGCCAGACCGTTCTCGTGGGCCTGGTAGAAGCTCTGATAGACGGTGTAGGGCAGGTTGGCGGTGCCCAGACCGCCCGAGGTGATCGTGAAGACGGCGTCGAAGTTCTGCACGATGTAGATCGAGCCGAGCAGCGCCCCCAGCTCCAGGTAGCGGCGCAGATGCGGCAGCGTCAGGTACCGGAACACCTGCCAGTCGCCCGCGCCGTCCATCCGGGCCGCCTCGATGAGCTCGCTGTCGCGGCTCTGCAGCCCTGCCAGCAGGATCAGCATCATGAAGGGCGTCCACTGCCAGATCAGGGAGGCCTCGATGGCGATCAGCGGGGTGTTGGACACCCAGTCGGGCTGCGCCGCGCCGTCACCGCCCACCCAGTGCAGCAGGCCGTTGAACAGGCCGTACTCGGGGTTGTAGAGCACGTGCTTCCACAGCAGCGCGGCGGCCACCGGCACAAGCAGGAACGGCGCGATGAGCAACGTACGCACCAGGCCGCGGCCCCGGAACTTCCGGTCGAGGAGCAGGGCGAGCCCCAGTCCGATGACGAGGCTCGCGAGCACCACGGTGGCCGTGAGCACGATGGTCGTCAGGACGGACTTGCGCAGGTCCGGGTCGGTGAGGACCTCGGAGTAGTTGTCCAGCCCGGCGAAGCTGCGGGCGTCGGGGTAGAGGGCGTTCCAGTCGAAGAAGGAGATCACCAGCGTGGCCACGAACGGCAGCTGGGTGACGACGACCATGAAGATCAGGGCGGGCAGGAGCGGGGCCCTGGTGGCCCAGGCGCGCAGCCGTCCCGGTGCCTTGGGGGAGGGGGTGCGCACGGTCGTGGGCGCGACGGTGGTGGTGCTCGCGGTGGCGGTCATCGTCCCTCGTACTCCTCGGCGATCTTCTCGGCGAGCTTCTGTGACTTCTCGAGGGCCGATTCGACGGACTGGCGTCCGGCGATGGCCGCGCTGATCTCCTGGGAGACCTTCGTGCCGAGGTCGGTGAACTCGGGGATGCCGACGAACTGGATGCCGGGCGCGGGCCGGGGCTGCACGCCCGGGTCACGCGGTTTCGCGCCCTCGATGGCGGCATGGGTGACGTCCTGGAAGGCGGCGGCTTCCTTGCGGTACTCGGGGTTGGCGTACGTGGAGGCGCGCTTGCCCGCGGGGACGTTGGACCAGCCGATCTTCTCGCCGACCAGTTCCTCGTACTCCTTGCTGGACGCCCAGGAGACGAACTTCCAGGCCTTGTCCGGGTTGCGCGACGCCTTCTGCAGACCCCAGGCCCAGGTGTAGAGCCACCCGGAGCTCTCGGTCTTCTCCACGGGTGCCGGTACGTAGCCGATCTTGCCCTTGACCGGGGACTTGGCGGACTCGAGCGATCCGGCGGCGGCCGTCGCGTCGTACCACATGGCGGTCTTGCCCTGGGTGAGGTTGTTCAGGCACTCGGCATAGCCGGACTGGGCGGCGCCGGACTCGCCGTGCTTGCGGACGAGGTCCACGTAGAAGCGCGTCGCCTTCTCGAACTCGGGGGAGTCGAGGCGCGCCTTCCACCCCTTGTCGAACCACGTCCCTCCGAAGGTGTTCACCACCGTCGTCAGGGGCGCGATCAGCTCGCCCCAGCCCGGGAGCCCGCGCAGACAGATGCCCTTCATCCCGGGCTCGGCGGCATCCACGTCGGCAGCGAGCTTCGCCACCTGCTGCCAGCTGGGGTTCTTCGGCATGGTCAGGCCGGCCTTCTTGAAGACGTCCTTCCGGTACATCAGGAAGGACGACTCTCCGTAGAAGGGCTGCCCGTAGAGCTTGCCGTCGTCGCCTGTGAGGGACTGGCGCATGGAGGGCAGTACGTCCTTCTCGTCGTACGCCGTGTCCTTGCGGGTGTACGAGCCGAGCTCGTGCAGCCAGTCGTTCTTGGCGTAGATCGGGATCTCGTAGTTGCTGAGCGTGGCGACGTCGTACTGGCCCGCCTGGTTGGCGAAGTCCTGGCTGATCTTGTCGCGGACGTCGTTCTCGGGCAGGACCGTGAAGTTCACCTTGATGCCCGTTTCCTTGGTGAAGTGGGCGGCGGTGAGTTTCTGCAGTTCGACCATCTGCGGGTTGTTCACCATCAGTACGTTGATGGAGTCGCCGCCTGAACCGGTCCCGCCCGCCCCGGCCCAGCAGCCGGAGAGCAGCGGGGCAAGCAGCGTCCCTGCGGCTGCCGCGGCGAGTGCGCGCGGCCTCCGTCGGCTCTGGGTTCGCATGAATGCTCCTGGACGTATGGGGACTTGTGGGTACGCGTGGGCTTGGTGAGAGGTGCGTCGGGGTGGATTCGGGCGTGCGGGATCACGAAAGGTGCGGGTGGGGCGTGCGGGAGGGCCAGGGGGTGCGGGGGGAGGAGTGCGAGCGGGGTGTCAGACGCGGATGACCTGGGGGCCCTGGAGCGAGTAGCGGTGTGCCTCGGAGGCGGGCAGCTGCGTGCTCGTGACGATCGCCTCCAGCTCGCCGACGTGCCCGAACCGGCAGAAGCTCGTCGCCCCGAACTTGGTGTGCACGCCCGCGAACACGGTGCGCCGTGACGCGCGGATGGCCTGCGCCTTGACCTCGCTGACCGCGGGGTCGGGCGTGGTCAGGCCGTGCTCGCGGGAGATGCCGTTGGCCCCGATGTAGGCGAGGTCGATCACGAACCCGGCCAGCATGCGCGTCGTCCAGTGGTCGACGGTCGCGAGGGTGCCGGGGCGGACGCGGCCGCCGAGGAGCAGCACGGACATGTTGGCGGCCTCGGCGAGGGCGCCGGCGGTGGCCAGTGACGCGGTGACGACGGTCAGCGGACGGCCCTTGGCGGCTTCGGGCAGTGCCTCGGCGATGAGCTGCGGGGTGAAGCCCTCGTCCACGAAGACCGTTTCGGCGTCGCCCAGGAGGTCGGCGGCGGCGGTGGCGATCCTGCGCTTCTCCGGCACGTGCATGGTGGTGCGGAAGGCGAGGGTCGTCTCGAAGCCGGCGCTCTCCACGGGGTAGGCGCCGCCGTGGGTGCGGCGGACCAGGCCGTGGTCCTCCAGGGCGCGGAGGTCCCGGCGGACGGTTTCCTTGGCGACGCCCAGTTCGGTGGCGAGGGCGGTGACGTCCACGGAGCCGGAACTCCTCGCGGCCCGGACGATTTTTCGCTGGCGCTCTTCCGCGGTCATGGCCGCCTCCTTCCCTCGCTGTGCCCGTTCGGGCCCTGGGGGAAAGTTCTACAGCGGGGCGGGGTGTGTGAACAGGCTCGGAACGGGGGCGATGGTGCCCGTCTCTGCCCGTTTGGCGGGGCCGCGGCCTCTGGTTCGGGCGGGTGGGGTGCCCGTTCGGGGGGTGAGAGGTGCCCGTTTGGTGCCCGGATGTGGTCGCGCGGGCTTCCTTTTCCCTGCCGGAGGGTCTGAAAACAGCCCCTCCGGCGGCTGGGGAGCGGGGTCCGGGCGGAGGCCCGGGTGCCTCAGTACGGCCAGACCGGCGGGTTCGTGCAGAAGTGGCCGCCCAGGTTGTCGTGGTCCGGGTTCTCGGGGTCCAGTTCCCCGTGCTCCGCGATCAGCTTCTGCGCGTACTGCTCGGAGTCGTCCCGCGGCTCATAACCCAGCGCACGCGCCGACGAGAGGTCCCACCACAGGCGCGTGTTGGCGGACGAGCCGTACACCACCGTGTGCCCCACCGCGGGAGCGGTCAGCGCCGCGTCGAAGAGCCGGGCACCGTCCTCGGGGCTCATCCAGACCGACAGCATCCGCACGCTCGTCGGCTCCGGGAAGCACGAACCGATCCGCACCGAGACGGTCTCCATGCCGTGCTTGTCCCAGTAGAACTGGGCGAGATCCTCGCCGAAGGACTTCGACAGGCCGTAGAACGTGTCGGGGCGGCGCGGTGTGTCCACCGGGATCAGCGGATCGTCGCCGACGGGCCGCGGCGTGAACCCCACCGCGTGGTTCGACGAGGCGAAGACGATCCGGCGGATGCCCTCCTCGCGCGCCGCCTCATAGAGGTTGTACGTCCCCTCGATGTTCGCCCGCAGGATCTTGTCGAAGGAGGACTCCAGGGAGATGCCCGCGAGATGGATGACCGCGTCGACACCCCGCACGGCCTCCCGCAGCGCCTTCCTGTCGGCGAGGTCCGCCGTGATCGCCTCCGGCTCGCCCTCGACGGGCCGCACGTCGAGCAGCCGCAGATCGTGGCCGTGGGCCGGGAGCAGCCCCCGCATCAGGGTGCCGAGGCCGCCTGCGGCGCCGGTGAGCAGGACGGTGCGGGGAGCGGGCATGAGGGGGTCTCCTCGGATCAGTGGCCGCTCGGCGGCAGATCAATGACTGCTCGGCGGCAACAGTCGTGTGTACGTACAGCATTCACATCTGTGGACACGCTAGAGATCGGCGACTCGCCGCGTCAAGTGGCGTACGAAGGCGGGTGACCCGGCTTGGATCGGCTCCCAAATCGCGGTTCTCCTGCCGACCTTGACGCTTGACCGGGGGTCAACGGGCACCTTAGCGTGGAGCTGTTCAGAAATATGGACGTGGATCAGAAACGTGCACGCTAAGGGAGAGCCCGTGACGTCAGCACCCCTCGCCGCTCGACTCGACATCCCCAGCGGGCCGCTGTTCTTCCCGGTCACCGCCTACGCGCCGGACGGCTCCATCGACCTCGACGTCTTCCGCGCGCACGTGCGCGCGGGGGTCGAGGCGGGCGCGGCGGCCGTGTTCGCCTGCTGCGGCACGGGTGAGTTCCACGCCCTGGCGCCCGAGGAGTTCCGGGCGTGCGTCGCCGCCGCAGTCGAGGAGACGGCGGGACGCGTGCCGGTGGTCGCGGGCGCGGGCTACGGCACCGCGCTCGCCGTCAGGTACGCGAGGCTCGCCGAGGACGCGGGCGCCGACGGGCTGCTCGCGATGCCTCCCTACCTCGTCGTGGCCGGGCAGGAGGGCCTGCTCCGGCACTACGCCGAACTGGCCGCGGCCACCTCCCTCGAAGTCATCGTCTACCAGCGCGACAACGCCGTGTTCACCCCGGAGACCGTGGTCGAGCTGGCCCGCACCGAGGGCATCATCGGGTTCAAGGACGGCCTCGGCGACATGGACCTGATGCAGCGCATCGTCAGCGCCGTCCGCACCGAAGTCCCGGAGGGGTTCCTCTACTTCAACGGCCTGCCCACCGCCGAGCTGACCGGGCTCGCCTATCGCGGCATCGGCGTGACGCTCTACTCGTCGGCCGTCTTCTGCTTCGCGCCCGACATCGCGCTCGCCTTCCACCGTGCCTTCACCTCCCGGACCGCCGAGGGCGACGCCACCGTGAACCGCCTCATCGACGGCTTCTACCGCCCCTTCGTGGAGCTGCGCGCCGAGGGCAGGGGGTACGCGGTCTCCCTCGTCAAGGCGGGCGTACGCCTGGCCGGGCTCGACGTCGGCGGGGTGCGGACGCCGCTGCACGAACCGGCCGACGAGCACATCAAGCGCCTCGCCGAGCTGACCGAGCGCGGGCGCGCCCTGCTGCGGGAGGAGAGCGCGTGAGGACCTCCGCCTTCCTGTATCCCTGGGACGTCGTCGGCGATCCCGCGGCACCCGCGCGCGTCGCCGACCTCGGCGTCCAGCAGGTCACCCTCGCCTCCGCCTACCACTCCACCCGCGCGCTCACCCCCCGCCACCCGCGCCACCGCGTCGTCACCGCCGAGCACGCGGCGGTGCTGTACGAACCGGGCGACCGATGGCAGGGGCGCGCGCTGCGCCCGTACGCGGCCGGAAGCTGGGCCCCGGGCGACGCCTACGGAGAGGCAGCCGAGGCGCTGGCGGCCGCCGGGCTCGACGTGCACACCTGGGTCGTCCTCGCCCACAACTCCCGTATGGGCGCCGAACATCCGGGCACCTCCGTGGTCAACGCCTACGGAGACCGCTACCCCTGGGCACCCTGCATCGCACAGGCCGCCACGCGCGTGTACCTCGTCGACCTCGCCGCCGAGGCCGCCGTCCGGCCCGGCGCGCGCGGCACCGAACTGGAATCCCTCGGCTGGTACGGCCTCGCGCATCTGCACGCCCACGACAAGACCGCGGGAGTGCCGCTCGGGGAGGCCGGGCAGTACCTGATGTCCCTGTGCTTCTGCGCGGACTGCCGTGCGGGCTACGCCGGGCACGGCCTCGCCCCCGACGAGCTGGCGACAGGCGTCCGCCACGCCCTGGAGCCCGTATGGCGCGGCGAGGAGCCTTCCGGCGGCTGGGAGGCGGTGGAGAAGCTCCTGGGGGCGGAGACGGCGGCCGCCACGCGCGCGTGGCGCGAGGAATCCGCCCGCACGCTCCAGGAGGCGGCCATCGCGGCCGTGCGCGCCGCCGCGCCGGAGGGCTTCCAAGTGCTGCTGCACGCCGACCCGGTGGCGTACCACTGCGGCGCCAACGCCGGAGTCGACCCCGAGCACATCCTCTCCGTGGCCGACGGCGTGGTCGTGCCCTGCACGGGCGGCGCTCAGGCCCTGGCACCCTTCGACGCGCACCGCACCGCCCGCACCACCCTCGCCGCGAACCTCACCGTCGTCTCCGGCATGGGCGGCAGCCCGGCCACCCTCGCCGCCGACGCCGAGAACGCGCTCACGCTGGGCGCGGACCAACTGCGGCTCTACCACGCCGGATTGGCGTCCGACGCGGATCTCGCGGCCGTGGCGACGGCCCTGGCGCGCCTCGCATAGCCCCTGTCGTACCGCGAGTGGAAGCGGTTACCATCCGCGCAACCATTTCGCTCCAGTACGAGGAGACAAGGTGCGCAACAAGGGGATATCCGCGCTGGTCTGTGCCGGATTCATGGCGGGCGCGGCCGTGCTCGGCGGGGCGGCACCCGCGGCCGCGCAGGGCGACGCGAGTCCGGCGGCGGCCACCAAGGCCGACATCCGGGAGCAGTTGGAGAAGATCCCCGGCATGAAGGTCGTCTCCGTGGCCGACAGGGAGGGGTATCCCTTCTACACGCTCACCTACACGCAGCCCGTCGACCACGGCGATCCCCGCGCCGGCACGTTCACCCAGCGCGCCACGCTCTGGCACAAGGCCACGGACAAGCCGACCGTCCTCTACACCGGCGGCTACACCCTCGCCTCGAACACCACCGCCCTCACCAAGCTGATCGACGCCAACCAGGTCAGCGTCGAGCACCGCTACTTCGAGCAGTCCCGCCCCTCGGGCGCGGCCGGCTCCGACTGGTCGAAGCTCACCGTCCAGCAGGAGGCCGCCGACGAGCACCGGCTCACCCGGGCGCTGCGCGGCATCGAGAAGGGCAAGTGGCTCGGCACGGGCGCGAGCAAGGGCGGCATGACGGCGACGTACCACGAGCGCTTCTACCCCGACGACCTGGACGCGGTCGTCGCCTTCGTGGCCCCCAACGACGCGCACAACAGGGACGACAGCGGCTACGAGCGCTTCTTCAGGACGGTCGGCACGGCCGAGTGCCGCACCGCGCTCAACGCCGTGCAGCGCGAGATGCTCGTACGCCGTGACGCACTGCTCCCCAAGTTCGAGGCGGACGCGAAGGCGAACGGCGACACCTTCGAGGAGACGCTGGGAACCACCGACCGCGCCTACGAGTTCGCGGTGCTCGACCAGGTGTGGAACTTCTGGCAGAGCGGCACCGTCGACAACTGCCCGACCGTGCCCGACGCCGAGAAGGCAGGCGACGACGAGCTCTACGACTGGTCGAAGAAGCACGGCTTCAGCGTCTACCAGGACGAGACCCTCGGCACGAACGGCACGGGCCCCTACTACCGCCAGGCCGCCACCCAACTCGGCTGGGCCGACCTGAAGTTCAAGCACCTCAAGGACGTCCGGCGCTACCCGGACATCTACCAGCCCAACTCCGTGCTGCCCGAGTCGATGCGCGGCTCGTACAACAACAGGACCATCGCCGACGTCGACCGCTGGGTGAAGACCCGCGGCCAGCGGATGATGTTCATCTACGGCGAGAACGACCCGTGGAGCGCGGAGAAGTTCGTCCCCAGCCACCGCGACTCCTACCGCTACGAGGTCCCCGCCTCCAACCACGGCGCCTCCATCGCCAAGCTCCCCGCCCCGGAACAGACCGAGGCCATCGCTACGATCAAGCGCTGGGCCGACGTGAAATAGCCGCGTCGGATCGGGCCTGAGCGGGGGCGCGGTGATCAGGGGCCGTCAGTGGTCGTGTCCCTGTTCACCGGTGTGCCCCCTGCTTCGGCGATGAGTTCTGGGTTCCGGGCCGGTCTACAGGTCAGGACAGCGGGCCGTGGGGAAGGGCCGCCGAGACTCAGGAGGATCCATGGCGAAGATCGTCGACTTCGAGCGGCAGGCCCGGCTGGTGGCGGCCGTCGCGGAGGGCGTCACCGACGAGCAGCTCGCGGGGCCCACCCCCTGCCCGGAGTATCAAGTACGCCATCTGCTGGGCCACTTGGTCGGCCTCACGGGCGCGTTCCGGGACGCCGGGCGCAAGAATCTGGGACCGCAGCTGGACCAGAACCCGGGGGACTCCCTTCCCGACATCGGCCCCGAATGGCGCGCCGAGCTGCCGAAGCTGCTCGGTGAACTGGTGGAGGCGTGGCGCGATCCGGCCGCGTACGAGGGCATGACCAGGGCGGGCGGCATCGATCTGCCGGGTGCCGTCGCCGGGGCCGTGGCCATGGATGAGCTCGTCGTGCACGGCTGGGACCTGGCGCGGGCGACGGGGCAGGCGTACGCGCCTGACGGGACGAGCCTTGCCGTGGCGCGGGAGTTGCTCACGCCCCAGGAGGGCGACACCTCCGAGGACAGTCCGTTCGGGCCCCCGGTCCCGGTGCCGGACGAGGCTCCTCTCCTCGACCGCGTGATCGGCCTCAGCGGCCGCGACCCGGGGTGGACGCCCACGGCGTGACCCCAGGCTTTCCCCGGATCAGGTATTGATCGGGTAAAGGGTCTCGCGGGGCAGCGTGTGATGCGCGTAGACAGTGCGCGTAGACAGGCCTTGACCTGCCTGGACGCATACGCCCGCACAGACTCTGATCCGGAGAAATCGACCCATGCGCAAATCCTTCCGGGTGGCCGGTATCGCCACCGCCTGTGTCGTCGCCGGCGCCGCGCTGTACGGCACCGGCGCAGCCACCGCCGACGACGCCTCGGCCCGGCACACCGCCGAGCCCCGGAACATCGGCCTGCTCGTCGGTGAGATCGACGACTACTACGGCGCGTACGAGGATGCCGACGGCACCTGGCGCTCCTCGCCCGACAGCCCGTACGCCAAGGATCTGGCGCGCATCCAGGCGAAGGCGAAGAAGGACATCAGGAAGGCCGCCGCGCACGGTGGCGGACACGGCAAGAAGAACGGCGCCCACGGCAAGAAGCCCGCGATCGTCCTCGACGTGGACGACACCGCGCTGCTCAGCTTCGACTACGAGAAGCGCACCAACTACACGTACGACAGCGCCACATGGGACGCCTACGTGAAGGCGGCCGAGCGTCCCGCGGTCTTCGGCATGCCCGAACTCGTCACGTACGCCAAGAGCAAGGGCGTCGAGGTCTTCTTCCTCACCGGTCTGAGCGAGTCGCAGCGCGAGGGCGCCGTCACGAACCTCAAAAGGGCCGGGTACGAGACGCGGCTCGACACCACACACGTCTTCACCAAGAACAAGACGGCCCCGCCCGCCTACCTGAGCCACTGCGCCACGCCCGCCAAGTGGGAGTGCACCACCGTGCAGTTCAAGGAAGGCACCCGCAAGCACATCGAGTCGACCGGCTACAACATCGTCGGCAGCTTCGGCGACCAGGTCTCCGACCTCGCGGGCGGATACGCGGACAAGACGTACAAGCTGCCGAACCCGACGTACTTCGTTGGGTAGGCTCGGCATGGCTAGGTAGGTTGCATTCCTGACTAGGTCGCTCTACGGTCTAGGTAGCTCACATGCTCATGGGGTCGCCGCGGCACGCGCCGCGCGGCCCCTTCGGGAAGGGGGATCCCACCATGACCGCCTCGCTCTCGCCGGAGTTCTCGGCCGCCTCGACCGTCGTCACCGCCGCTCTCGGTGCCTACCTGCTGCTCGGAGAGCCCTGGCTCGGCCGCCGTCTCTACGGCTCGCTCGCCCGCCGCCGCGACACCGAACCACGCGCTCTCGTCGGCTACTTCACCTTCGTCCTCGTCTTCTGGTGGGTCCTCGCCGCGCTCGCCGCCGCGGCCCTGCTGCTCTCGCCGGGCATGGCCGCCGCCGACCTCGGCATCGCGGCGCCCGAGTCGCCGGTGTCCACGGCCGTCGTCATCGTCCTGGTGGCGGCGATCTCGGTCATGTCAGGGCGGCAGATGCGCGCCCTCGCCGAAGGCGGCAGGAACGTGCCGGGACTCGCCTCCATCCGGGCGATGCTGCCGCGCACGGCACAGGAGCGCCGCCTCGCGATCGCCGTCGCCGTGACCGACGGCATCTGCGCCGAACTCGTCTACCGCGGCCTCCTGATCGCCTTCGCCGTCGGCGTGCTCGACCTCAACCTCTATGTGGCAGCGGCACTTTCGGCGTTCGTGTACGCCATCGCCGGTGTCTACCAGGGCCGCAGCGGCGTCATCGCCTTCGGCCTCGTCGGTGTGCTGTTCGCCGGGCTCTATGTGTCGACCGGCAGCCTGCTGCTGCCCATCGCCATCCATGTCGCCCTGTCCATGAGGGACTTGACGCTCCCCGAACCGGAGCCGATCGGCTCCGTGCCCGCGTACGCGCCGACCCCGAAGGGCAGCTGACCATGACCGCACCCGCTTCCGGGGGAGCCAAGGCCGACCGCCGGGCCAGCTGGTTCAAGGGCGTGCTCGATCTGCTCGTGCTCGCAAGCCTCACCGACGGCGAGAGCTACGGCTACGAGATCGCCAAGCTGCTCGGCGCCGCCGGGTTCGGCCAGATCAAGGGCGGCACGCTCTACCCCGTCCTCAACCGCCTGGAAGAGGCGGGCCTGGTCGCCGCCGAGTTCCGGGCCACCGAGAAGGGGCCCGGCCGGCGCTACTACTCGCTGACGGACGCCGGTCGCGCCACGCTCGGCGAGCAGGGCGGGCTGTGGCTCGCCTTCGACGGATCCGTGCGCGAGGTCCTGGCGAAGGCGGGTGTGCGATGACCTACTTCGACGACCTCGACGCGCTGCTGCGCGCGCAGGGGGTGCCCTCCGACCGGGTCGCGACGACCCTCGCGGATCTTCGGGCGCACCTGGCGGAGTCGGGCGGCGCCGATCCGGAGGCCGAGTTCGGGCCCGCGGAGGAGTTCGCCCGCGAGCTGGCGCCCGCCGACAAGCCGGGGCCCGAGATTCCCGAGGCGCATGTCGAGACGTGGCGGTGGACCGCCGACACGTACGTCGACGAGGAGCTGCTCAACCGCTTCGGCGACGAGGGCTGGGAGGTGGAACGGGTCGACGCGCTCGGCCGTTTCGTCAGCCACCGCGACCTGGAGCGGCCGCAGCGCTGGGAGTACCGCCGTGAGCTGGTCACGCGGGGGCGCGAGGGGCTCGACGAGCGGCTGGCCCCCGACGGCTGGGAAGCCTGCGGGAACTGGATCGTCTACGCGTGGTTCAAGCGGCCGCTGGCCGCGAGCCTCGGGCCGGGGGCGGAGGTCGGCTCGCCGCCGCCCGCGCCGGAGCGGCGGTGGTTCCTCAGCCGCAAGTTCGCCCTGCTGGCGATCGCCGCCGCAGTGGCCGTCGTCCTGGCGGGCCTCGTGGTCGCACTCGACGACGGCGAGGCGAGCAGTGGCTTCGGCTTCGCCACCGGCATCCTGGCGGGAGCCTTGATCCCGCTCGCCAGTGTGTGGAGTTGGCAGGTATGGCGCTCGCGCCGGTGACCGCCGCGGGGCGCCGGCACTCCTGACCGGCACCCCGCGGGCGTCCGCAGCGCCCGCGCGGCTACGACTTCAGCGCCGCCGACATCATCGCCTTCGCGATCGGCGCCGCGAGGCCGTTGCCGCTGACCTCGGACCGCGCCGCGTCCGAGGACTCGACGATGACGGCCACCGCGACCTCCTTGCCGTCGCTGCCCTTGGCGTACGAGGTGAACCAGGCGTACGGCGTCTTGCTGTTGTTCTCGCCGTGCTGGGCCGTGCCCGTCTTGCCGCCCACGTCCGCGCCACTGATCCGCGCGTTCGTGCCGGTGCCCTTCTCGACGACCGTCTCCATCGCCGACTGCAGCTGGCTCGCCGTGTCCTCGCTCATCACACGCTCGGAGTCGGCGTCGTCGAACGAGTCGAGCACGTCGCCGTTCGAGTCGGTGATCTGGGACACCATGTGCGGCGAGACCAGCTCGCCGCCGTTGGCGATCGCCCCGGTGACCATGGACATCTGCAGCGGCGTCGCCGTCACGTCGAACTGGCCGATGCCGGTCAGCGCCGTCTGGGCCTTGTCCATGTCGGACGGGTACACGCTCTCGGAGGCGCGTACCGGCACGTCCAGCTTGTCGGTGTTGAAGCCCATCTTCTCGGCCATCGACTTGACCTTGTCCTGGCCCAGGTCGACGGCCATCTTCGCGAAGACGTTGTTGCACGAGTACTGCAGCGCCGTGCGGATCGTGGCGTCCTCGCACGGCGCGCTCGCGCTCTCGTTCTTCAGGACCGTGCGCGTGCCGGGCAGCGTGTACGGGTTCGGGCTGTCGGTCCCGCTGTCCGCCGAGCCGTACAGCCCGTCCTCCAGGGCCGCCGCCGCGACGACCAGCTTGAACGTCGAACCGGGCGGCAGCGGCTGTCGCAGCGCGCGGTTGACCATCGGCTTGTCCTCGTCCTTCAGGAGGGCCTGCCACTCCTTGGAGTCCGTGGAGCCGCTGATGTCCGAGGGGTCGTACGAGGGCGTCGACACCATGCCGAGGATCTTGCCCGTCTTCGGGTCGACGGCGACGGCCGCGCCCTTCTTCTCGCCGAGCGACGCGTACGCGGCCTTCTGCACCGCCGGGTCGATCGTCGTGATCACATCACCCGGGTCGGCGCGCTTGTTCGTCAGCGTGTCCAGCGGGTTCTTCAGCCGGTTGTCGGTGCCGTCGAGGACGTCCTTGTAGATGCCCTCCAGCTGCGTGGCCCCGTACACCTGTGAGCTGTAGCCCGTGACGGACGAGTACAGATCACCGTCCTTGTACGTGCGCTTGTACTTGAGGTCGCCGCCCTTCGTCCGCTCGGAGCCGGTGACGGCCGCACCGCCCACGATGATGTCGCCCAGCGGGTTCGCGTACTGCTCGATCGCGTTGCGCCGGTTCAGCTTGTCGTCCGCGAGCGCCTTCGAGTCGTAGAACTGCACCCACGTCGCCCGCACCAGCAGGGCGAGCACGAGCAGCAGCGTGAAGACCGAGGCGTTCCTGATCGTCTTGTTCATCCCGTGAAAGGACGAGCGGCACGGAGCTATTCGTTCCGTTCTGCCGGGTTTCTTAGAGATTCCTCATACTGCGAGAGGCCGCGATCCTGTCCTCGACCGGCGTTCATGAAGCCCGCCTCGTACGCCGCGATCACCGCCTGCGTGCGGTCCCGCGCCCCCGTCTTGGCGAGCACGGAGGCCACGTGCGTCTTCACCGTCGCCGGGCCCACGCCCATCCGCCCCGCGATCTCCGCGTTGGTCAGGCCCGCGGCCATCAGCCGCAGCACCTCGGCCTCGCGCCCCGTCAGCCTGCCCACCCAGGCGGGCGGTGCGGGCTTCGCGCTCGCGTGCTCGGCGGCCAAGGCGCGCACCGCGGCGGGGAACAGCAGCGAGTCACTGCGGGCCACGAGCCGCACCGCCTGCACGAGCGAGTCCGCGTCGGCCCGCTTGAGCAGGAACCCGGAGGCCCCGGCCCGCAGCGCCTCGTACACGTAGGAGTCGTTCTCGAAGGTCGTCACCACCACGATGCGCGGCGGTTCCGCCTGCGTCCGCAAGATCTGCTCCGTGGCCCGGATGCCGTCGATCTCCGGCATGCGTACGTCCATGAGCACCACGTCGGGCCGCAGCTCGCGCACGACCGACACCGCCTCGGCGCCGCTCGCCGCCTCGCCGACGACGTCCAGATCGGGCTCGGCGGAGAGGATCACGCGCAGGGCGGTGCGCACCATGCGCTCGTCGTCGGCGAGCACGATGCGGATCGGGCCGACTGCCGTCTCGGTCATGCGGGTCCCTTCAGGGGAAGTCGTACGTTCAGTCGCCAGCCGCCGTTCGCCGGTCCCGCCTCGGCGGTGCCGCCCAGGAGCCGGGCGCGATCGGTGATGCCGTTCAGGCCGTGGCCGCCGCCGGGGCGGGAGGCGGGGGCGCCGTGCGGCAGCGGGTTCTCGGCGCGGATCTCCAGGTCGGTGCCGTCCAGCGCGATCCGGAGGGCCACCGGGGCGTCGGGGCCCGCGTGCCGCAGTGCGTTGCTCAGGCTCTCCTGCACGATGCGGTACGCCTCGCGGGACACCATCGCGGGCAGGGTGTCCGGTCCTTCGGGCCCCAGCTCGACCGTGGCCTTCACCCGCAGGCCGCCCGCGCGGGTGCGCTTGAGGAGCCCGTCGAGATCGGCCGAGAGCGTCGGGGCGGGGGCGGTCGGACTCGTCCGGTCTCCGCCGCCCTCCCGCAACACCCCCAGAACCGCGTCGAGTTCGCCCACCGTGCGCCGGGTGGTCTCCTCGATGGCGGCCAGTGCCTCGCGGACGAACTCGGGGTCACGGTCCAGGACCCTGCGGGCGGCGCTCGCCTGCAGCGTGACCGCGCTCAGGGCATGGCCCACCGAGTCGTGCAGCTCCCGGGCGAGGCGATTGCGTACGGCGAGGTCCGCGGCGCGCTGCTCGGCCGCCGCGAGCCGGTCGGCGGGCGAGGGCCCGAGGAGTTCGGGCGCCCAGCGCGCGAGCAGCCCTCCGGCCGCCGCCGCGCACCCCGCGAGCGCGACGAGGGAGAGGACTCCGAGGACCGGGGCCAGCGCCAGCATCCAGCTCTCGCCGAAGACTTCGGGCATCCCGATCCGGCTGTCCCGCAGTATCGCGGCGAACGGCAGCGCGATCAGCACCGCCGCGAACGGCGGCAGGGCGAGGGACATTCCGCTGATGACCCCGCCGAACCCCAGGTGCAGCGTGAACCACGCGACGGTGCGTCCGCGCGCTTGCCGGGACCGTGCGGGCCCGTCGGCGAGCGCGTCGCCCGGCACGTCGCACAGCGCGCGCACCGCGGCCACCGACATGGGCCGCGTGAGCGGGAAGAGCGCGGTGATCGCGGCCAGCGGCAACCCCACGGCGAACGCCGTGAGTTGGGAGGTGAACGAGCCGAACACGGTGTCCTCGCCGAGCAGCGGCCCGACCACGACGGAGCCCACGAAGACGTACGGCATGGCGAGTGCGCCGCCGAGGATCAGATGGACCCACCTGCGCCGTGTCCGCCGCCCGAACAGGGCCGGGAGTACTGCCGCGCGTGCCCTCACGCCGGTTGCCGCGGGGCACGGACGGCCGCGTCCGCCCGCTCCTTGAAGAAGACCACCCCGAGGGTGGCCACCAGCGCCCCGACGATCATCTGGACAGAGTAGGTCAGGAGCATCGCCGCCGTCGGCTGCCGGGTGATGCCGTCCGCGCCGAGGACCGAGGCGAACAGCAGCCAGCCGCCCCAGCAGGCGATCGCACCCGAGCCGAGCCAGGCCAGGGAGAGCGGCACCTTGACGGGCAGCGCGGGAGCCCGCCGGAAGGCGAGGAGCAGACCGCCGGCGACCGCCGAGCCGAGGTAGACCATGTCCATGGCTTCGAGGACGTAGAAGTCGGTCGTGCGCTCGTCGATCCGCGCCGCGCCGAGGCCTGCCGTGGAGCCGGTGACCCAGAGAAGGTGCATGACCATGGGCGCGAGGGCGAGGAGGGCGGCAGCGAGGGCGACGGTCCTGGAAAGGCTCCGGCGGCCGGTCGGCGCGGGCAGGTCCCGGACGAGACCCCGCCACACGTGGCCCCAGCGGTCGCGCGCGTAGAGGACGAACAGGGCGCCGAGGGCGAGGCCTTGGAGGATGAAGCCGCCGTAGACGACGCCGAAGACCCACTCGTGGAGGAAGGCGCCGCTGTCGCCGCCGTCCTGTGCGGGGCTGTCGACGCTGCCGCCGAGCGCCTTGACCAGGAGCTGGAGCGGGAACCCGGCCATGATCGGCGTCAGCAGGCCGGTGGCGGCCCACATGGGGAACGCGAGCAGCCAGGCGGGGGTGCGAAGGCCCCAGGGGCGGGTCAGGAGCAGCGCGAGGACGATGACGCTCGCGTCCATCAGCAGGGTGAGGCCGTTGGCGAAGATCATGGTCGTGCGGTGCTCGAGGAGGCTGCTGCCCTCGGGGATGCCGATGTGGCTGCCAGCGATCCACGCGATCTTGAGGGCGAGGTAGGGGAGGGCGGCGAGGATGGCGACGGTGCGCAGGGCCTGTCTCATGCCCCCCACGCTTCCGGCGGGGGGCGCCGGGCGCCTCCTGCCCGGCGATGATCCGGGTCCGCCGCGCGGGGGAGGCGGCCCCGCGCGGCTCGCACGCAGGCCGGGCCGGACGGCGGGCCTACTCCAGCCGGAGCACGTCCTCCGCGATCTCCTCGCCCCGGGCGTGCGCGAACCCGCTGGCCCGGGCCGTGACCCGGAAGCCGCACTTCTCAAGGACCCGTAGCGACCCCACGTTGTCCGCCGCCGCCCGGGCGTACAGCGGACGCTCAGGCACCTCCGCGACGAGCGCACGCAAGGCGGCCGTGGCGAGCCCCCGGCCCCAGTAGTAGCGGTCGATCCAGTACGTGACCTCCCGCTCGCCCGGCTCCCCGTACACCGCCGCGCTGCCCACCACGTCGCCGTCCGCGAGGACCGTCCGCACCACGACGCGGTCCGACTCCCGAAGTCCCTTCCAGTGGCCCTCGAAAAGCGCCCAGTCCGCCGCCTTCGGTGAGGTGAACGCGGCGACGCGGTTGGACTCGGGATCGTTCATCTGCCGGTAGAAGACCGGGAGATCGCTGTCGTGCACCGGGCGCAGGCTGACATCCATGCTCTTCGTGCTCTCCATGGTCAGAGCCTACGAGTGGCCAGTGTCAAGCGATCCCGCGCGTCGAACAACGCGTCCTTCACCATCTGTTCGTGCGCGGGCGTCAGCCGCGCCACCGGCACGGAGCAGCTGATCGCGTCCCGGGCGGGCGTGCGGTACGGGATGGCGACGCCGAAGCAGCGCAGGCCGAGCGTGTTCTCCTCGCGGTCCACCGCGAAGCCCTGCTCGCGGACCGTGCGCAGCTCCTCGATCAGCTTCTCGCGGTCGGTGATCGTGTGCTCGGTCAGCGCGGGCAGCGTCTCCGGGAGCATCTTGCGGACCTGCTCGTCGGTGTGGGTGGCGAGGAGCGCCTTGCCCAGGGACGTCGAGTGCGCCGGGAGGCGGCGGCCCACCCGTGTGAAGGGCCGAAGGTAGTGCTGCGACTGGCGGGTGGCGAGGTAGACGACGTTCGTGCCGTCCAGGCGCGCCAGGTGGATCGTCTCCGTGGTGTCGTCCGAGAGGCGGTCGAGCGTCGGACGTGCCGCGGCCACCACCTCGTCACCGTCGATGTACGAGGTGCCGACAAGCAGGGCCCGTACCCCGATGCCGTACCGCGTGCCCGTCGCGTCCGTCTCCACCCAGCCGAGTTCCACCAGCGTACGAAGGAGCATGTAGAGGCTGGACTTGGGGTAGCCGACGGCTTCCTGGACGGCGGCCAAAGAGTGCATTCCGGGACGTCCCGCAAAATACTCGAGCAACTCAACCGTCCGCACAGCGGACTTGACCTGTGCCCCGCCAGTCTCGCCAGCCGACATCGCCCTTGACCCCTTAGTTCGACGAGAAATAGTCTCCGAAGCCTCCGCTATTCATCATCGGAGACAGCGTTCAGCATATCGAACAGCCCAGGTGGGTGGCAGCACATCTGAGGCATCACCTCTGGAGGACCCCGCGGTGGCAGCAGCACCAGTCTGGAGTGTCGACCCCCGAACCGGGAAGCAGCGCGAACAGGTTGCGGTCGAAGCCACGGTCCAGGAGGTGGACCAGGCGGTGCGTGCCGCCCTGGCCGCCAAGGACGCCCTGGCCGACCGCACCGTACGCGCCGCCTTCCTGCGCTCCGCGGCCGAACTGCTCGACGAGGCCAAGGACCACCTGGTGGAGGCCGCGGACGCGGAGACCGCGCTCGGTCCCGTCCGGCTCACCGGAGAACTCGCCCGCACCTGCTACCAGTTGCGGGCCTTCGCGGACATCGTCGACGAGGGCGGCTTCCTGGGCGTCGTCATCGACCACCCCGACAGCAGCGCCACGCCGCCCATCCCCGACCTGCGGCGCTACAAGATCCCGCTGGGCGTCGTGGCGGTCTACTCCGCGTCCAACTTCCCCTTCGCCTTCTCCGTCCCCGGTGGCGACACCGCGAGCGCGCTCGCCGCGGGCTGCCCCGTGGTCGTCAAGGCGCACCCCGACCACCCGGCCACCTCCGAGCTGGTGGCGTCGACGCTGCGGCGGGCCGCGGCCCGGCACGACATCCCCGAGGGTGTCCTCGGCCTCGTGCACGGCTTCGACGCGGGTGTCGAGCTCGTCAAGCACCCGCTCGTGTCCGGCGCCGGCTTCACGGGCTCGATCCGCGGCGGCCGTGCCCTCTTCGACGCGGCGGCGGCCCGCCCCGTGCCGATCCCCTTCCACGGCGAGCTCGGCTCCCTCAACCCGGTCGTCGTGACCGAGGCGGCGGCGGTCGAGCGCGCGGAGGAGATCGGAGCGGGCCTCGCGGGCTCGATGACGCTCGGCGTGGGCCAGTTCTGCGTCAAGCCCGGCCTGGTCTTCGCGCCGGCGGGCGCGGGCGGCGACCGGCTCCTGAAGTCCCTGACGGAGGCGGTCAGCGACACCGAGGCCGGGGTGCTCCTCGACCACCGGATGCGGGACAACTTCGTGGCGGGCGTGCGCGAGCGCGGTGAACTGCCGGACGTGGACGCGCCGGTGACGCCGGGCGCGGGCAGCGAGCACACGGTGAGCGCGGGCTTCCTGACGGTCCCCGCGGCGAAGCTCGCCGCCGAGGGCGAGCACGACCTGCTCCTGGAGGAGTGCTTCGGGCCGGTGACGGTCGTCGCGCGCTACGAGGACGACGCGGAGATCACCGCCGCCCTCACCCGGCTCTCCGGCAACCTCACGGCCACGGTGCAGCTGTCCGCCGAGGAGGCCGCGGGCGAGGGGCGCGGGGCCGCGCTGCTCGCCGAACTGACGCCGCTGGCCGGGCGCCTGCTGGTCAACGGATGGCCGACCGGGGTCGCGGTGGCGCCCGCGCAGCACCACGGCGGGCCGTACCCCGCGACGACGTCCACCTCCACCTCCGTGGGCGGTACGGCGATCGAGCGCTGGCTGCGCCCCGTCGCGTACCAGAACACGCCTGCCGCGCTGCTCCCGCCCGAGCTGCGGGACGAGAACCCGCTGGGGCTCCCGCGCCGCTACGAAGGGCGCCTGGAACACTGACGTCCATGGACGTCAACATCCCCGAACTGCCCTTCTCCCTGCGCACGTACGGCCCCGACGGCAACTGGTCGTACGAGGGCGGTGTGCTCACCGGCTGGGCGGGCGCCCGGCAGGACCGCTTCGTGCCGCCGACGGGCGAGGCGCTCGACCCCGCGTCGGACGCGCCTCGCCTGCTCGGGGCGCCCGAGGGCGACTTCCAGCTGATCGCGCGGGTGACGGTCGGTTTCGCGGCGGCGTTCGACGCCGGAGTGCTGTACCTGCACGTGGGCGACCGGGAGTGGGCCAAGCTCTGCCTGGAGCGGTCGCCGGACGAGGCGACGGTCTGCACGGTCGTCACCCGCGGCCGCTCCGACGACGCGAACGCGTTCGTGGTGGACGGCAGCAGCGTCTGGCTCCGGATCAGCCGCACGGGCTCCGCGTTCGCCTTCCACGCCTCCCTGGACGGCGAGCACTGGACGTTCGTGCGGATCTTCTCCCTCGGCGAGGAGAAGACGGCGGGAGCCGCCCTGGTCGGCTTCATGGCGCAGTCGCCGGTGGGGGAGGGGTGCGTGGTGACGTACGACGGGATCGAGTTCCGTCCGAACTGGCCGCAGGGGCTGCGGGACGGCTCGTAGGGGCCGAGCCGAGGCCCGTCCGGCGTTCGCGCGCCCGGTTCGGCCGCCGCGGAACTCAAGGCTCCCGGAACACGTCTATGGCAGCGTGATCCACTCAGCACTCCCCACGACGATGCGGACCGTGATGCCGACCGTCATACGCAGCGCCCTCACCGCCGACGCCCCGGCCCTCGCTGCCCTGCATGCCCGAGCCCGCGCCACGTACTACCCCGAAGGGCTGCCGGACGAAGCCGTCGACGCGACGGCGATGTGGCGGGCAGGCATCGAGCGCCGCGGCGGGCATGTGCTGTGCGCGGTCCGCGAGGGACGGATCGTGGGCCTCGCCTCGTTCCGTACGCCCGACGGCGAGGCCGCGGACACCGTGACGCTCTTCCAGTTCCACGTCGACCCGGACCGCTGGCGCGCGGGGGTCGGCGCGGCGCTGCACGCCGCGTGCGTGGAGGAGTGGCGGGCCGACGGCATCCGGGAGGCCTCCCTGGACGTCCACCGCGCGAACGCGCGGGCCCAGGCCTTCTACGCCCGCCACGGCTGGCGGGCGGCGGAGCCCGGCGAGGGCGCCGGCACGCATCTGCGGATGCGGCTGTCGGTGCCGGCCGGGGAATGAGCGGGGCAAGGGGAATGAGCGGGGCAAGTCGTACGTTCTTCAACTGACCGGAGGGACCCTCCGCACTACCGTTCGATTTGAAGAGAGCTAGTCACATGCGCGTCGAGATCTGGTCCGATATCGCCTGTCCCTGGTGCTATGTCGGCAAGGCCCGCTTCGAGAAGGCGCTCGCCTCCTTTCCGCACCGCGACGACGTCGAGGTGGTGCACCGCTCCTTCGAGCTCGACCCCTCGCGCGCCAAGGGCGACAGCGGACTCGTGATCCCGATGCTCGCCAAGAAGTACGGCATGAGCGAGGAGCAGGCACAGGAGGCCGAGCGGAACCTCGGTGTGAACGCCTCGTCCGAAGGGCTCGACTACCTCACCGAGGGCCGTGACCACGGCAGCACCTTCGACATGCACCGCCTGCTGCACTTCGCCAAGGAGCAGGGCAGGCAGGACGAGCTGCTCGGGCTCCTCTACCGCGCCAACTTCGCCGAGGAGCGCTCCGTCTTCGACGACGACGAGCGGCTCGTGGAGCTCGCGGTCGCGGCCGGTCTCGACGCGGACGCGGCCCGCGCGGTGCTCGCCGACCCCTCCCGGTACGCCGACGACGTACGCACCGACGAGCGCGAGGCCGCCGAGCTCGGCGCGAACGGCGTGCCGTTCTTCGTCCTCGACCGCAAGTACGGCGTCTCCGGCGCCCAGCCCGCCGATGTCTTCACACAGGCCCTGGAGCAGGCGTGGGACAGCCGCTCGCCGCTCACCACGCTCGCGGACGGCGACGCCTGCGGCCCCGACGGCTGCGCGGTCCCGCAGGCCTGACGGTCCCCTGGGGGCGACAGGTAAGCGTCGCTGAGCGGATCCCTCCACGGATCGTCGATGGACGTGGGCGCGCACGGGCGCGAGAGTTGATCCCATGGGGAACATCAACGGCGCCGAGTTCGCGCCCACGTCGACGTACCTGAACACGGCGAGCTGCGGCCTGCTGCCGGCCCGGGCCGTCGAGGCGATCCAGGGCCTCGCGGCGGAGAACGGCGCGGGCAGACGCGGCGGCTCGGGCGACTTCGGGATCGTGCAGGCCGCCCGTGAGTCCTTCGCGCGGCTCGTGGGGGTGCCCCACGCGCGCGTGGCCAACGGCGGATCGGTCGCCGTGCACGCCGGACTGATCGCGGCGGCGCAGCGGCCGGGCTCCGAAGTCCTCTTCGCCGAGGGTGACTTCAGCTCGATCATCAACCCCTTCGTGGTGCGCGGCGACCTCAAGATCCGCTACGTGCCCCTCGAAGACCTCGCCGAGGCGATCCGGCCCACCACGGCCCTCGTCGTGTACTCCGTCGTCCAGTCGGCCGACGGCCGGACCGCCGACGACGCGGCGCTGCGCGAGGCCGCCGCCGCCCATGGCGCCCGCACCCTCAACGACGCGACGCAGGCGGCGGGTTGGCTGCCCTTCGACGCGAGCCTGTACGACTACACCGTCACCGGCGCCTTCAAGTGGCTGCTCTGTCCGCGCGGCACGTCGTTCCTCACGGTGAGCGAGGAGGCGCAGGAATCCCTCGTCCCGCTGCACGGCGGCTGGCTCGCGGCGGCGGAGAGCTGGAACGCCACGTACGGCCCGCTCTCCCGACTGGCCCCCGACGCACGCCGGTTCGACGAGCCCCCCGCCTTCCTCGCCTACCACGGCGCGGCCCAGGCGCTCGCGTACCTGGAGGAGACCGGAATCGAGGCGATCCACGCCCACGACACGGCGCTGGCGGCCCGCTATCGCGCGGGACTCGCGGAGCTCGGCCACGAGCCGGTGCCCGGCGCGTCCCCCATCGTCTCCGTCCCCGGGCTCGCCGACAGGGAGGAGCGGTTGAGCCGGGCCGGGATCATCACGTCCGCACGGGCGGGACACCTGAGGGCCTCGTTCCATCTGTACAACACCGAGGCGGACGTGGACCGGATCCTCGACGTGCTCTCCGGCTGAACCCTGGCGCGCCGGGCGGCGGGGCGCTAGGAAGGCATGACGGGGTGGCCTCACGAGGCGGTGGTGTCAGTGGCGCAGGAGCCCTATCCGGACACCGCTCTGCACCAGCGCCTGGTGTACGGCGACGAGACGGCGCTCGCCGAGGTCTACGACACGTACGGCCCCCTCGTGCACCGCATCGCGGGACGCGTCACCCGCAGCCCCGCCGCGGCGGAGGACGTCGCGCAGGAGGTCTTCGCCCATCTCTGGTCGCGGCCCTACGCGTTCGACGCGCGGCGGGGCAGTCTGCGGACCTGGCTGTGCATGCTGGCGCATCGCAGGGCGGTGGACTGGGTACGCGGCGAGGAGCGCCACCGCAAGGCGGCGTACGCCGACGACTCGACCCTGCACACCATCCCCACCCCGGACCCGCCCCCGGAAGACGTGGTCATGGCCCGAGAACGCTCCCTGCTCCTCCACTCGGCACTGGCGAGACTGCCGCTCCCGCAGCGCCAGGTGGTGCACCTCGCGTACTTCGCGGGCTGCACGTACCGTCAGGCGGCGAGGGAGCTCGGCATCCCGGAGGGCACGGCCAAGACCCGATTACGGGCGGCGCTGCGCAGACTGGCCGAAGCCCTGGCCGACCCACCGGACGCACCTGACCCAGCTGAGCCGGCTGACCCGACAGACCCGGCACTTGCCGAAGCTCCAGGCGAAAGAGGCGCGTGATGACCACGGATCACGAAGCCGTACGTGAACTTCTCGGGGCCTGGGCGTTCGGCGCGCTCACGCCGGGCGACGAGCGTACGGTCGCCCCGCATCTGGCCGACTGCGATCCCTGCGCGGCCGAGGCGGGGCGGCTGCGGGCGACGGCGGTCCACCTGGACGGTCCACCCCTCGCCGACGGGCCTCCCCCCGGGGGCCGGGACCGGGCCTTGGGCCTCGCCCTGCGCACCCGCGCCGCGGCCCCGCGCACGGCTCCGCACGCCGCTCCGTACGCCGCCGCCGTGACCGGGCTCCGGGCGCTGCTGCGGGAGGTGGACGAGCGCGGGCGGTGGGGGACCCCTGTCGTGCACGGCTGGAACGTGCACGACACGGTCGCGCATCTGCTGGCCGCGGACGAGCCGCTGGCCGTGCGGCTGGGGCTGCGCGCTCCGGGGCCGTGCGACGGCGTGGACGGGGCGCCGTGGCGGGTGGCGTGGGCGGCACGTACGGACGAGGTGCTCGCCCGGGAGCGGGTCCGCACTCCCGCGCGGACCGTGGCGTCCTGGCAGGACCAGGCAGCCGCGCTTCTCTCCTGTCCCGAGGCGCACGACGCGGAACTGGCCGGACGGGCCACGAAGTTGATGGGTGCCCGGCTGCCGCTCTCGGACCACTTCCTGGTCCGGGCCTTCGAGGCGTGGGTGCACACGGACGACATCGGCAGGGCCCTGGACCTACCGGTGCCGCCGCCGCGCACCCCGCACCTCTGGCAGCTGGTGCGGCTTGCCGTACGGACCCTGGAGCTCGCCCTGGGAGCCCACGCGCCCGCCGTCGCCCTTACCGTCGCGGGGGAGGGGGGCGAGATGTCCTGGATCCTGGGGAGCGGGGCGGAACCGGTGAGCGCGGAGCTTGTCCTGGACCCGGTGGACTTCTGCCTGCTCATGGGCGGGCGAGTGGACCCCGCGGTGGTGCCTCGCGGAGCCTCGGGCAGTGAGGCCGCCGTGGAGCGCGTCCTGACCCGGGCGGCTTCCCTGGCCTGGCTCTAGGGTCCGTCAGAAGGGTCCGGGTCTGTCGGAAGAGTCCAGGTGCGGTCGGAAGGGCCTTGGCCCCTCACGCGCCCCCGCCCCTCGCCTCCAGGGGGCAGTCCGCCGTCTCCGTGCACAGGTTCGTCTCGACCTTGTCCAGGAGCCGCGCCAGCTCTGCCCGCTCCGTCCCGTCCAGGCCCGCCAGTGTGTGCGTCTCCAGTTCGCCCCAGGCCCGCTCCACCTGCGCCAGGAGCCCGCAGCTCGTGTCCGTGGCCTCGACCAGGACGGCTCGGCGGTCGTCCGGGTCGGGGCGGCGGCGTACGTGTCCTGCCTGTTCGAGGCGCTGCAGCATCTTCGTGACCGTCGACGGGTCCAGATCGACCGCCCTGATGAGCTCCGACTGCCGCACGGGCCCCGCGTCCCAGAGGTACATCATCACGAACTCCTGGCCGGGATAGAGCCCGAGCCCCTTCAGCACCTTGCCCGCCGCGATCCGGTGCAGCCGGGCGACCCGGCTCACGGTGTGGCTGACGGGCCCCCGCCGCGCCGCGGTGGGGAGCTCGGTACAGGCGGGGTCGGCGTCGTTCATCGGGGCTCCAGGAGTGGCGTTGGGCGGTGTGTTCCACAACATTAGCTTGGTCGGCCAAGGAATGGGTTACAGTGGCGTCCGGTTCAATTACTTGGCCGACCAATAACTTTCCCCTGGGGGCATCAGATGACCACCGCGTTCGACACCCTCGACCTCGCGGGCACCCCGCTCGCCAACCGCATCGCCATGGCCCCCATGACCCGGAGCCGGGCGGGCGAAGGCGGCACCGCCACGGAACTCACCGCCGAGTACTACGCCCAGCGCGCGTCGGCGGGACTGATCATCACCGAGGGCATCCAGCCCTCCGCGGTCGGCCAGGGCTACCCGGACACCCCGGGCCTGCACTCCGGCGAGCAGGTCGAGTCGTGGCGCAAGGTCACCTCCGCGGTCCACGCCGCGGGCGGCAGGATCTTCGCCCAGATCATGCACGTGGGCCGCATCGGACACCCCGTACTGCTCCCCGAGGGCCTGGTCAACGTTGCCCCCTCGCCCGTCGCGGCCCAGGGGCAGGTCTACACGGCCGAGGGCTCGAAGGACTTCATCACGCCCCGCGAACTCACCGGCGAGGAGATCCGCGCGACCATCGCCGACTTCGTGACCGCGGCCCGCAACGCCATCGACGCGGGCTTCGACGGGGTCGAACTGCACGGCGCCAACGGCTACTTGATCCACCAGTTCCTGGCGCCCGGCTCCAACCGGCGCACCGACGAATGGGGCGGCACCCCGGAGAACCGCATCCGCTTCGCGGTCGAGACGGCGAGGGCGGTCTCCGCCGAGATCGGCGCCGCCCGCACCGGCCTGCGCCTCTCGCCCGGCAACCCCTTCAACGACATCTCCGAGCCGCAGGACGAGCTCGAGGCGACGTACACCTCCCTGGTGAAGGAGCTGAGCGCCCTGGACCTGGCCTACCTGCACGTCATGGAGGTGGGTCCGATCCGCGACCTGGTGACCACCCTGCGCCAGAGCTTCAACGGGCCCTTCATCCTGAACCCCGCGACCGAGGGCTCCACCGGGCCCGACGCGCTCGCGCTCGTGGAGGACGGTACCGCGGACGTCGTCGCGTTCGGCGCGCTGTTCCTGGCCAACCCCGACCTGCCGGCCCGCCTCAAGGCCGAAGGCCCGTACAACACGCCTGATACGGCCACCTTCTACGGCGGCACGGAGAAGGGCTACACGGACTACCCGGCGCTGTAGGCCCCCAGTCCGGAACGCCAAGATTCAAGTGTGGCCCGGCACCCCCAGGTGCCGGGCCAACTCGCGTACGAGACCGCTTACTTCACCGGAGTGAAGTCGCGGGCCCCAATGTATTCCGGCCGCCGGACCGGCGCCGCGAACGGCTCCACCGCCGTGTTCTCCACACTGTTGAACACGATGAAGACGTTGCTGCGCGGGTAGGGCGTGATGTTGTCCCCCGAACCGTGCATGGCATTGCAGTCGAACCAGGTCGCGGAGCCCGCCTCGCCGGTGAAGAGCCGGATGCCGTGCTCCGAGGCGAGGCTGGTGAGCGTCTCGTCCGAGGGAATGCCCGCGTCCTGCATCTGCAGGGACCGCTTGTAGTTGTCCTTCGGCGTCGCGCCTTCACAGCCGAGGAACGTCTTGTGCGACCCCGGCATGATCATCAGGCCGCCGTTGGTGTCGTGATTCTTGGTGAGCGCGATGGAGACGGAGACGGTCCGCATGTTCGCGAGTCCGTCCTCGGCGTGCCACGTCTCGAAGTCGGAGTGCCAGTAGAACCCCGAGGCCCCGAAGCCGGGCTTGACATTGATCCGGGACTGGTGGACGTACACGTCGGAACCCAGGATCTGCCGGGCCCGACCCACCACGCGCGGATCGGCGGCGAGCTTCGCGAACAGCTCGCTGATCTTGTGCACCTCAAAAATGGTGCGGATCTCCTGGGAGCGCGGCTCCACGATCGAGCGCTCGTCCGCCCGCATCGTGGGGTCGTCGATCAACCGCGAGAGCTCCGCGTGGTAGACGCTCACCTCGTCAGGGGTGATGAGCTGGTCGATCGCCAGGAATCCGTCCCGGTCGAACCCCGCCAGTTCGTCGGCCGTGATCGGCCCCGGCGTACCCGGCTCGGACCACACGACGGGGTCCTTGCGCTCGATGAGGACCTCTTCGGTGCCTCGCGTCGGGTACAGGTCGGCGGTGCGTTCGGGTGCGGTGGTCATGGTGTTGCCTGCCTCTCCTCTCGTACGGCCCTTTCCGGGATGTACACCCCCGCCGCCCAGAGGAAGAGGGCGGCGGGGGAGATTCTGGGTGCGCGCTCCGGCTAGGCCGGCTCCGGCTCCGTGAGCAGCGGGTACACGCCGTTCTCGTCGTGGTCCTCACGACCCGTGACGGGCGGGTTGAAGACACAGATGCAGTGGAAGTCCTCCTTGATCCGCATCGTGTGCTTCTCGTGCCCGTCGAGCAGGTACATGGTGCCCGGCGTGATCGTGTACTTCTCGCCGGTCGTGTCGTCGGTCAGCTCGGCCTCGCCCTTGGTGCACACGACGGCCTCGATGTGGTTGGCGTACCACATCGACGTCTCCGTACCCGCGTACAGGATGGTCTCGTGGACCGAGAAGCCCACCCGCTCCTTGGCGAGGACGATGCGCTTGCTCTCCCAGGTACCGGACGCGGACTTCACGTGCCGGTCGGTGCCTTCAATGTCCTTGAACGAACGGACGATCACGGTGAGTTGGTTCCTTTTCTCTTACGGGGGTGAAGACGCGGCCCTCAGGGCCGCTCAGGCGGTCTCGCGCACCGCGCGGGCGAGCGTACGAAGTCCCTCGTCCAGCTCGTCGGCGGTGATCGTCAGCGCCGGAAGGAGCTTGACGACCTCGCTCTCGGGGCCGGAGGTCTCGATCAGCAGACCGAGCTCGAAGGCGCGCTTGGCGATGGCGCCCGCGCGCGCCTTGTCGATGAACTCCATGCCCCAGACGAGACCGCGGCCGCGGTACTCCTTGATGGCGCCGGGGTTCTCGTCGGCGATCGCGGCGAAGGCCTCCTCGACCTGCTCGCCGCGGGCACGGGTCTGCTTCTCCATGGCCGGGCCGTCGGACCAGTAGGTCTCCAGGGCGGCGGCGGCCGTGACGAACGCCGGGTTGTTGCCGCGGAAGGTGCCGTTGTGCTCGCCCGGCTCCCAGACGTCCAGCTCGGGCTTGAACAGCGTCAGCGCCATCGGCATGCCGTAGCCGCTGATGGACTTGGACACCGTCACGATGTCCGGCGTGATGCCCGCCTCCTCGAAGGAGAAGAACGCGCCGGTGCGGCCGCAGCCCATCTGGATGTCGTCGACGATCAGGAGCATGTCCCAGCGCTCGCACACGTCGGCGAGCTTGCGGAGCCACTCGGCGCGGGCGACGTTGATGCCGCCCTCGCCCTGCACCGTCTCGACGATCACGGCGGCGGGCTGGTTGAGGCCGGAGCCCTGGTCTTCGAGCAAACGCTCGAACCAGATGAAGTCGGGGGTCTTGCCGTCGAAGTAGTGGTCGAACGGCATCGGCGTGCCGTGCACCAGCGGGATGCCGGCGCCGGCGCGCTTGAAGGCGTTGCCGGTCACGGCCAGCGAGCCGAGCGACATGCCGTGGAACGCGTTCGTGAACGACACGATCGACTCGCGGCCCTTGACCTTGCGGGCCAGTTTCAGCGCGGACTCGACGGCGTTGGTGCCCGTCGGGCCCGGGAACATGACCTTGTAAGGCAGGTCACGGGGGCGCAGGATGATGTTCTGGAACGACTCGAGGAACGCGCGCTTGGCGACCGTCGACATGTCGAGGCCATGGACGACGCTGTCGCGCTCCAGGTAGTCGATCAGGGCGCGTTTGAGGACCGGGTTGTTGTGGCCGTAGTTGAGCGAGCCGGCCCCGGCGAAGAAGTCGAGGTACGAGTGGCCGTCCTCGTCGAACATGCGGCTGCCCTGCGCACGGTCGAAGACAGTGGGCCAACCGCGGCAGTAGCTGCGCACCTCCGACTCCAGGGTCTCGAAGACGCTCAGGTCGGGCTGGGTGATGGTCACAGCAGATCTCCTGGGAGATGGAAAGACTTGGGAGGTGGGGGGTGACAGGTGGTACGTGGGGGATCGGCGGAACTCAGCCGACCGGCTCGACCGGTTCGATCTGCGCGACTTTCCCGGTCTGGGCTATCGGCTCGATGAGGAACAGGACCTCGGGCTCGTGCCCCTCGTTGGGGAAGAGCCCGGCGTCGAAGAGCACCGTGCGCTCGACCGACGCTCCGTGGCGCTGTGCGTACGAGGTGAAAAGCCGCTGGGACGGTGCGTTGTCCGGCGTGATGGTCGTCTCGACCGAGACCAGCTCCCGGTCGGCGGCCACCTTGGCGGTGAGGCCGTCGAGCAGCGCACCGGCAAGGCCGCGGCCGCGGTGCGCCTGGTCGACGGCCACCTGCCAGACCACCAGGGTGCGCGGCCGCTCGGGCCGGATGTAGCCGGTGATGAACCCGGCGGGCTCACCGTTCGAGTCCCTGGCCACCACGGAGGTCGCCGCGAAGTCACGGCACCACAGCAGGTAGCTGTACGAGGAGTTGAGGTCCAACACCTTCGAGTCGCGGGCGATGCGCCAGATGGCGGCACCGTCGGCGACGTCGGGGGTGTCGAGGCGCAACCCCTCGGGCATTTCCAGGGAATTCGCTAGCAGGTCGGTCGGTAGATCGGCTTGTGCAGCGGTCATGCGGATTGAATTTACCGAGCAATTTCTCGAATTGCATCGGCGGGAGGGGTTACATCAAAGCGCCTGATGTGTTATCACGCGTGGGTGCGCGCTCGCAGGAAACCTCGGCAGTTTGGCCTGATTTGATGGGGTCATACGGAACATACCGGGCGCGATGTGGAGTGCGTCACAGAACCGTAACTCCCTCGAAGCCTGTCCGAATTGTGAGACTTGGTGCTGTCGAAATCTTAGTGTTTAGGTCCCCGGAAAGCGGGCAGAAGAATACGGGAAGCTGTGCTGATAAAGTGGGCTGCGCTCGTAAGTTGATAAAGAAGCGGTGAGAATTCGTCCGTGAATTTACGGAGAGCATTTACGGCCCTGTTACGACCGCTTCCTGCTCGCACGTGCGCTTCAGGCCCGGGATGAAGCTCCCCGCCTGATCGCGTGCGCCGTCGGCGCGTCCCGCCCGCCCGGCGGGCGGGAGCGACAGCGCGGTTCCTCTCCTCCGGCGGCCCTCCGCCAGATGCCGCACCGGACCGGGCGGAGCCGCCGACCCGGACGGGACCGACGCCCTACAGCGCCGCCCCTCATCCGTCGCTGCCGACTCGACGCCTCGATGCACCGGACGGCGCCGTCTGTCCGGCGCCTGCCTACTGCCAGGCAGCCGTCACCGCGCGCCGGGCCGCTTCGAGATCGACCGTGAGCCCGGCCTCGCCCATCGCGGCGCCCAGTGCGGCCAGCGAGGCGTGCACGACGCCGCGGGTCGCGTCAGGACCGTAGTGGTTCACCCGGATCATCTCCGTGGCGAGCGCACCGCCACCGGCGACCAGCGGAAGCACCGGGTCCGCGGCGAGCGCCTTGGCGACGAGCGCCGACGCGTCGACACCCTCCGGGGCACGCAGGGTCGTGGCGACCGGAGCGGCGTCCCGCGCCTCGTGGACGTACGGGGTGAGGCCGCCGCCCAGGGCGAGCGCGCCCGCGCGGGTCGCCGCGGCGGCGGTGGCGTGCCGTGCCGTCAGCGCGTCGAGACCCTCCGCCTCGATGCGCTCCACGCACGCTTCGAGGGCGAGCATCTCCAGCTGGGCCGGGGCGTGAAGCAGCGCCTTGCGGCCGCCGTCGATCCAGCGCTCCTTCCAGTCGAGGAGGGAGAGGTAGGAACGGCGCGGCGCCCGGGGATTGGCGGCGAGGCGCGTCCAGGCCCGCTCGCTCACCGAGACGGCCGAGACACCCGCCGGGCCGCCCATCGCCTTCTGCGCGCCGATCACGCACAGGTCCACGCCCCACGCGTCCGGCAGCAGCGGCTCCGCGGCCACCGAGGCGACGGCGTCGAGCATGAAGAGGGCGCCGTGCTCGCGTACCACCTCACCGATCTCGGCGACGGGATTGGTGTTGCCGGTCGCGGCCTCGGCGTGCACGAGCGAGACGAAGTCGATCTCGGGGTGCGCGGCGAGGGCCTCGCGCACCTGCTCGGCGGTCACGGCCGTGTGGAAGGGCACGGCGAGATCGACGACGGTCGCGCCGCAGTCCCGCAGCCAGTTCCCGAACGTCTGCCCGTAGGGGCCGGTGATCACGTTCAGCGCGGTCGTCCCGGGCTGTGCCGCGCCCCGGATGCAGCCCTCCAGGGGCAGCAGTGCCTCGCCCTGCATGATCACGACGTCCTGCGAGGTGGAGAGCAGCCCGGCGACGCGCTCCTCGATGGAGGCGAAGTGCCGGGCGCTCAAGGGGGCCAGGTCAAGGAATGGATGCGTCGTCACGGTGCTGCTCACTTCGCTGCTCACTTCGCTCACGAGTTCGTTCGGGCTGCCGGACCGAGCGTACCGACAGGCTCCTAAGCTGCTGTCCATGAGCGATCACACGGTGCTGCACGTGAAGGGGCGGGTGCTCGTCGGCCCGGACGAGGTCCGGGACGAATTGTGGGTGGTCGGGGGCAGGGTGACGTACGACCGCCCGTCGGCGGCACCCGACGTCACGATCGACGGCTGGACGCTGCCCGGCCTGGTCGACGCGCACTGCCACGTGGGCCTGGACACGCACGGACCGGTGGAGCCGGAGGTGGCGGAGAAGCAGGCGCTGACCGACCGGGAGATCGGCACCCTGCTGATCCGTGACGCGGGTTCACCGTCCGACACCCGCTGGATCGACGACCGCGACGACCTCCCCAAGATCATCCGGGCGGGCCGCCACATCGCGCGTACGCGCCGCTACATCCGCAACTACGCCCATGAGATCGAGCCCGCCGACCTCGTTGCGTACGTCGCCCAGGAGGCTCGGCGCGGTGACGGCTGGGTCAAGCTGGTCGGCGACTGGATCGACCGCGACGCCGGAGACCTGACGGCGTGCTGGCCACGGCCCGAGGTGGAGGCGGCGATCGCCGAGGCGCACCGCCTGGGCGCGCGGGTGACGGCGCACTGCTTCGCCGAGGACTCCCTGCGGGACCTGGTGGAGGCGGGCATCGACTGCATCGAGCACGCCACCGGACTGACCGAGGAGACCATTCCGCTCTTCGCCGAGCGGGGCGTCGCGATCGTCCCGACCCTGGTGAACATCGCGACGTTCCCGCAGCTCGCCGACGGCGGCGAGTCGAAGTTCCCCGAGTGGTCGCGGCACATGCGGCGGTTGTACGAGCGCCGCTACGACACGGTACGGGCCGCGTACGACGCGGGCGTGCCGGTGTACGCGGGTACGGACGCGGGCGGTTCACTGGCCCACGGCCTGGTCGCCGCCGAGGTGGCCGAGCTGCGGCTCGCCGGGATCCCGGCGGTGGACGCGCTGTCGGCGACGACATGGGGCGCGAGGTCCTGGCTGGGACGCCCCGGCCTGGTGGAGGGAGCGCCGGCGGATCTGGTGGTCTACGAGGCCGATCCGCGGGAGGACGTCGGGGTGCTGGCCGCGCCGCGGAGGGTGGTGCTGAACGGGAGGGTGGTGGGGTAGGCGGGCTCACGCCGTCCGGCGGTTGCGGAATTGGCCTGTCCGGATTTGAGGACGCTAGGGGGGCGCAGTCTGTCCGGCGGTTGAGGGCGCGGTGTCCGAGGGTTGAGGGCGCGGTGTGTGTGGCGGTTGGGCGTGCGGCGGGTCCGGGGGTTGGGGGCGCAGGGGGGCCGGCGGTCGGGGGCGCAGTCTGTCCGGCGGTTGAGGGCGCGGTGTCCGAGGGTTGAGGGCGCGGTGTGTGTGGCGGTTGGGGGTGCGGCGGGTTCGGAGGTTGGGGGCGCAGGGGCGTCCGGCGGTTCAGGACGCGGTTTGTTCGGCGGTTGAGGACGCAGGGGTGTCCGGCGGGCGGGGGCGCAATCTGTCCGGCGGTTTAGGGCGCGGCGAGTGCGGAGGTTGAGGGCGCGGCCTGCCCGACGGTTGAGGATGAGCTCGGTGCAGCCGGTGCTCAGCGGTGGGCGCCGGTCTCGGTGTCGCCGGGTTCTCGGGAAGGGGTGGGACCGGGGAAGGAGAACGCCCCGGCCGCCAACACCGGCACCCCCAGGGAAGCCCCCACCTCCACGGCCACCGCCACATCCTCCGCGAAGCCCTGGTCCCGCAGCTCCCGCCCCGACGCGCCATCGGTGACCGTCGCGGCGACATCGGCGCACGACGTGAAGGCGCCCGCGGCCACCGCCGCCTCCGGCGAGACCTCGGCCCCCCGCATCGCGGAGATCACCGCTCCCGCCCCCAGCAGATCCTCCACGGCCGGGCGCAGACTCCCGTCGGCCCAGCGCTCACCTGCGGCCACGACGGCGACCGGCCGACCGGCCCCTCCGTACCCCTGCCCGGCCAGCCAACTCCCCACGGCCGCCGCGTTCCTGAGGCACCCCGCGACCACCGTCCCGGAGGCGCCCGCCGCCGCGGCGATCGCCGAACCGTTGGGCGAGGGCAGGACGAGGCGGGGCGTGAAGGGGGCACGGCGCAGCGCGGCGGGGGAGAGGGACCACGGAGACCCTTCGGTCACCCCGCGCCGCCCGACCGCCAGTGCCGCGTCCCGCTCGCGCGCGAAGGCGACGGCACTCTCGTCCCTCCACGCGTAAGGGAAGACCCTCGTCCCCGCGTCCGCCGCGACCGACACCGCCGTCGTGAACGACAGCACGTCGACCACGACCAGACAGGCCACGTCCCCGCCCGCCATGAGCCGCCGAGCCCCCTCCGGCCCCCACTCGAACCGCGTCCCGTACGCGCCCTGTTCGGCCCATTGATCGCCACGCTCGTGCCTCGTCGGTCCCATGGGACTCATATTGACGGAGCGTTACGCATCAGGGCCTCGGTTCGTTGGACATCATTCGGCCACGGCGTCGACGTCAACCGACGTGTTCGAGCCAGGGAGTTGCTCGGGTGACTCGGGGGAACGCCCGTGCCGGAGGATTCGAAAGCAGGGGCGGAAACCTCCCTTTGGAGTGAACTCACGCATCGTCGCTGGCTATTCACTCTCAGTGCGTAAAGATTCCCTCTGTCGATGTTGCCGGTGTCGTGCTCATGCGATGTCCCCATCCAGCGAAGCGCGAGGCCGCCGGCGACTCCGTAACTCTTGTGGGGGTTCCACCACCTTGAACAGCAACGCCTTCCGCCTGCCCGCACGTCGCCTCGGCGTGATCGCCACCGCCACGGTGCTCGTCGCGGGCCCCGCGGCGCTCGCCACCGCGGGACCCGCCGCGGCGACGGGCGGAGACAAGGGCCGCGCGAACGCCGTCGTGCTGCGCACCGGGCTCGACGTGTCCCTGCTCAACAAGACCCTGAACGTCCCGCTCAAGGTCTCGCTCAACGAAGTGCAGGCGCCGGCCACGGCCGGGAAGACCGCGCTCACTGCCACGCTGGACGGGGTCGACGGCGGGCAGCCGTTCAGCGTGCTGCGGGCCGACGTGGCCACCGCGAAGGCGACCGCGGAGAAGGGCAGGGCGGAGGGGTACAGCAACATCGCGCGGGCGAAGGTGCATGTGCCGGGCCTGCCGCTGCTGTCCCTGATCGAGGTCGAGCAGGTGACGTCGAAGGCGGTCTGCGAGGCGGGCAAGCGGCCTGTCGCCGAGGCGAACCTGCTGGGCGGCGTGACGGTGCTCGGCAAGAAGGTCACGCTGTCGGCGGGGGGAACGACCCAGGTGAAGGTGCCGGGGGTCGGGGAGGTGCGGCTCGACCTGTCCAAGACGCACACGACGTCGCGTACGGCTGCGGCGTCCGCGCTGGAGCTGACGGTGTCCGTGAATCCCCTGAAGCTGAATGTCGCCGAGGTGGAGGGGACGGTGACGCTGGCCGGGGCCTCGTGCGAGACGCCCGCGGCGGCCGAGCCGAAGCCCGAACCTTCGGCTCCGGTGAAGCCGCAGGGCGGCAAGGAGGCCGTGCCGGTCGCCGAGAAGCCCAAGAAGCCCGCCGAGGCGAACCTCGCGGAGACCGGGGGGAACGCGTCCACTCCCTATCTGGTGGGGGGTGGGGCTCTGCTGCTCGCCGCGGGTGGCGGGGCGGTGGCGATGACGCGCCGGGGGCGTAGGGGCTGAGGAGATGTCCTCAAACGCCGGCCGGGCTGAAATCATTCAGCCCGGCCGGCGTTTACCGACCGGCCCGCGGCGGAGCCGCACATGTCACAACCCGGAAGGGGCGGGGGCGGGGTCGGGGAAGATTCAACCGCCCAACACCCCACGCACCGCCCCCAGCAACCGATCCGTCGTCCCCCGGTCCCGCACCGCGACCCGCAGCCACTGTGGGCCGAGCCCCGGGAACGTATCGCCGCGCCGCAAGGCGAAGCCTCGCTCCCGTAGGCGTTCGCGGAGAGTCGTGGCCTCGGGGGCCCGGAGCAGGATGAAGGGGCCTTCGGCGGCCTCCATGGCGCGCACCCCGGCAGGGGCGAACTCCCTGAGCCCGGCCAGGAGATAGGCCCGGTCGGCAGCCACCCGCAGCGCCGCCGCCGACGCCTCGGCCAGCGCCGCGGGCGCCACACACGCCTCCGCCGCCGCGAGGGCAGGTGAGGAAACCGGCCACAAGGGCTGCGCCCGCGACAAGCGGGCGATCGTCTCCGGATCGGAGAGGACGTAACCGATCCGCAGCCCCGCGAGCCCCCACGTCTTGGTGAGGCTGCGCAGGACGACGAGGCCCGGCACATCCGTACGGCCCGCCAACGCCTCCCGCTCCTGAGGCACCGCGTCCATGAACGCCTCGTCCACCACCAACACCCGCCCAGGACGGGCCAGTTCAGCGATCGAGGCGGCCGGGTGAAGGACCGAGGTCGGGTTCGTCGGGTTGCCGATCACGACCAGGTCGGCGTCCGCGGGGACTTTCGCCCCCGCGAGACGGAAGCCGTCCTCCTCCCGGAGCAGCACCCGCCCCACCGCATGCCCGGTGTCCCGCAGCGCCGCCTCCGGCTCGGTGAACTGCGGGTGCACCACGACCGGCCGGCGCACCTCCAGTGCGCGGGCGAGGAGCACGAACGCCTCCGCCGCGCCCGATGTCAGGAGCACCCGGTCCGGCGGCACGCCGTGCCGCTCGGCCACCGCCTCCCGCGCCGCCCGGCCGTCCGGATAGGCGGCGAGGCCGTCCAGCGAGGCGGCGATGTGCCGCTTCAGCCAGGCGGGAGGCGTGTCCGCGCGGACGTTCACCGCGAGGTCGGTGAGGCCGACGGCGCCCCGGACCTCGGCATCACCGTGATGCCGCAGGTCCGGTTCGCCGCCGTACCCGGCCTCCGTACCGGCCTCGGGCTCAGTGGGAGTGCGCATGCGAACCGTGGTGGTGGCCGTGCCCATGACCGTGCCCGTGCTCCCCGTCGTCGTCCGGGTGGAAGTGCGGCTGCTGCGGGGCCCCCACCTTGTCCTCGAAGCCGGGCAGGGCGATGCGGTAGACGCAGGAGTCGCAGTTCATCCGCAGGTCGCCCTTGACCGCCTCCCGGTAGCGCTCCATGACGAGGTCGAGCAGCTCCTCCTCGGGGCCGATCACGTCCGCCGAGAGGACCTCGGTGCCGGGGTGCGCCGCCGCCCAGCCGTCCGTCTGCTGGCGGACCCGGTCGGGCAGGATGCCGGTGAACAGGAAGTAGGGCAGGACCACGATCCGCTTCGCGCCAAGACGCACACACCGGTCAAGGCCCGACGGCACGTCCGGCGCCGCGAGCGACACGAACGCCGTCTCCACGCCCGCGTAACCGCGCCCCTCCCACAGCAGCCGCGCCGCCTTGTGCACCTCGGCGTTGGCGTCCGGGTCGGTCGAACCGCGGCCCACGAGCAGCACCGTGACATCCGCGCGGTCCTCGGGCGTGCGGGCCGAGCCACCGAGTGCCTCGTCCAGGCGGCGGTCGAGGACCTTCAGGAGCGAGGGGTGCGGGCCGAGCGGGCGGCCGTAGGTGTACGAGATGCCGGGGTGGCGCTCCTTCTCGCGGGTGAGCGCCGCCGGGATGTCGCCCTTGGCGTGCCCGGCGGACACCAGCATCAGGGGGACCGCCGCGAAACGTTTGACGCCCCGGTCCACGAGGTCGGTGACCGCGTCGCCCAGCGGCGGCGGCGACAGTTCGATGAAGCCGCCGGCGACCGGGAGTTCGGGGTTGCGGCGGGCGAGCTCCTGCACGAAGTCCCGGAAGGCGGCCGCCCCGGCGTCGTCACGGGTGCCGTGTCCGGCGATGAGCAGTGCGGGCGGGGTGGTCACGGGGACTCCTTGGATGCTTCGGTGAGTGTTGCGTCCACGCCGGGCGCCGGCGTGGGGTGGGACGATGTCGGCGCGGGGTGGTACAGCAGCGCGTTGAGCGCCGCAGCGGCCACCGCCGAGCCGCCCTTCTCGGACACGTTGCTGACGGCGGGAAGACCGCTCTCGCGCAGTGCCGCCTTGGACTCGGCCGCTCCCACGAAGCCGACCGGCAGGCCGATCACCAGGGCGGGAGCGGCGTCGAGGACGAGCAGCTCCTCCAGGGCGGTCGGCGCACAGCCGATCACCCAGAGCGCTCCGGGGCCCACCTCCTCGTAGGCGAGCCGGATCGCGTGGGCCGAACGCGTCAGGCCGGCGGAGGACTTCGCGTCCTTGAGGCGGCAGATCGTCTGCCGCTTCGTGATGCCGGCCGCGACCATCTCCACGTCGGCGACCACGGGCGCGCCCGCGTGCAGCGCCGCGTGGGCGGCCACCAGGGCGGCCTCGTCGGTGACGAGGTCCGTCGCGTACTCCAGGTCGGCGGCGGAGTGGATGACGCGCTCCACGACCGCGCGGGTCAGCGGCGCGAAGTGCGAGGTGTCGAGACGGGTCCGCAGCCGCCGGAACGACTCCTGCTCGATGGGGTGGACGACACGGGTCACTTGGTCACCTCCGAAAGGGCAGCCGAAGGCTCCGCATGCTGCCAGCGGTAGCCGCGCGGGGTCACCATGCGGCCCGCGATCTCGCGGGTCGCGGTGTTGCCGACGGTCACCACCGTCATCATGTCGACGACCGCCGGGTCGAGTTCGCCGATGGTGCTCAGCCGCGCCGACTCGTCCGGGCGGGACGCGTTGCGCACGACACCCACGGGCGTCGTGGGTTCGCGGTGCTCGGCGAGGATCGACAGGGCCTTCGGGAGCTGCCAGTCGCGGCCCCGGCTGCGCGGGTTGTAGAAGGTGACGATGATGTCCGCCTCGGCCGCCGCGCGCACCCGGCGCTCGATGACCTCCCACGGGGTGTGCAGGTCGGACAGGCTGATGGACACGTGGTCGTGGCCGAGTGGCGCGCCCAGGATCGCCGCAGCGGCGAGCGCGGCCGTCACACCGGGTACGCCGATGACGTCGATGTCGTCGCTCGCCTCGGCCAGCGCGGGCGACGCCATCGCGTACACGCCCGCGTCGCCGGAGCCGATCAGTGCGACCGCCTGCCCCTTCTGGGCCTCGGCGACAGCGGTACGGGCCCGCTCCTCCTCGGCGCCGAGACCGGACTCGATGAGCTTCGTGCCGGGCCTGAGCAGGTCGCGGATCTGGTCGACGTACTGGTCGAGGCCGACGAGGACCGAGGCCCTGCGCAGCTCTTCGCGGGCGCGCGGCGTGAGCAGATCGCGTGCGCCGGGGCCGAGCCCGACCACGGCGAGCCGCCCGCGGGGAGCGCGGCGCACGACCGCGCAGGTCGCCATGGGCGCACGGCCCTCGGGCGCCGACTTCCGCTTGGGCACGAGGAGTTCACCGCCGCCCCGCAGCGCGGCGGCCTCCGCCACCGAGGGCGTCCCGACGGCGGTGAGCGGTGCGTCGGAGGGGTTCGGGACGTCGACAGCGGCCAGTTCGCCGGCCGCGTACGTCACGACCGGCACCCCGAGTCGCGCCGCCGCTTCGACGATGCCGGGCTCCTCGGCCTTCGCGTCGACGGTCGCGAGCGCGGCGACGGAGGCGGGGGAGAGTCCCGCGTCGCGCAGGGTGTCCTCGATGAGCCCGAAGACCTCATCGGCGGGTGCGCCCTTGCTGGCTCCCACACCCACGGTGAGGGACGGCGGCCGCAACACGACTTCACCCGCGCCGAGTTCGAGTATCCGGTCCGTCACCCGGATGACCGGCCGGCCCGGCTGCCCCTGCTGAGGGGTGACGTTGGACGGCAACGGAGGCAGCGGGTGGCTGAACTCCCCGTCCAGAGCGACCGGTTCGCCGTCGAGGATCGCGCGGGAGACCCCGGCGACATCGCCCTCGACCGGCAGGCCGAGCGTGTCGAGACCCGGCACGTCCACGGCATCGGTCGCCGTCGTCACGACCGGCGTGGCCCCCAGGACGTCCGCCACCTCGTGGGCCAGCGCGTTCGCACCCCCCTCGTGTCCGCCGAGCAGGGCGACGGCGAAACGCCCGGCCTCGTCGACGCACACCACCCCGGGGTCGACGTCCTTGCCCTCGAGAAGCGGTGCGGCAAGGCGCACCACCGCCCCGGTGGCGAGGAAGCACACCACCTGGTCGCACTCCGAGAAAGCCAGCTCCAAGGCCTCCCGCACGGGACCCTCGTACACCCGCGTCCGCGCGGGCCACGCCGTAGCGACGCGGTCGCGTGCCGCGCCGCCCGCCGACGTGGCGGAGATCAGGCCGATCACTGAACTTCTCCTTCAGACAAGGAAGATGAGGGGCGGGTGCCCCACACCAGGAAGACCGGGTTGGCCGCGGCCAGCCGCGAGACCTCACCGGGCAGCGGCGCGAGCCGCGACGACTGCAGCAGTACGCCGTCGCAGTCGTACCCGGCGCCGCTCAGGGCGGCCCGGACCGCGGGCACCCGGTCGATCGCCGCCATGGCGACCACGACGGTCCGCGGCTCGCGCCGCGCGCACGCGGCCACTATGGCGGGCAGCTCACGGCCACCGCCCCCGATGAACACGGCGTCCGGGTCCGACAGATCCGAGAGCACGGTGGGCGCCGCCCCGTGCACCGCGCGTACGTCGACGCCGTGCGCGGCGGCGTTGGCCCGCACCCGCTCGACCCCGTCGGCGGTCTTCTCCACGGCGACGACGGCCGCGCCGAACCGCGCGCACTCGACGGCGACCGAACCCGAACCCGCGCCGATGTCCCACACGAGGTCACCGGTGCGCGGCCCGAGCCGGGCCAGGGCCAGCGCCCGCACCTCGAACTTGGTGATCATCGAGTCGCGGTGCGTGAACTCGTCCTCGTCCAGGGCCCATCGGCCGGGGGTGGGGCGTGGTCCGGCCACGGTGCGCACGGGCGCGAGGGCCCGTGCCTCGTCCAGACACAGCACGACGCTCACCGCGGTGCCCCAGTCGCGGTCCGCGGCCTCCGCCGGGGTGACCCGCTCGATGCGTTCGTGCTCCGGGTCGCCCAGGCAGGACGCGACGACGAGGGTGCGGGTGTCGGCGCGGCGCGTCAGCTCCGCCCCGAGTTCGGCGGGGCCACTGCCGGGGCCGGTCAGGACGGCCACCTTGGGGTGCGCGCGGCAGGCGTTCACGGCGGTGCGCGGATCGCGTCCGTGCGCGCTCACCACCACCGCGTCGTCCCACGGGAGTCCGACCCGTGCGAAGGCGGTGGCGACGGACGAGACGCCGGGCCGGACGTCCAGTGCGGCGGACCCGAACCGCTCGGCGAGCGCCCGCACGATCCCGAAGAACCCCGGGTCCCCGGAGGCGAGCACGACCGCCCCGCCGTCCGCCGCCCCCTCCGCCTTGAGCAGCTGCTCCTCGATGGCGTCGAGTGCGGGGGCGAGCGGCCCCAGCACGACGCGGGCCGTCCCCGGCGGCAGTTGGGCGGCGTCGATGTGCCGCCGGGCGCCCACCACGAGCCCAGCGGCGCGCACGGCGTCCAGGGCCGCCGCGTCGAGCGGCGCCCCCGTGCCCGTACCGACGACGGTGATCATGAGGTGGCCTTCTCGGCGCGTAGCGCGGCCCGTGCCTGCGGGTCGGCCTTGCGGAAGCCGTGGAAGTGGCCCGGGTGGTACAGGTGCGAGCGGGTGCCGTGCGCGGCGAGGGCGGGGCCGACCAGGAAGAGGGTGTGCTTCCAGAGCTTGTGTTCCTTGACCGTCTCTTCGAGGGTCTCGATGGTGCAGTGCAGCACGAGCTCCTCGGGCCACGTCACCTGGTACGCGATGACGACGGGCGTGGTCGTCGGGTAGCCGCCCTCCAGGAGTTCCCGCACCAGCTGGCCGCTGCGCGCCGTCGAGAGGAACAGCGCCATCGTCGTGCCGTGCCGCGCGAACTCCCGCACCTCCTCGCCGGGCGGCATCGGCGTCTTGCCGCCGCCGAGCCGGGTCAGGATCACGGACTGCGCGACCTCGGGGATCGTCAGCTCGCGCTGCGCGATCGCCGCGACCGCCGAGAAGGACGAGACGCCGGGCACGATCTCGGTCGCCACGCCGATGTCGGCGCACCGGTCGACCTGCTCCTGCGTGCCGCCCCACAGGGCCGGGTCGCCGGAGTGGATGCGGGCGACCTGCAGGCCCTCGGCGGCGGCCCGCTCGTAGACGGCGACCACCTCTTCGAGGGACATGGCCGCTGAGTCGAGGATCTCTGCCCCCTCACGCGCGTGTTCGAGAACGTCCGGCTGCACGAGGCTCGCGGCCCAGATGACGACATCGGCGTCCGCGATGGCGCGTGCGGCACGGAACGTGAGCAGGTCGGCGGCGCCGGGCCCTGCCCCGACAAAGGTCACCTTGCCGGTGGTGGCTTCGGCGTCGGCCATGGGTGGGTTCCTCTCGTACGAAACAGAAAAACAATGGGTGTCGCCCCGCGCCGGATGTGCGGGGCGGGGGGTCAATCGGCTAGCAAGGGCGCATGGCGGTGTTCGTGGCGCTCGGCGCCTTTGTGATGACCCTGGTGGGCGGCTGGACGGCCCAGCGGGTCACTGACCGGCGCCACCTCGTCCTGGGGCTCGCGGGTGGTCTGATGCTCGGCGTGGTCGGCCTCGACCTGCTGCCGGAGGCGCTGGAGGCCTCCGGCACCCCGGTCTTCGGCGTACCCGCGGCGCTGCTCCTGTTCGTCGGCGGCTTCCTCGCCGCGCACGTCGTGGAGCACCTCCTCGCGGGCCGGCACGCCGGGCACGGGGCGGACGAGAAGACGAACGGCCGTGTACCCCAGGTGGGTCTGACGGCGGCCGCCGCGATGGTCGGGCACAGCGCCATGGACGGCATCGCGATCGGCGCCGCGTTCCAGGTCGGCGGCGGCATGGGCCTGGCGGTGGCCGTCGCGGTCATCGCCCATGACTTCGCGGACGGCTTCAACACGTACACGATCACCAGCCTGTACGGGAACGCCCGCCGCAAGGCCCTCGCGATGCTCTTCGCGGACGCGGTGGCCCCCGTGGCGGGCGCCGCGTCGACGCTCCTGTTCACCATCCCGGAGCAGCTGCTCGGCGGATATCTCGGCTTCTTCGGCGGCGCGCTGCTCTACCTGGCCGCCGCGGAGATCCTGCCGGAGGCCCATCACGAGCACCCGGCCCGCTCGACGCTGCTGTGCACGGTGGCCGGGGCGGCGTTCATCTGGCTGGTGGTGGGCATCGCGGAGTGAGGCGGCCGCGGAGGGCGTCACAGTTTCCCGCCCCGGCCGCTCTCGCGCCGTGCGGGAGCGATGAGGGTGGACAGGTAGGGCAGCGGCGCGTCGCCGAGTTCTGCGGCGGACTGGATGGACTCCTCGGGCAGCCCCAGCGCGGAGCCCCACACGGCGTCGTCGGTCCGCCCGGTCTCCCGCAGCGCGGCGGCCACCTCGTGGGCGAGCCTGCCGAACTTGTAGGCGACGACCGTGCCGGGCCCGGCGAGCGCGTCCTTGAGCACGGCGGCGCCCGCGGTCACCGGCACCAGGGTCAACGGCTCGGTGCCCTCGGTGAGGACGGCGCCGCTGCGCGCGGCGAGGTCCTGCATGGCGGTGATCCCGGGCACGGTCTCCACCTCGACGCCGGGCACGAGCTCCGCGATGGTCTGCGCGAGATAGGTGAACGTCGAGTACACGTTGGGGTCGCCGATCGTCGCGAACGCCACCGAGCCGTGCTCCCGCAGCAGCGCCGCGACCCGCTCGCCGGCGGCGTCCCAGGCGGCCTCGCGGCGCTGCCGGTCACTGCGCTCGTTGAGCGCGAACACGACGCGTACGACCTTGTCCTCGGGGACGTAGTGCAGCACGGTGGACTCGGCGCGCCCGCGCTCGCCGCCGTCCGTGCCGTCGGGCGCGGCCATGACGGGTACGACGACGACAGCGGCGGCACGCAGCGCGTTGACGCCCTTGACGGTGACGAGCTCGGGATCTCCGGGACCGACCCCGACCCCGACCAGCTTGCTGCTCATCCTCTGCACCTCTCTACGAACCGACGGGCGATACCGGGTTCGGCGGCCCAATGCGTGTGCAGGTAACTCGCGTGCACACCTTGCTGTACGAAGCCTTCGAGGCGCCGCTCGGGAGCGTGCATGCCCCACGCGGCGACCGCCCCGGCGCCCGGTTCGACGACGGTGCGGTGGAACTCGTGCCCGCGCATCCGGGTTCCGGCGACCGCCAGCGCGCTGTCGGACACGGCCACGGCGTCGCGGTACCCGAGCGTGAGCCGCTCGGACATCCGCGCGTGCGCGTCAAGGACCCCGCACATCGGCTTCCCGTCCAACTCCCGTGTCAGGTACAGCAGTCCGGCGCATTCGGCGGCCACGGGCGCGCCGCTCAGCGCCAGCTCGGCGACGGCCTTGCGCAGCGGCTCGTTGGCGGAGAGCTCGGGCGCGTACACCTCGGGAAAGCCACCGCCGATCACCAACCCGGCCGTACCGGGCGGCAGTTCCTCGTCGTGCAGCGGATCGAAGGTGACGACCTCTGCACCGGCGGCGGTGAGCAGCTCGGCATGCTCGGCGTAGGAGAAGGAGAACGCGGGCCCACCGGCGACGGCGACGACGGGTTTCAGCCCGTCCGGCATGTGAAGACCCGCACCCGGATCCCACACGTCACCCGCCAACGCGGGCGCACTGCGCGCCAGCGCGAGAATCGCCTCCAGGTCGCACCCTTCCCGCACTTGCGAGGCCAATGCCGCGACGGACTCCACAGCCTCGGCCCGCCGCTCGGCGACAGGGACAAGTCCCAGGTGCCGCGACGGAGCCCGGACCTCACGCACCCGGGAGAGCGCCCCAAGCACCGGCACCCCGGACTCGTCCAGGGCCTCCCGCAGCAGTGCCTCGTGGCGCGCGGAACCCACCTTGTTGAGGATCACGCCCCCGATCCGCACCTCCGGGTCCCAGGACGCGAAGCCATGCACAAGCGCGGCGACGGACCGGGACTGCGAGGAGGCGTCGACGACGAGGACGACGGGTGCCCGCAGGAGCTTCGACACCTGCGCGGTGGACGCCAGTTCACCCTGCCCCGACGCCCCGTCGTACAGCCCCATGACACCCTCGACCACCGCGAGATCGCACCCCCGGGCCCCGTGGGCGAACAGCGGCGCCACCATGTCGGGCCCGCACAGATAGGCGTCGAGGTTCCGCCCGGGGCGGCCGGTGGCCAGCGCGTGATACCCGGGGTCGATGTAGTCGGGCCCCACCTTGTGCGGGGACACGGCGAGCCCGGCCGCGGCGAACGCGGCCATCAACCCCGTGGCGACGGTCGTCTTCCCGCTTCCGGAAGACGGCGCGGCCACCACAAGCCGAGCTACCACTCGATGCCCCTCTGGCCCTTCTGCCCGGCGTCCATCGGATGCTTGACCTTGGACATGTCGGTGACGAGATCGGCGCACTCGACCAGTGCCTCGGGCGCGTTGCGCCCGGTGATGATCACGTGCTGGTTCCCGGGGCGCGCCCGGAGCGTCTCGACGACCTCGTCCACGTCGATCCAGCCCCAGTGCATGGGGTAGGCGAACTCGTCCAGGACGTACAGCTGGTACGTCTCGGCGGCGAGGTCACGCTTGACCTGCTCCCAGCCCTCGCGGGCCTTCTCCTCGTTGCTCTGCTCACCGTCGGCGGGCGCCCGCTGGATCCACGACCAGCCCTCGCCCATCTTGTGCCAGTCGACGGAACCGCCCTCGCCGGAGGCCCCGAGGACCCTGAGGGCGTTCTCCTCGCCGACCTTCCACTTCGCCGACTTCACGAACTGGAAGACCCCGATGGGCCACCCCTGATTCCAGGCCCGCAGCGCGAGCCCGAAGGCGGCGGTGGACTTTCCCTTGCCGATCCCGGTGTGCACGACGACCAGCGGACGGTTGCGCCGCTGGCGCGTGGTGAGCCCGTCGTCCGGCACCACACTCGGCTGCCCCTGAGGCATCAGGCCACGCTCCTCGTACGAGTTCCCTGTACGTCCTTGACGAGTCCGGCGATGGACTCCGCCCGCAGTTCGTCGAGCGTCACGGCGGTTCCGCCGAGCTCACCCGCGAGCTGCCCCGCGAGCCCGAGGCGCACGGGCCCCGACTCGCAGTCCACGACCACCGACGCGATCCCCGCGGCCCCGAAGAGCCGCGCCGCGCGCCCCGCCTGGGCCACCGGCTCCACGCCACCCGTGGCCCTGCCGTCCGTCACGACCACCACCAGCGGGCGCCGCGCGGGATCACGCAGCCGCTCCACCCGCAGCACCTCGTGCGCCCTGAGCAGCCCGGCGGCGACCGGCGTACGCCCGCCCGTGGGCAGCGTCTCCAGGCGGGCGGCGGCCGCGTCGACGGACGACGTGGGCGGCAGCGCCACCTCCGCGTCGGCCCCCCGGAAGGTGACAAGGCCGACCTTGTCCCGCCGCTGATAGGCGTCGAGCAGCAGCGAGAGCACCGCGCCCTTCACGGCACTCATCCGCTGCCGGGCGGCCATCGACCCGGAGGCGTCCACGACGAAGAGCACGAGATTGCCCTCACGCCCCTCCCGCGTCGCCTGCCGCAGATCGTCACGCCGTACGACGAGCCCCCGCCCGGAACGCCCGCGCGCCCGCTGATGCGGGGCCGCCGCCTGCACCGTGGCCGCCAGGTGCAGCTTGGTGAGCGCGCCTTGAGGCCGCCGGGCCCCGGTGGTCCGCCCGTGCTCGGTCCGCGCCCGTGAGCGCCGCCCGGCGGCACCCTCGCCCAGGCCGGGCACGCTCAGCATCTTGGTGCGGAACGGCTCCGCGGCCCGCACGGGCTGCTGCTCGCCGCCGCCGGAGGCCGGAGCCTGCGCGGGCGAAGCCTCGTCCTCCTGGCCCGCCTCGTCCTCCTGGCCCGCGTCGCCCTGCGACTCCGGCGAGCCGGGCGTGTCGGGGCCGCTCTCCGGGGGCTTGCCTCCGCCGCCGGGGCCGTCAGGGTCCGGGTCGTCGTCGCCCTGGTCGCCGTCGGAGGACTGCTCCAGCGTGTCGTCGAGCTTGTCCTCGTCGAGCCCCGGCGCGTCGAAGGGGTTGCGCCGGCGCCGGTGCGGAAGCGCGAGGAGCGCGGCCTGGCGCACGTCCTCCGCGAGCACGTCCTCGCGACCCGCCCAGGCGGCAAGCGCGGTCGCCGTACGCGCCATCACGATGTCGGCCCGCATCCCGTCGACCTCGAAGGCCGCGCAGGTGGCGGCGATCTGCCGCAACGCCGCGTCGCCGAGCCGCACTTGGGGGAGGAGCGCGCGGGCGGCGACGATCCGGGCCCGCACCGCGGCCTCCTCGTCGTGCCAGCGCGCGGCGAACCCCTCCGCGTCGTCGTCGTAAGCGAGACGCCGACGGACGACCTCGACCCGCTGATCGGTCTCGCGCGACGCGGCGACCTCGACGGTGAGCCCGAACCGGTCGAGCAACTGCGGGCGCAGTTCGCCCTCTTCGGGGTTCATGGTGCCCACGAGCAGGAACCGCGCGGCATGGCGCACGGAGACGCCCTCGCGCTCGACGTACGAGGCGCCCATGGCGGCGGCGTCGAGCAGCAGGTCCACCAAGTGGTCGTGCAGCAGGTTCACTTCGTCGACGTAGAGGATGCCGCGGTGGGCATCGGCGAGCAGGCCGGGCTCGAAGGCCTTGACGCCCTCGGCGAGCGCACGCTCGATGTCGAGCGCCCCGACCAGGCGGTCCTCGGAGGCGCCGACGGGCAGCTCGACCATGCGCGCGTCCCGCACGGCGGCCCCGCCCGCTTCGTGCGGACCGTCCGGGCACGCCGGGTCGGCGGCGGCCGGGTCACAGGAGAACCGGCAGCCGGCGACGACGGGCACCTGCGGAAGCAGCGCCGAAAGGGCACGCACCGCCGTGGACTTGGCGGTGCCCTTCTCGCCGCGCACCAGGACACCGCCGACGGCGGGTGACACGGCGTTGAGCAGCAGGGCGAGCCGCAGGTCGTCCTGCCCGACGAGGGCGGTGAACGGATAGGGGGTACTCACAAGGCCTCCATTGCGTGATCCGGGGCGGGGCAGGGGACGGCGGGCCTCACCCGTCCCCCTCAAGGTCGCCCTCGAGCTCCAGGTAGGTGGCCCGCAGCCGCTCCAGCGTCCCGGCGTCCGGCTCGGCCCACAGGCCACGCTCGGCCGCTTCGAGCAGCCGCTCCGAAATGCCGCGCAGCGCCCAGGGGTTGGACTTCTGCATGAACTCCCGGTTCTCGGGGTCGAAGACGTACTCGGCGGAGAGCTTCTCGTACATCCAGTCGTCGACCACGCCCGCGGTCGCGTCGTACCCGAAGAGGTAGTCCACGGTGGCGGCCATCTCGAAGGCGCCCTTGTAGCCGTGGCGCCGCATGGCCGCCATCCAGCGGGGGTTGACCACACGGGCCCGGAACACGCGGTGGGTCTCCTCGCCCAGGGTCCGCGTCTTGACCTGGTCGGGGGTGGCCGAGTCGCCCACGTACGCCTCGGGGGAATCGCCCGTCAGGTGCCGCACCATGGCGACCATGCCGCCGTGGTACTGGAAGTAGTCGTCGGCGTCGACCAGGTCGTGTTCCCGCGTGTCCACGTTCTTCGCCGCGACGGCGATCCGCCGGAACGCGGTCTCCATGTCGCCGCGCGCGGCCTTGCCGTCGAGGCCGCGCCCGTAGGCGTAGCCGCCCCACACCGCGTACACCTCGGCGAGGTCGGCGTCGCTGCGCCAGTTTCGCGCGTCGATCAGCGGAAGGAGTCCCGCGCCGTAGGCCCCGGGCTTGGAGCCGAAGATCCGGGAAGTGGCCCGGCGCCGGTCGCCGTGCTCGGCGGTGTCCTCGTCGGAGTGCGCCCGTACGTAGTTGGACTCCGGTGCCTCGTCCAGTTCCGCCACGGCGCGCACCGCGTCGTCGATCAGGCCGATGACGTGCGGGAACGCGTCCCGGAAGAACCCGGAGATCCGTACGGTCACATCGATGCGCGGCCGCCCGATCTCCTCCACCGGCACGACCTCGAAGCCGGTCACCCGCCGGGACGCGTCGTCCCACACCGGGCGGCAGCCGAGAAGAGCCAGGATCTCCGCGATGTCGTCGCCCTGCGTGCGCATCGCCGACGTGCCCCACACGGTCAGACCGACCGACTTCGGGTAGTCGCCGGTGTCCGCCAGATAGCGGGCGATCAGCGAGTCGGCGAGCGCCTGGCCGACCTCCCAGGACAGCCGCGAGGGGATCGCCTTGGGGTCGACGGAGTAGAAGTTGCGGCCGGTCGGCAGGACGTTCACCAGGCCGCGCGTGGGCGACCCGGAGGGCCCGGCCGGGACGTAACCGCCGTCGAGCGCCCGCAGGATGTGCCCGATCTCGTCGGTCGTCCGCGCGAGCCGCGGTACGACCTCCTCGCACGCGAAGCCCAACACGGCCACGGCGGGCGGCAGTTCGACGCCGACCACGTCCCGTACGAGCTCGCGCACCGTGCCGAGCTCCCAGTCGCGCTCCTCCATGCCCTCGGCGAGGCGGCGGCACAGCTGCTCAAGAAGGTCCAGGGCATCGGCGCCGGTCCGGGCGGGCCCGTCGACCAGCGCGGTCAGACCGTCCGCGACCTTCACCGCAGCGCCCGGCTCCGCGAGCAGCTCCTTCTCGCTGAGCCCGAAGTGCTCGGCGAGGCAGGCCCGCAGACCGGGCAGGGCATTCGCCTGACCGCCCCACACCTGCGAGGCCCGCAGGACGGCGAGGACCAGATTGACGCGGGCCTCGCCCTCGGGACCGCCGCCGAGGATGTGCAGGCCGTCGCGGATCTGCACGTCCTTGATCTCGCACAGATAGCCGTCGATGTGCATGACGAACTCGTCGAACTCGCCGTCGTCGGGCTGCTCGTCGACGTGCAGGTCGTGGTGGAGCTCGGCGGCCTTCACCAGCGTCCAGATCTGTGCCCGCACGGCGGGGGCCTTCGTCGGGTCCAGGTCGCTGACCAGCGCGTACTCGTCGAGGAGCTGCTCCAGCTTCGCCAGGTCCCCGTACGTGTCCGCGCGCGCCATCGGCGGCACCAGGTGGTCCACCACCGTGGCGTGCCCGCGCCGCTTGGCCTGGGTGCCCTCGCCGGGGTCGTTCACGATGAACGGGTAGATCAGCGGCAGCTCGCCGAGCACCGCGTCGGGCGCGCAACCGCCGCTCAGGCCGAGGCCCTTGCCCGGCAGCCACTCCATCGTGCCGTGCTTGCCCATGTGCACGACGGCGTCGGCGCCGAAGGACAGCTCGAGCCAGCGGTAGGCCGCCATGTAGTGGTGCGAGGGCGGCATGTCGGGGTCGTGGTAGATCGCGATCGGGTTCTCGCCGAAGCCGCGCGGCGGCTGGATCATCACGACGACGTTCCCGAACTGCAGGGAGGCCAGCACGATGTCGTCGCCGTCCACGTACAGGTTGCCGGGCGGCTCGCCCCACGCCTCCAGCATGCCGTCGCGCAGCTCGGGCGCCAGCTTGTCGAACCACGCCCGGTAGTCGGCGAGCGGCACGCGCGCGGGGGCGGCGGCCAGCTGCTCCTCGGTGAGCCACTCGACGTCGTGGCCACCGGCGTTGATGAGCCGGTGGATCAACTCGTCGCCGTTGTCGGGGTGGCCCTCGACGACGTATCCGGCATCGCGCAGGGAGTCGAGCACACGCACCGCCGACGCGGGGGTGTCGAGGCCGACCGCGTTGCCGACGCGCGAGTGCTTCGTCGGGTACGCCGTGAAGACGAGCGCGAGCTTCTTCTCGGCGTTCGGCTTGTGCTTCAACTGGGCGTGGCGCAGAGCGATTCCGGCGACGCGGGCGGCGCGCTCCGGGTCGGCCACGTACACCGGTACGTCGTCGGGACCCTGCTCCTTGAAGGAGAACGGCACGGTGATGACACGGCCGTCGAACTCGGGGATCGCCACCTGCATGGCCGCGTCCATGGGGGAGAGCGCGGCGTCCGACGCGTCCCAGGTCGCGCGCGAGGAGGTCAGGCAGAGTCCTTGCAGGACGGGGATGTTGAGGTCGGCGAGGGCGCCGATGTCCCAGGCCTCCTCGTCGCCGCCCGCGCTCGCGCCCGAGGCGTGCGTGCCGCCCGCCGCGAGGACGGTGGCGACCAGGGCGTCGGCCCGCCCCAGGATCTCGTACAGGCCCGAGTCGGCGCCCCGCAGCGAACCGCAGTACACGGCAAGGGCGTTGGCGCCCCGCGCCTCGATCGCGTCGCACAGCGTGTCGACGAAGCCGGTGTTCCCGGAGAGCTGGTGCGCGCGGTAGAAGAGCACCCCCACGGTCGGCCGGCCCTCGACGTACGCGCGCGTGCCGTGCACCCCGTACTCGGGCATCTTCCGCGGCTCGGCGCTCCGCCGCTCGTGCGCGTCGCCCGAGCGTGCGTGTCCCGCCGCGAGCACGTCCTCCTTGAGGAAGCGCGCCAGCTCACGCAGGTTCTCCGTGCCGCCCTCGACGAGATACCGCAGCGCCTCCGCCACCGACCCCGCGTGCACGGTCGACTCGGCCATGAGCTCCGCGTCCGGCACGGCCTCGCCGCCCAGCAGCACCGTCGGGATCCCGGCGGCCTTCAGTGCCGCGAGCCCGTCCTCCCACGCCCGCTTCCCGCCGAGCAGGCGTACGACGGCGATGTCCGCGCCCTCGATCAGCGCGGGCAGCTCGGCCTGCGCGTCGACCCGGGTCGGGTTGCCGATGCGGTAGGGGGCGCCGGAGGCACGGGCGGCAAGGAGATCCGTGTCGGCGGTGGACAGAAGCAGGACGGTCATGAGGGTGCCCCCGGTGCGATGAAGGGGAGACCGGCGGGTGCGCCGGTCTCGATCAGGCTGAGCAGCGCGTCCGTGTCCGCGTGTTCTTCGATCAGGTCGCCGAGCAGGTCGAGCTGCTCCTCGCGCAGTACGCCGAAACTGGTGTCGGGCGCGGGCACGAAGCGGCGCCCGGCGGCGCGGGCGACCTCGGTGAGGAAGCGCCGCCGGAACGCGTCGCTCTCCAGGGACCCGTGCCAGTGGGTGCCCCACACCTCGCCGACCCGGCAGCCGTCCAGGCTGTGCCCACTGTCATCAGAGATGAACGCCTCTCCGCCCAGGACTTGAGCGACGCCGTGATGGATCTCGTACCCCTCGACGGATTCGCCGAGCGCCTCGCCGACCGGTCTGGCGAGGGTCTTCTCGCGCGCGAACCGCACGCGCACGGGCAGCAGCCCGAGCCCGTCCACGGCCCCCGCCCGCGACTCGACGTCGTCCTCGATGTGCTCGCCGAGCAGCTGGTAGCCGCCGCAGATCCCGAGGACGGGACGCCCCTCGGCGGCGCGCCGCGCGAGGGCGTCGGCGAGGCCGCGCTCGCGCAGCCACTCCAGGGCGCGCACGGTGCCGCGCGTGCCGGGCACGACCACGAGATCGGCGTCGACGAGTTCCTCGGCCCGGTCCACGAACCGCACGACGACGCCGGGTTCGGCGGCCAGCGCGTCCACGTCCGTGAAGTTCGACATCAGCGGTACGGCACAGACGGCGACCCGCAGCACGTCCTCGCCGACCGGGGGAGCGACCATCGACTCCCGCACGGCACCCCGCAAGGAGACCCGGAGCCCGTCCTCCTCGTCGATGCCGAGGCCGTGCCGGAAGGGCAGCACACCGAACGTGCGCCGCCCGGTGAGCCCATGGAGCATGTCGAGCCCGGGTTCGAGCAGCGAGACATCGCCCCGGAACTTGTTCACGAGATACCCGGCGACCAGCTCCTGGTCCTCGGCACTCAGCAACGCCGTCGTCCCGAAGAAGGAGGCGAAGACGCCCCCGCGGTCGATGTCTCCCACCACGACCACGGGAAAGCGGGCGGCCCGCGCGATCCCCATGTTCACGATGTCCGTTCGCCGCAGATTGATCTCGGCGGGACTGCCCGCGCCTTCACAGATCACGGCGTCATAGCTGCCCCGAAGTTCCTCCAGGCATCCCACGACGGTGGAGAGCAGCGCTTCCTGCCGCCCGCCGTGATAGCCGCGAGCGCTCATCTCGCCGACGGCCTTGCCCATGAGGACGACCTGGCTGCTGCGGTCGCTGCCCGGCTTGAGCAGCACCGGATTCATCAGCGCGGTCGGCTCGACCCGGGCGGCCTGCGCCTGCATGGCCTGGGCGCGCCCGATCTCGGCACCCTCGCGCGTGACGAAGGAGTTGAGGGACATGTTCTGCGCCTTGAAGGGCGCGACGGAGACGCCCTTGCGGGCCAGCCACCGGCAGATCCCGGCGGTGACGACGCTCTTGCCCGCGTCGGACGTGGTTCCCGCGACGAGGAGTCCACCACTCATGAGGCCCTGCCTTTCCGTAGCGTGCTCACGGCGGCCGCGACGCCCAGGGCGAGCAGACCGACCCGCCGCGACAGCCGCACGGCCCGCTCGATGTCGGCGACTTCCACGCCCCGCCCGCCGCCGTTCAGGACCGGCCGGTGCTCCACGCGCCCCGCGTACGAGAGCGTCCCCCCGAGCCGTACGCCCAACGCCCCGGCGAAGGCGGCCTCGACGGGCCCGGCGTTGGGGCTCGGATGCTGGCCGGCGTCCTCCCGCCAGGCGCGCACCGCACCGCGCGGCGCGTCACCGGCAACGGCCGCGAGCACGGCGGTGAGCCGCGCCCCGGGCCAGCCCATGACGTCGTCGAGCCGTGCGGAAGCCCAGCCGTAGCGGCGGTACTTCAGGGATTTGTGCCCGACCATGGCGTCGAGCGTGTTCACGGCGCGGAAGGCGACGAGCCCGGGCACCCCGCCCAACGCCCCCCACACCAAGGCCCCCACCACGGCGTCGGATGTGTTCTCGGCGACGGACTCGACCACGGCCCGCGCGATGCCGTCGGCGTCGAGTGCCTGCGGATCCCGGCCGCACAGATGCGGCAGCCGCTCCCGGGCCACCTCGACGTCCCCGGCGGCGAGCGCCCCGCCGATGGCCCGCGCCTCCCGCCCGAGCGAGGTGCCCCCGACCACGGCCCAGGTCGTGGCGGCGGTCAGCGCGACGGACGCGGCGCGTGAGTCACGTACAAGAGAAGAGGCCAGGGCGGCGGCACCGGCGGCGCCTCCGGCACACACCACGGCGTGCAGGGCGCCCCACCCGCGGTGGTCACGCCACAGGGCACGCTCGACGGCGCCGGCGGCCCGCCCGAACGCGGCGACCGGATGCCCGCGGCGAGGATCGCCGAGGAACAGATCACCGAGAAGGCCGGCGGCGGCGCCGTACGCGAAGTCGCGATCGGCACGCATGGCTTCAGCCGGTCGCTGTGCCGAGAAGTGAGCTCAGGCTCGGGAACTGGTCCGGCAACGGGCGGCCGCGCATGGCGATATGTCCTCACTCAGGGTGTCCGCGCCCTGGTTCGACGTGATCGGCGGCGAGAGTTCCTGGCTTCCGAGGAGTCAGCTCCTCGATGACAGTGGCGGGACCGCGCCGGATTCGCACCGGCTTCCTCTCCTGCTGCCGTATTGGCTCCGGCAGTCCACCACGCCCCGCGAAGGCCCGTCAACTCGCCGTTGACCTGCGACGGGAGAGTGTGCGGAGGCCCACATACGAAGGTGGGGTGCGGGACGCAGAAG
>NZ_JBSGYY010000030.1:0-121516 GCF_053610705.1 Streptomyces sp. NPDC054872 | reverse complement strand
CCCTCCACGCGCGCGTGGAGGGGCCGTAGCCGCAGTGATTACGCCAGGCCCGGGCCGCGCACCGGGATGGACGTGAACGTCGGCTCCGGGGCGGGGTTCTGGAAGAAGTCGTTGCCCTTGTCGTCGACCACGATGAAGGCCGGGAAGTCCTCCACCTCGATCTTCCACACCGCCTCCATGCCGAGCTCCTCGTACTCGACGACCTCGACCTTCTTGATGCAGTCCTGGGCGAGACGCGCGGCGGGGCCGCCGATCGAGCCCAGGTAGAAGCCGCCGTGCGCGTCACAGGCGTCGGTGACCTGTTTCGAGCGGTTGCCCTTGGCCAGCATGACCTTGGATCCGCCCGCCGCCTGGAACTGCTCCACGTAGGAGTCCATCCGGCCGGCCGTCGTGGGGCCGAAGGAGCCGGAGGCGTAGCCCTCGGGGGTCTTGGCCGGGCCCGCGTAGTAGACCGGGTGGTCCTTCAGGTACTGCGGCATCTCCTCGCCCGCGTCGAGCCGCTCCTTGATCTTGGCGTGCGCGATGTCGCGGGCCACGACGAGGGGGCCGGTGAGCGAGAGACGGGTCTTCACCGGGTGCTTGGTGAGCTCGGCGAGGATGGCGTCCATGGGCTGGTTCAGGTCGATCTTCACGACGTCGGCAGCCTCATCGAGGTGCTCGTCGGTGGTCTCCGGCAGGAAGCGCGCCGGGTCCGTCTCCAGCTGCTCCAGGAAGACGCCCTCGGCGGTGATCTTCGCGGTCGCCTGGCGGTCGGCGGAGCAGGAGACGGCGATCGCGACGGGCAGCGAGGCGCCGTGCCGGGGCAGGCGCACCACCCGGACGTCGTGGCAGAAGTACTTGCCGCCGAACTGCGCGCCGATGCCGATCTTCTGCGTCAGCTCGAAGACCTTCTCCTCCAGCTCCTTGTCCCGGAAGCCGTGGCCGGTGGGGGAGCCCTCGGCGGGCAGCTCGTCCAGGTAGTGCGCCGAGGCGTACTTCGCGGTCTTCAGGGCGAACTCGGCGCTGGTGCCGCCGACGACGATCGCCAGGTGGTACGGCGGGCAGGCCGCCGTGCCGAGCGAGCGGATCTTCTCCTCCAGGAACTTCATCATGGAGGTCTCGTTCAGGACGGCCTTCGTCTCCTGGTAGAGGAACGACTTGTTCGCCGAGCCGCCGCCCTTGGCCATGAAGAGGAACTTGTAGGCGCCGCCGTCGGTCGCGTACAGCTCGATCTGGGCCGGGAGGTTGGAGCCGGTGTTCTTCTCCTCCCACATGTTCAGGGGAGCCATCTGCGAGTAGCGCAGGTTGAGCTTCGTGTACGCGTCGTAGATGCCGTGCGAGAGCGCCTTCTCGTCCTCACCTTGGGTGAGGACGTGCTGGCCGCGCTTGCCCATGACGATGGCCGTGCCGGTGTCCTGGCACATGGGGAGCACGCCCGCGGCCGCGATGTTCGCGTTCTTCAGCAGGTCGAGCGCCACGAACTTGTCGTTGCCCGACGCCTCCGGGTCGTCGACGATGCGCCGCAGCTGGGCCAGGTGCGCGGGCCGCAGGTAGTGCTGGATGTCGTGGATCGCCTCGGCGGCGAGCGTGCGCAGCGCCTCGGGGTCGACCTTGAGGAACGTCCGCCCGTCGGCCTCGAATGTGGAGACACCCTCGGAGGTCACCAGCCGGTACGGCGTGGTGTCCTCTCCCAGGGGGAGCAGATCGGAGTACTCGAACTCTGGCATTACGGCCATTCCTCACTCGGCAGACGGCGGCGCGGCCTCCATTGGCGACGCGCCAACCAGCGTAGAACGCCACGGGGCGGCCGGGCTTGTGAGGTAAGGCTCAGTAGCGCTCGCGGGTGTCCTCGCCGGTTGTCCACAGGGTGCGCGGGTCGTGCACAGGGCCGGTCACCGAGTCGTCCACAGGGGTAGTCGCGATCTATCGCGTTTGGGTACGCTGAGTGGTGTGGACCTAGACAAGCGCCCTCAGCAGACCCACCCGGAACCGCGGCCCGCAGGCCTGCGCGCGTCGGACGCCGACCGGGACCGCACGGCGGACATCCTGCGCGAGGCGCTCGCCGAGGGGCGGCTGACCGCCGAGGAGCACGGCGAGCGGATCGACGGGGTCTATCGCGCCAAGACCATGGGTGAACTGGAGCCGCTGGTCAGCGACTTGCCCGCGGCGAGCGGCGCGGCGTACCCGACGGTGACGCCCGAGCCCGTCCCCTCCCGGCCCTCGGACGGCGTGGTGCCCCCGGTCGCCGACGAGAACCTGGTCGCGGTCTTCAGCAGCTCGGTCCGCAAGGGCCGCTGGCGCGTGAGCCGCCGCACGCACGCGTACGCGATCTTCGGCAATGTGGAGATCGATCTCAGCGAAGCGATCTTCGAGCAGCGACAGGTCGTGATCAAGGCGATCTCCGTCTTCGGGAACGTCGAGATCCGCGTCCCGGAGAACATCTCGCTGCGGGGTAACGGCACCGGGGTGCTCGGCAACTTCGAGGTGGACACGCTCGACTCGGCCGAGCGGGACGCGCCGGTCGTCTTCGTCGACGGATTCACCGTCCTGGGCAACATCGAGGCGAGGCCGAAGCGGGGCAAGATCGTCCGGGACCTGCACAAGCACTTGCGCAAGCATCTCGGCCACTGAGGGGCGAATCAGGGCCACGGATGGCGCGAAGTCCCGTACATCGGAACTCAGTGCATAGGCGTGTGCACAGCGGGTAGAGCTTGCTGCATCGTCTCTCGCTCGCGAAGCCGTCGTCAGGAGTAGACCCGTGCTGCAGCCGTCGCATCAGTCCCTGCAGGTCGCCGTTCCGGCCCAGCGGGTGCCAGTGCGCGATCATGATTCGGACGCCCCATGGCACACCGAGGCGGTGTGCCGACGAGACGAGGCCGGGCTGTTCTTCGCCCCGTCAAAGGAACCGACCGCCTCACGCCTGTCCCGGGAAGAAGCCGCGAAGCGGGTCTGCGCCCGTTGTCCGGTGATGGTCGAATGCCGGGAGCACGCCCTTCTCCAGCCCGAGCCGTACGGCGTCTGGGGCGGCCTGACGGCCGCGGAGCGCCGCGTGGTGCTCGCCAGGCGGCGCCGGCGCGAGGTGGAGCTCAAGAAGGCCGCGCACACGTCCGCGGGACCCATAGCCGCGGCCGGATAGATCTTCCGCACGCTCGCGGCGTGTGTACGCCGAAGGGGGCGTCCCCCGCACGGGGCGCCCCCTCCGGTGTGCGCAACTCGCGCCCTGTAAAGCCTACTTGGTCACCTGACGCGATCCTGCTCGGCTACTTGGCGCGGTCGAAGTCGATGGCGCTGTAGGCGCGCAGCTTCGCGAGCCGGTGGTCGGAGTCGATCTTGCGGATCGTGCCCGACTTGGAGCGCATGACCAGGGACGAGGTCGAGGCCGTCTCCGCGGCGTAGCGCACGCCCTGGAGCAGTTCGCCGTCCGTGATGCCGGTCGCGACGAAGAAGACGTTGTCCCCGCGGACCAGGTCGGTCGTCGACAGCGTGCGGTCCAGATCGTGGCCCGCGTCGAGCGCGCGCTGGCGCTCCGCGTCGTCCTTCGGCCACAACTTGCCCTGGATCACACCGCCCAGGCACTTGATCGCGCAGGCCGAGATGATGCCCTCGGGGGTGCCGCCGATGCCCATGAGCATGTCGACGCCGGTGCCCTCGCGCACGGCCATGATCGAACCGGCGACGTCGCCGTCCGAGATGAACTTGATGCGCGCGCCGGTCTCGCGGATCTCCTTGACGATGCCCTCGTGGCGGGGGCGGTCGAGGATCATGACCGTCACGTCCTCGGGCGCACGGCCCTTGGCCTTGGCGACGCGGCGGATGTTGACGGACGCCGGGGCGTTGATGTCGACATAGTCGGCGGCCTCCGGGCCGGTGACCAGCTTGTCCATGTAGAAGACCGCGGACGGGTCGAACATGGCACCGCGGTCGGCGGCGGCGAGCACGGCGATGGCGTTCGGCATCCCCTTCGCGCACAGGGTCGTGCCGTCGATCGGGTCGACGGCGATGTCGACCTCGGCGCCGGTGGAGTCGCCGATGCGCTCCCCGTTGAAGAGCATCGGGGCCTCGTCCTTCTCGCCCTCACCGATGACGACGACGCCGTTCATCGAGACGGTGGAGACGAGGGTCCGCATGGCCCTGACGGCGGCGCCGTCGGCACCGATCTTGTCGCCGCGGCCGACCCAGCGGCCCGCGGCCATGGCGGCGGCCTCGGTGACCCGGACGAGCTCCAGGGCGAGGTTGCGGTCGGGAGCCTCGGGAGAGACTTCGAGCTCGGACGGGAGATGGTGTTGATGCTCGGTCATCGGAGCGCACCTTTCTGCTGATACGACGACGGCCGGATGAGGGTGTGGCACGACTCTATCCGTAGGTCGACAAAATGAGCAGAGGGCCCCACGCATGAGCGGATCGGGCACCGGGGGCCGCTTGGGGAGTACCGGGGGCAAGAGGTGTGGCCGGGGCCTGAGAACATGGGGGCGTGGCAGGCAGACAAGGCAAGCAGACCGTACGGAACATGCTGTGGTCGATGGCGGTGATCGCCCTCGTCGCCGGCGTGATCTACGTCTTCATCCCGCACGACGACTCCAAGGCCCCCGTCAAGCGCGTCGACTACAGCATCGAGCTGCTGACCGCGCGACGGGCGGCGGCATACCCGGTGGCCGCCCCCGAGGGCCTGGCCAAGGCGTGGAAGCCGACGTCGGTGCGGTTCGACGGCTCCAAGGGCGACAGCTGGCACCTGGGTTTCCTCGACCCGTCCGGTGAGTACGTCGCGGTCAAGCAGTCCACGGCCAAGCCGGTCAAGTTCATCGAGGAGGCCACGCAGCGGGCCGTGCGGACGAAGGCCACCGAGAAGATCGACGGCCAGACGTGGCACCGCTACAAGGGGCAGACGTACGACGCCCTGGTGCGCGAGGACAAGGGCGCGACGACGGTGGTCGCGGGCACGGCGTCGTTCGGTCAGCTGACGGAGATGGCGCAGGCGCTGAAGGCGTCCTGATTCTGTGCGTACGAGTGAGGGCCCCGGCGACATCGCCGGGGCCCTCACTCGTATGTCGGATGCGGACCAGGGGCCCGAGTCTCAGGTGTCCGGGTCTCAGACGGTCTCGATGACCTGGTCGAACTCAAGGCGCGGGGAGCGCGGGAACCAGGCGTTCTCGGCCGGCTTGCCGATGTTGACGACCATCAGCGGGGTGTGGTCGCCGTCCAGGAACTCCTTCTGGACGCCGGCGGCGTCGAAGCCGGTCATCGGGCCCGCGGCCAGGCCGGCGGCGCGCACGCCGATGATGAAGTAAGCGGCCTGCAGCGCGGCGTTGAGGTGCGCGGCACCTTCGCGGGCCGGGCGCTCCGAGAAGAACACGTCCTTGGCCTGCGGGAAGTGCGGGAACAGTGCCGGCAGCTCCTCGTGGAACTCGTTGTCCGCGGAGAGGATCGCGACGAGCGGGGCGCCCGCGGTCTTCGGCTGGTTGCCCTCGGCCATGTGCTGGACCAGGCGCTCGCGGGCCTCGGGGGAGCGGACCAGCGTGACGCGCAGCGACGACAGGTTGAAGGCGGTCGGGCCGAACTTGACCAGGTCGTAGATCGCCTGCACCTGCTCGTCGGTGACCGGCTCATCGGTGAAGGAGTTCGCGGTGCGGGCCTCGCGGAAGAGCAGGTCCTGTGCGGCGGGGTCAAGGACGAGAGACATGGATCAACCTTCTCGGTGCGTGCGTGGATCAGCTTGCGTCACCGACCGTACGGCGTTGCGGTTTAATCTTCAACAAAATCCGGCGCTTGGTGATCCGCTTCACAGCGCGGGGGTCGTGGGGCGGGGGTTGCGTAACGCGCCGATCAGGAGTCCTCGGCGTCCTCGTCGCCGTCCGCGTCCCCGTCGCCACCGGCAAGGGCCGCGTCCAGGCGGGCGCGGGCGCCGTCCAGCCAGCGGCGGCACACCTTGGCCAGTTCCTCGCCGCGCTCCCACAGGGCGAGCGACTCCTCCAGGGTGGTGCCGCCCGTCTCCAGGCGGCGTACGACCTCGATGAGCTCGTCCCGCGCCTGCTCATAGCCGAGTGCGTCCGCCGGGCTCGCGGCCTCGTCCGTCTTGCTGGTCATGTGCCCCACCCTAAATGTCGGTTCGTACGGCTTGTGTGGCGTGCGTGGCTTGTCTGGCGTGTGCGGCGAACGTGCCGCGCGTTACTCCGCGGTGTCGGCTGCCGCCGCGCCCTCAAGGGCTCGTACGGTGAACTCGCCCTCGGCGACCCGGGCCCGAAGCTCCTCGCCCGCGGTCACCTCCCCGGCGTCGCGCACCACCGCGCCGTCCTGCTTCTGCAGCACCGCGTACCCCCGCTGGAGCGTGGCCGCGGGGGAGAGGCCCACCACGCGCGCGTGGGTGTGCGTCAGCTCCGACTCGGCGCGGTCCAGGAGATGCCCGAGCGTGCGGCGGCTGCGGTCGACGAGCGCCGAGACCTGTTCCTCGCGCTCCTCGATCATGCGGTGCGGGTTCTCCATGGAGGGGCGGGCCAGCGCGTGCGCGAGGCCGCGGTCCTCGCGGTCGAGGAAAGCGTCCATGCAGCGGCGGGCCCGGTCCCGCAGCCAGCGCACGCGCTCGTACTCCTCGCCGACGTCCGGCACGACCTTCTTGGCGGCGTCGGTCGGGGTGGAGGCGCGCAGGTCGGCCACGTAATCGAGCAGGGGGTTGTCCGGCTCGTGGCCGATCGCCGAGACGACGGGCGTACGGCAGGAGGCGACGGCCCGCACGAGCTGCTCGTCCGAGAACGGCAGCAGATCCTCGACGCTGCCGCCGCCGCGCGCCACGATGATCACGTCCACGGCGTCCAGCGAGTCGAGGTCCTTCACGGCCTGCACGACCTGCGGCACGGCGTGCACGCCCTGCACGGGGACGTTGCGCACCTCGAAGCGGACGGCGGGCCAGCGGTGCCGGGCGTTCTCGAGCACGTCCCGCTCGGCGGCGGAGGCACGGCCGGTGACGAGTCCGATGAGCTGCGGCAGGAAGGGGAGGGGCTTCTTCCGGTCGGCGGCGAAGAGCCCTTCTCCGGCGAGGCTCTTCTTCAACTGCTCGATGCGCGCGAGCAGTTCTCCGACGCCGACGGGCTTTATCTCGACGGCCCGCAGGGACAACTGCCCCCGGGGTGCGTACCACTCGGGCTTGGCGTGGACCACGACCCGGGCGCCCTCGGAGACGACGTCCGCGACGGCGTCGAACACCTGGCGGTAACAGGTGACGCTGACGGAGATGTCGTGCGAGGGATCGCGCAACGTCATGAAGACGACACCGGCGCCGGGCCTGCGGGACAGCTGGGTGATCTGTCCCTCGACCCACACGGCACCGAGCCGGTCGATCCACCCGCCGATGAGCCGCGACACCTCGCCGACGGGCAGCGGGGCATCCGCGGAAGTGTTCAAAGCCATGCACCGAGCGTATCGGCAGGGTCTGACACGACCGGTCCCCCTACGACACGAGCCCACCGCCAACTCCGCCGCCACCGATGCGTCCGACATGTCGCAGGCTTCCCCGCACCCCCCGCCCGCCTGCCGGAGGTCTCCGCTCCGGCGGCTCCCGCACTGTGCCTCTCGCCTGCCGGAGGTGCCTGCGTCGCGCGTCGGCGGCTCCCGCACGGTTCACCCCACCCACGCGTCCGGCGTCTCCGCTCCGGTGGCCTCCGCACTGTGCTCCTTGCCTGCCGGAGGTGCCTGCGTCGCGCGTCGGCGGCTCCCGCACGGTTCACCCCACCCACCCGCCCGACGTCTCCGCTCCGGCGGCCTCCGTTTCCACCCCAGCCCGCTCACCCACCCGACGCCCCCCCCAACCGCCCCTACGTCGAGGATCGGACGCGGGTGATCGGGTGGGTGGGTGGGAAGCATCCGCCGCGAAGCGGCGGTTCAGGCCGCCCGCAGGGCGCCCTGCCAGTCAAGGCGGCGGTTCAGGCCGCCCGCAGGGCACCCCGCCAGGCAAGGCACCGGCCCCCCCCGCCAAACACCCCAGCGGCCTAGGACTCCCCCCGCCGAGCCCGCTGGGCAAAGAGCACCACAAGGCCCACGGCCAACCACATCGCCCCCACCACCTGCGCGGACCCCGCCGCCTCCACGATCACCGCGATGGTGACGGCCGCCCCGAGCACGGGGACGAGCACATGCCGCCACCAGCTCACGGGCCCCCCTTGCCGACGGACGGCGAACCACCCCACCACGCTCGCGTGCAACAACACGAACGCCGTCAGCGCCCCGACATTCACCACCGACACCAGGTGATCCATCCCGTCGTCCCGGCGAGCCGCCCACACCGCGGCCACCAGCGTCACGACAGCCGCACACAGCAGCGCGAGCCGAGGCGTCCCCGAATCGGTCTTGGACAGCGCGCCGGGCAGCCGCCGGTCACGCGCCATGGCGTACAGCAGCCGTCCCGCGGCGGCCTGCCCGGCCAGCGCGGCGAAGGCAGCACCGATCGCCTTGCTGACGGCCACCAGATCGTGCAGCCAGTCCCCGACGGCCGAGTCGACCGCATCGTAGAAGGCCGACCCCTGCTTGGCCGGCTCGGCGGCCAGCTGCGCGGAGGACACCGGCTCGAGGAGCGCCACCAGGTACGTCTGGGCGATGAACAGCACACCGGCGAGCGCCAGACAGCACAGCACCGCCCGCGCCACCTTCGCCGAGCCGCCCGTCACCTCCTCGGCGAACGAGGCGATCGCGTCGAAGCCCAGATACGAGAGCACCGCCACCGACACCGCCCCCACCACGGCGCCCAGCGCGAACGCCCCCTGCGAGCCGTCCCCGCTCAGCGGCGAGAGCCAGTCCCGCTCGGCGCCGTCCCGCGCGAGGACGACGATCGCCGACACCATGAAGACAAGGAGGACCACGATCTCCATCGCGAGGACGAGGAAGCCGACCCGCGCGGCCGCTCGTACGCCCCACAGGTTCAGCGCGGTCGTCACCAGGACCGCGATCGCCGTCCACACCCACCGCGACACGGAGGGCACGAGCGCCTCCATCGCGATCCCGGAGAAGAGATAGGCGACGGCGGGGATGAGGAGATAGTCGAGCATCGCCATCCACCCGGCGATGAACCCGGGACCGTTGCCGAGCCCCACGCGCGCGTAGGCGAAGACGGAACCCGCCTGGGGGACCACCTTCACCATCTGGGCGTAACTGAACGCGGTGAACGCCATCGCGATCGTGGCGATGATGTAGACGAGGGCCACGGCGCCGTGCGACTTGGCGTCGAGCGTGCCGAAGACTCCGACCGGCGCCATCGGGGCGATGAACAGCAACCCGTAGACGACGAGATCACGGAAGCCGAGACTGCGCCGCAGGCCGTCGCCCTCGGCAGCGGAGGCGGTGTGGGCGCCGCCCGTCGCGCCGCCCGTCGTGTCTGAGTTGCCGGAGTAACCGGACATCGTGCCTCCGTAAGTGAACGCAGGCCTCCAGTCTCCCCAAGAAGCCGATCTTTGACGCGCTGGGCTCGGCCTTACGATGGGGGGTATGACTGCTTCGACTCCTGCCCGCCGAGTCCTGCTCGCCGCCCCCCGCGGCTACTGCGCGGGTGTGGACCGTGCCGTGATCGCCGTCGAGAAGGCCCTTGAGCAGTACGGGTCTCCGATCTATGTCCGCCACGAGATCGTTCACAACAAGTACGTGGTGCAGACCCTGGAGAAGAAGGGGGCCATCTTCGTCGACCAGACGGCGGAGGTTCCCGAGGGTTCCATCGTCATGTTCTCCGCGCACGGCGTTGCGCCGACGGTCCACGCGGAGGCCGCCGAGCGCAAACTGGCGACGATCGACGCCACGTGCCCCCTGGTCACGAAGGTCCACAAGGAAGCCGTCCGGTTCGCCAAGGACGACTTCGACATCCTCCTGATCGGCCACGAGGGCCACGAGGAGGTCATCGGCACGTCCGGTGAGGCGCCCGACCACATCACCCTGGTCGACGGCCCCGACGACGTCGCGAACGTCGAGGTCCGTGACCCGGACAAGGTCGTCTGGCTCTCCCAGACCACGCTTTCGGTCGACGAGACCATGGAGACGGTCGACGCCCTGAAGACGAAGTTCCCGGGCCTGATCTCCCCTCCCAGCGACGACATCTGCTACGCCACGCAGAACCGCCAGGTCGCGGTGAAGAAGCTGGCGGAGGACGCCGAGCTCGTCATCGTGGTCGGCTCCAAGAACTCCTCGAACTCAATCCGTATGGTCGAGGTCGCCCTGGACGCGGGCGCGGCCGCGTCGCACCTCGTCGACAACGCCGACGAGATCGACGAGGCCTGGCTGGAGGGCGTGACCACGGTCGGCCTCACCTCGGGCGCCTCCGTCCCCGACATCCTGGTGGACGGCGTCATCGAGTGGCTCGCCGAGCGGGGATACGGGGACGTGGAGACGGTGAAGACGGCCGACGAGTCGATCACCTTCTCGCTGCCGAAGGAACTCCGCCGCGACCTGCGCGCCGAAGCCGCGGAGCTGTCACAGAAGTAACGCGAAGGCCAGGCCAGGGTCGTACGGTGGGTCTCATGCAGATCTTCGGTGTGGACATCGGCGGATCAGGGATCAAGGGCGCTCCCGTGGACCTGGACCGTGGAGACCTGGCACAAGAGCGGCACAAGGTACTGACACCGCAACCGGCCACGCCCGACGGCGTGGCCGACAAGGTGCGTGAGGTCGTCGAGCACTTCGGCTGGACGGGGCCGATCGGCGCCACGTTCCCCGGCGTCATCACCGGCGGCACGGCGCGCACCGCGGCCAACGTGGACAAGAGCTGGATCGGCACGGACATCCAGAAACTGGTCTCCGACCGGCTCGGCGGCGGCGTCCCCGTCACCGTCCTGAACGACGCGGACGCGGCGGGCGTGGCCGAGATGCACTTCGGGGCGGGCCGCGGCCGTACGGGCACGGTCATCCTGCTCACCCTCGGCACCGGCATCGGCAGCGCCCTCTTCACCGGCGGCCGCCTCGTCCCGAACACGGAGCTCGGCCACCTCGAGCTGCACGGCCACGACGCGGAGAAGCGCGCCTCGTCCAAGGCCAAGGAGGACGAGGACCTCAGCTGGGAGCACTGGGCGCACCGCGTGCAGAAGTATCTGGCGCACGTGGAGATGCTGTTCTCGCCCGAGCTCTTCATCATCGGCGGCGGAGTGAGCCGCAAGTCACACAAGTTCCTGCCGCTGATCAAGGACATCAAGGCAGAGATCGTCCCCGCGGAGCTGCAGAACAACGCGGGGATCGTGGGAGCGGCGATGGCGGCGGCGGAGAAGGACTAGAGCGCGGTCCGCCAGGTTCGGGCCGGCCTACGACGCCAGGTTCGGACCGGCCTACGAGGTGGGCATGCGCCTCTTCGCCGAGACCGGCTTCCGTGGCGGTGCGGTGACGGGGGAGGCGGCGCGTGCCCGGCGCCGCTGCCCCATGAGCTTGATGCGGCGCACGATCGCGACGAGACCGGCGACGAGCGTCCCGGCGTACAGCCAGCCCGCGTGCAGCGCGAGCGACGTGACGAGCCCCATGAAGTGACCGCCGAAGCCGCCGCCGTTGCCGCCCGAGAGGGGCACGAGCCCGACGGCGAAGGCGATCGGCGCGGCCACCGGCGCGGTGATCAGGTCGGCGGGCCGCACCCAGTACGCGGTCAGCGCGCTCACGGGCAGGAAGAGCACGCCGTACGCGACCACGGAGCTGCCGAAGAGCAGCCACAGCAGACAGGCGAGCAGGAACATCGTCGCGGCGCAGAAGAGCCCGCTGCCGAGCCCGGTGAGACGCGGGTTCGGCATCGCGCGCAGTCTGCGATAGAGGGGCAGCGCGCGCAGTTTGCGTACGACGGGCGGGACGGGGCGGCGGGGACGCGGCGCGGCGCGGTAGACCGCCGCCGAGTCGGCGGACCTGCCCTGCGGGGGCAGGGGCGCGGTGCGTCGCGGCCGGGCCGGAGGCTGAGGGGGACGCGTCCTGTGTTGCTCCACCGGACCAACCTAGGTCGAGCCGTACCGATAATCCGGCATGGGACACGCGCTTTGGCCGACCTTGGCCAAGCGTTCGATACGAGAGCGGTACGCCGACGAGTGCGGGGCCCGCACGCCGTAGACTGGGGGATCGCCCTACGGTCGCTCCGGCCCTCCGGGCCGTCCACCCCCAGCACTCACGTACGGGAAGTCGCAACGTGTCGCTCACGATCGGAATCGTCGGTCTGCCCAATGTCGGCAAGTCGACCCTTTTCAACGCCCTGACCAAGAACGACGTCCTTGCGGCCAACTACCCGTTCGCGACGATCGAGCCGAACGTCGGCGTGGTCGGCGTCCCCGACCCCCGCCTGACGAAATTGGCGGAAATCTTCAGCTCCCAGAAGGTGCTCCCGGCGACGGTCGACTTCGTCGACATCGCGGGCATCGTGCGCGGCGCGAGCGAGGGCGAGGGCCTGGGCAACAAGTTCCTCGCGAACATTCGCGAGTCGGACGCGATCTGCCAGGTCATCCGCGCCTTCAAGGACGAGAACGTCGTGCACGTGGACGGCAAGGTCTCGCCCAAGGACGACATCGAGACGATCAACACCGAGCTGATCCTCGCCGACCTCCAGACCATCGAGAAGGTCCTCCCGCGCCTCCAGAAGGAGTCGCGCATCAAGAAGGACGTCGCCCCGAAGGTGAAGGCGGTCGAGGAGGCCCAGGCGATCCTGGAGAAGGGCGACACGCTCTTCTCCCAGGGCATCGTCCAGGGCTCGGGCAAGGAGGAGCTCCTCCACGACCTCCACCTCCTCACGACGAAGCCCTTCCTCTACGTGTTCAACGTGGACGAGGACGAGCTGACGGACGACGCGTTCAAGGCCGAGCAGAGCGCCCTGGTCGCCCCCGCGGAGGCGATCTTCCTCAACGCCAAGCTGGAGTCGGACCTGGCGGAGCTGGACGAGGAAGAGGCACTGGAGCTCCTCCAGTCGGTGGGCCAGGAGGAACCCGGCCTGGCCACCCTCGCCCACGTCGGCTTCCGCACCCTCGGCCTCCAGACGTACCTCACGGCCGGCCCCAAGGAATCCCGCGCCTGGACGATCCCCCAGGGAGCCACGGCCCCCGAGGCCGCGGGCGTGATCCACACGGACTTCCAGAAGGGCTTCATCAAGGCCGAGGTCATCTCCTTCGAGGACCTGGTGGAGGTCGGCTCGGTCGCGGAGGCCCGCGCCAAGGGCAAGGCGCGCATGGAGGGCAAGGAGTATGTGATGCAGGACGGGGATGTGGTGGAGTTCCGCTTCAACGTGTGAGCGGATGAGCCGGCGCGGCGTTTCCGGTACGGGGATGGCCCCGCTCGTGAGAGCGGGGCCATCCCTTTGTGCTATCCGGGCGGGGCTCCGGCGGGCGTCCCCGCCGGCACCCCCGCATACCCCGACGGACGTGTGGTGAAGGTGCCTCTGCCCTGGGTTCGGCTGCGCAAGCGGGTTGCGTAGCCGAAGAGTTCGGACAGGGCCACCGTTGCCGTGAGGGTGGCCGTGCCGGAGCGGGTGGTGGAGTTCGTGACGTGGGCCCGGCGTGCCGCCAGGTCGCCCAGTACTCCGCCGACCGCGTCATCCGGCACCGTTGCCGTCAACTCAGCCACTGGTTCGAGGAGTTGCATCGTCGCCTCCCGCAAGGCCGTGCGCAGCGCGAATCTGCCCGCCGTCCGGAACGCCATCTCCGAGGAGTCCTTGGAGTGGGTCGCCCCGTCGGTGAGCGTGACCCGCAGGCCCGTCACCGGGTGGCCGCCCAAGGGGCCCTCCGTGAGCGCGTCCCTGCAGCCGGCCTCCACCGCTCGGATGTACTCCTGCGGAACCCGGCCCCCGGTCACCGTGGCGTCGAAGGTGAAGGTGGGCGTCGGGCCCGGCTGTACCTCCAGTGGTTCGACGTTCAGGACCACGTGGGCGAACTGGCCCGCTCCTCCGTCCTGTTTGACGTGCCGGTACACCAGGCCCGACACCCCGCGCACGACCGTCTCGCGGTACGCCACCTGCGGGCGGCCCACGCCGACCTCGATGCCGTGGGCACGGCGGATCTTCTCCACCGCGACCTCCAGGTGCAGCTCGCCCATGCCGGAGAGCACCGTCTGACCCGTCTCGCGATCGACCCGTACCGCCAGCGAGGGGTCTTCCTCGACCAGGCGGGCGAGGGCCGACGAGAGGCGTCCCGTGTCCCCGCTCCTGCGTGCCTCCACCGCGACCGAGACCACCGAGGCCGCCACCGCGGGAGGTTCCAGGACCAGGGGTGCCGCGGGGGAGCACAGTGTGGTGCCGGCGCGGGCCGTCTTCAGGCCCACCACGGCCACGATGTCCCCTGCCGTCGCCCGGTCGAGCTCAGCGTGGCGGTCGGCCTGCACGCGCAGGATCCGGCCGATCCGCTCCGTGCGGCCCGTGCCCGCGTCCATCACCGTCTCTCCCTTCGTGATCGTTCCCGCATACACGCGCACATACGTCAGCCGCCCCGTCGCCGTCGCGTTCACCTTGAACGCCAGGCCCGCGAACGGCGCCCCCGGATCAGCGGCCCGCTCCTGCACCGTGTCGCCCAGAGTGCCGCGTACCGCCGGAACGTCCTGCGGCGACGGCAGGTAGGACACGACGGCTTCGAGCAGCGGCTCGATCCCGCGGTTCCGGTACGCCGACCCGCACAGCACCACCAGGCCCTCACCGCTGAGGGTGAGGTCACGCAGCGCGGCCGTCAGGGTGGCGGTGGTGAGCGCCGACGTTGCGCAGTACTCCTCCATCGCCGTCGGATGCAGCTCGGCCACCCTCTCCTCCAACTCCCTTCTGCGGGCTTGCGCTTGGGCGGTCAGCGGCGGGGGGATGTCCGTTGTCTCGTACGTGTCCTTGCCCGGGTGCCAGAGCAGTGCGCGCATGCGCAGCAGGTCCACGACGCCGGTGAACTCGTCCTCCCGCCCGATCGGCAGCTGCACCACCAGCGGGACCGTGTGCAGGCGCTCCCTGATCGACGCGACCGCCGTGTCGAGGTCCGCGCCCGTGCGGTCCAGCTTGTTGATGAACGCGATCCGCGGCACGTCGTACCGGTCCGCCTGCCGCCACACCGACTCGCTCTGCGGTTCCACGCCCGCGACGGCGTCGAACACCGCCACCGCGCCGTCGAGCACCCGCAGCGAGCGCTCCACCTCGTCGGCGAAGTCGACGTGCCCGGGGGTGTCGATCAGGTTGATCCGGTGACCGTCCCAGGCACAGCTGACCGCTGCCGCGAAGATGGTGATCCCGCGGTCGCGTTCCTGCGCGTCGAAGTCGGTGACGGTCGTGCCGTCATGGACCTCGCCCCGCTTGTGGGTGGCGCCGGTCAGGAACAGGATCCGTTCGGTGACGGTCGTCTTGCCCGCGTCCACGTGGGCGAGGATGCCGAGATTGCGGACAGGGAGCGGTGGTGTGTGGCCCGTTGTGCGGCGGGTGGTGGGGTTCGTGGTGTGGGTGCGCATGGCCCTTGGTCTTTCGATTCGTGCGGGCGGGGCAGCGCGATTTCCGGGGCGGGGCCGAGCCAGGGCGGAGAGCCACGGCAGGGAGCTACGGCAGAGAGCCGGGTGCGGGGAGCAGCAAGCCTCGGAGATTCAGTGACGGCCGCGCAGCCGGCACCGTACGCGCGAAGACACCAGGATCACGTCGAACCGTGTCCGGGGAGGGCGGGCAGCTGTGCGGTGACGCATGGCCCTGCCCCCTCACTCGGTCGTTCCTTCGGCTGACCGGAGTCTAGGCAGCCGGGTCCCCCCGCCGCACCGGAATATTGGTGGGCGGCTCGTTTCGAACCCGTGAAGGGATCACAGACCCGGCATGAGTTCATGACTGTCGGGATACCTCGGTGCGCCTTCAGAGTGGACACTCTCAGACACTGCGAGGAGAGCGCGCATGGAGGCCACGATCGACCTGCTGGAGCTGCCCGGCGGACGGCTGCGGCATCTCTGGTCGCTGCGTGAGGACGTGGTGGTCGAGTCCGACGCGCTCACGGGGTCCCTGGTGCTCACCTGGGACCAGGGCACCGCCCGTGTGGCGAGCCCGGGGCCCACCGTCCTCGAAGTGCTCCGGCGGATGCAGTTGGGTCCGGTTCTTCTCGGCAACGCGCTGGTCGACGACGGCGAAGGGGGCCGGGACCGGGACGCGAAGGTCTATTTCATGATGCGGCCGGTGTTCGGGCGCTTTCCCCATCTGCTGGTCCGCACCCTCGGGCTCGACGGCCTGAGCGGTCCGCTTCTGTCCATCGCGCCACTGGCCGACGTGGGCGGAACACACCCACCCGAAGCGACCGAAGCGGGCGCGTCTCTCACCGTCCTGCCCCTGGACCAGGCGCGGCCCATCCGGCTGTTCCTCGGGCTCTCCTTCGCCTTCGACCCGCTCACGGCCACCTTCGAGTCCCGCACGGCATCACACCGCCTCGTCATCCACCGGCAGGAGGCCATGATGGTCTTCGCGCTCGCCCTCGCCCGACCAGTGACGCTGAAGGCCATCACCGCCGTACTGCCGTTGCCCGGCGACGTCACGGAAGGCATCCTCTGCTACCTCGCGGCAGCCGGAGTCGCGGCCCAACCCCGCTCCTGAGCAGCCCCGTTGAGAGCCTCACGGCCACCCGGTGTCACAGCCACCCGGAGTCATTGGCGATGCGGATCGCGTCCACCCTGTTGCGGGCGTTGAGCTTCGTCACCACGGTGGTCAGATAGTTCCGTACGGTCCCCACCGACAGACGCAGCCGCTTCGCTATCTCACTGGCGTCCGAACCCTGTGACGCGAGGCGCAGCACCTCCGTCTCGCGTGAGGTGAGCGGACTGTCCGCGCTGCCCCACGCCGCCAGCGCGAGTTCCGAGTCGATGACCCGCTGGCCGGCCGCCACCTTCCGCACCGCCTGCGCGAGTTCCTGCGGCGGCGCGTCCTTGAGCAGATAACCGGAGACCTTCGCGGACATCGCGCGGCGCAGAGTCCCGGGGCGGCCGAGGCTGGTGAGGATCAGGGTGCGGCACTGGGGAAGCCGTTCGTGCAGCTGCTCCGCCGCGCTCAGTCCGTCGAGGCCGGGAAGATCGATGTCGATGATGGCGACGTCCGGCTGGAACTCGCGGGCCGTGGAGAGAATCTCGTCGCCGCGTTCCACGCTCGCCACGACGTCCAGATCATGTTCCAGGTTCAACAAGGCGACCAATGCGCCTCTCAGCATGTACATATCCTCGGCGAGCATTACACGGATCATCGATAGCCCCCCATGATTACCCGTATCGCGAACCCCCGTTGTTGCTCGCGGGCACATGTTATCAGCCGCCTAGAACGCGCCATTCGGATTTATTCGCCCGGTTTTCTGGGGTTGTTCCGCACTGTTTCGGCCGACACTGTTTCGGCCGACGGCCTGCGCGGGCACCTCGGCGACGAGACGGAACCAGCCCCCGCAGTCCGGGGGTATCTCCTTCTCGCGTTCGGTGATCAGTCTGCCGCCGATCTCGCCGAGCCGTTGTTCCAGGTTGCCGAGGCCGTTTCCGCTGTCCGGGGATGCGTCGTGATAGTCGTCCACCACACCGTCGTTGATGATCGTCAGCCGGGCCGTTCCGTCGTCGACCACCGCGGTGATGTTGCAGCGTGACGCCTTGCTGTGGCGCAGCAGATTGGTGACGCCCTCGCGCAGGACCGTGGCGAGCGCCGTGCCGGCCTGGGAGCTGATCTCCTCGACGGCGGGGTCGAGGACCACCTCCACCTCCACCTCCGCCGCGTCGAGCACCGACTTGGCCGACGACACCTCGGGTACGAGCGACATGTCGCGGTAGCTGCGGGCCACCCTGCGGACGTCGCCGAGAGCTTGCCGGGAGATGGCGAGGACCTCCTCCACCTCCTGGTCGGCGCGCGGATGCTGGGCCCGGATCAGGCGCTGGAGGAGCTCGCTCTTGAGCACGATCGCGGAGATGCTGTAGCCGAGGAGATCGTGCAAGTCCCGTGCCAGGCGCAGGCGTTCACTGGCGACGGCCATCCTGGCGATCTCCGCGCGCGCGGCGTACACCTCGTCGACCAGTGACGACAGACGGGACAGGCCGTAGATCACCAGGCCCGTGAGCAGAGTGCTCTGGCACATGTAGACGAGGTCGATCACCGACATCCCGGCGATGATCCCGGGGACGAGCAGGCTCAGCCCGGTCACCCCGTAGAGCGGCCAGGCCGCCCGGGGCGGCAGCAGGAGCAGCAGCGAGCCGCCGAGGAAGCCGGCCATCGCGCCCCAGAGGATGCCGAAGAAGACCAGGGGCAGATAGGTGAGCAGGGCCTGGGCGCCCAGGGTGGCGGCCTTCGTCCAGGGTGAGGCGCGGTCGGCTCCCGGTTTGGAATGCACGAGTTGCAGGCCGAAGACGGCGGAGAGCGTGACGAGTCCGGTGATGAGCTCCGGCGTGGAGGGCCGTTGGCTCAGCAGGTTGATCGCGGTGATGCCGAGATAGCAGATGAGCGCCGCCAACAGGATGACGTGGGCCAGCCGGGGGGCAGGCCGAGGGCTCCATCTGGAACCAGCCACGTCAGACGTGTCCTTGGTGTCGCTGTGCATCCTCGAAGTGCTCCTCTTCTGCCAGGAGAGCGTACGAGAGCGCGTCTTGTCGGGCGCTCCCGAACCCCGGGCCCGTGGTATTCGGCCACAACGCTCTTCCAGCAGACCTTACGTGGGATGGCCGCGCATCAGTCCCTTCCGGAGAAAACCGTGCTTTCGCATGAACTCGCTTGGCCGGGCTCGGACTTTGCGTTGTGTGGCACCCGGAGAAATGCCTCTCCCGCACGCGTGACGCGTGAACTCGTGTCAGACGAAGAGAGGGATCGGGTTGAGTTCCGCGTACGGCGTCGGTTCCGCGATCCGGCCGAGCGCGACGGGAACGTCGTAGAGGCGTCCGGGCGCGTATCTCGCCCAGAAGTGCCGGAGCCCGGGAACCACGACCTTGACCACCGGAAGGCCGATGTCGGGGCGGGTCTGGTCGAGTACGAGCAGATCCATGCCGTGCGAGGCGAGCAGGTCCGTGGCCGCCGAGAGGTCGTCCCGCAGGTCGCCCCTCGCGGTGTACTCCCAGGAGTGGGGCGCTCTGGGGGCCGCGTCGGGGGCGGGGGTCAGATAGGGCTGGGTGGCCGTCGTCTCGCGCCGCCACCAGTCGACGGCCTCCGGCTGGTCCACGCGGTAGCCCGAGCCGTCGGGACACGCCCCCGAGACGGCGGGCAGGAGCTGGCCCATCTCCGTCAGGGCCCGGCGCAGCGCGACACGGGGATCGAGGTGGGCGCCGAAGCCGAAGATGATGTCCTCGGAGGGCTTGTCGGTGCGCCGCGAGAGGGCCACGACGACGGGGATGCCGAGGTCGGACGTGAGGTCGAGTGCCCAGATCTCGCGGTTGAACCGGCCGTAGCCCTCGCGCAGTCGGTCGATGTAGGGCTCGGCGAAGGAGTGCAGGTCGATGCCCGGCTGACGCGTGCGGTTGTACCACCACAGGGCCACCGCGTCGCGCTCGACCAGCTCCAGGAAGCCCTGGAGCACGGCGTCCTCGAAGCTGCTGCCGGCGGCGTTGCCGTTCGAGTCGGCGACCGGCTCGTGCGGGGACACCCTGTCGGCGGGGAAGTACAGCATGCCCGTCGGCAGGAGCCGGTGCGTGCCCGTGGCCAGGGACCACAGGGGGGTCCAGTCGACGGGCCGGTTCTCGTCGAAGCGTTCCGGTACGTGGGTGAAGGGCGAGCGGGCCGCGTTCCAGCGGGACCGGTCGCGGAACTGCCGGTCGTCGTACAGCTGGCAGGAGTTGGGGTGCAGGGCCACGTCGCCGAGGCCGCGGAAGGTGTCGCGCACCATCGCCTCGTCCCCGCGCCGGGTGCCGCTGTAGCGCTCGATGGCCTCGCCGAGCGCGCTGACCTTCGCCTCCTCGGCGGTCAGGCCCTTGCCGCCGCTGAGCGAGCGGAGCCCCGCGCGCAGCCCGGACAGGGTGCTGGCCTCCATGGCGAGGTTCTGGCCCGACACATAGGCCTGGGTGAAGTCGGGGGCGCCGGGCGCCCGCCGGATCTCCTTCACCACGCCCGTGATCGGGCCGACCAAGTGGCCGTAGCGCTCCAGCATCAGCGCCGTACCCAGCGCGCGGTGACCGCCGCCGGTGCCGTCCGCGGCCTTCGGGCGGCTCTGCGGCCGGGTGGGCCGCCAGCCGCGTTCGCTCATGAGCGACGGGTCGCCGCACGACGCGCACTGCGGGAGGCGGGACACCAGGTGGGTCGCGGTCCGCAGCGTGAGGGTGTCGAGGGTGCGTACGGCGCTCTGCTCCGGACTGCGCAGCCCGCTCGCCCACTTGACCGCCTCGAGGACCGCGGCCTGCACGGCGAGGGCGCGCCCGGTCGGCAGGTCGGCCGCCGGCCTGGCCACCGGGTGGTCCAGGCGCAGCGCGCGCTGCAGGGGCAGTTCGGTGGAGCGGTGGCCGCGCAGCCGGGTCGCGAGACAGGACCAGCAGGGCCCGTCGTCGGGGCGGAACACCGGACCGAACCACGGCTCGGGACCACCCAGGCGTACGAGGAGCCAGGGGCGCCCCGTCGCCCGGTGCTCGGCGTCCACCTCGCGCAGGCCGGGGGAGAGATAGTCGTCGCACAGGACGAGGCTGAGGCAGGAGTCCGCCGCGGAGTCGGTGACCCGCAGGCCCGAGGCCGCGCAGGCCTCGCGGACCCGGAGCTCGTCGGCGAGCCGGGGCTCTCCGGAAGGCCCGGACGGCGTCACGATCCGCACGGCCGCCCGCGCCGCCTCCTCGGTGGCGCGGGCACCGTCGAGGCCCGCGAGATCCCAGTAGGCCTCGGCGGCCCGGTCTGCCGGTGACCTGCCGGCCCGCTGCTGGAAGCGGAGCAGCCCGGCGTCCGTGAGGACCCGCAGTGCGTCGCCGACCTCCTCCGCGGACAGGGAGGCGGCGGCGGCAAGGGCGACGGCGGCGGGTGTGCGGGTCCCGTCGAGCAGGGGGGCCAGCGCCTCCGCCTGCGCCCCGCGCAGTGCCGTGATCCCGGAGTGCGACACCAGATAGGCCGCTTCCCCGGGGACGACCGCGCAGCGCAGGTGGCTCTTGAACTCGACGAACGCGGTCTGTTCCCCCGTGGGCGTCATGCGTGGGAGAGCTCGTTGACCGTGCCGGCACCCGACATGAGGGTGCAGAAGGTGAACAGGGCCACCGCGTCGTCGGCGCCGGAGTCGAGGTGGTCCACGACGAGCGCGGGACGCGGGGAAGAGTGGCTGTCCGTGGCGGCGGGGAGCGTGAGTGCGCCGGCAATGATCTCGATCATCAGCACGTTCCTTTTCGGTCTGGGGAGGCGTTCTCCGTTGCCAGGATCCTCATACGGGGAAAGCGTCCGCAGAAAGTGAAGGGCTCATCACTGGGGGGTGAGACTTTCCCATGCGCCACCTTCATATCTCACTCCCGGGTTGCCCCGGGAACGCCGCGGTAATCGGAAACCTCCATTCACCTTCGCCCCACCGAATGGCAGGGGCTCTTCTGGAGGATTTGATTCCGGCGTTGTGAATTCTTCACGGGTGTGACGTGGTCACATCCCGGGGCAGAGAAACCCACCCCGAACGCCGGTACGCACCCACTGTTTCCGGCCCCGGTCCGAATGGAATCTTCGGTGTCCATGAGGGTCACCGAGACGCCGTACCTGCCGCAGGCGGCGCACGCCGCCGCCGCCGGGCCGAACCTGTTCTGCCTGCCCTGTGCGGGCGGCGGCGCGTCCGCCTACGCACGGTGGCAGCGGGAGCTCGACGTGCGTGGCGCCGGAGTCCAGGTGCTGCCGGTGCAGCCGCCGGGCCGTGAGGAGCGCGCCCACGAGGCGAGGTTCACCGACCTGGACGCGCTGGTGGAGGAGCTGGACGAGCAGCTGGACGCCGCGTTCTCGCGGCCCCACCTGCTCTACGGGCACAGCATGGGGGCGTTCATCGCCCACGCGCTGACCCTGCGCAGACAGCGGCGGGGTGCCGTACTGCCGCGGGCGCTCGTCCTCAGCTCCCACCGCGCGCCCCACATCCCGCCCAACCGGATCCTGGACCCGGCGGCGGACGACGAGGAACTGGCCGCACGGCTCGCGGAACTGGGCGGCATTCCGCCCGAGTTGGCCGCGCGGCGCAGATTCCGTCAGCGCTTCATGCCGCTGGTCCGGGACGATCTCAGGCTCTGCTCGGGGGTGGTGAAAGAGGACGAGATCGAACCGCTGCGGGTGCCTCTGCGCCTGTTCGTGGGGGAGCGGGACCGGCTGGTGCCGGTCCACAAGATGGCCGCTTGGTCGGAGCACGGAAGCCGGGGGGCCGAGCTGCGCACGATGCCGGGCGGACACTTCTTCGTCCGCTCCCAGGAGGGCGCCCTCCTCGATGAACTCGCGGGGGTGCTGAGCGAGTTCGGTGCCGTACCGGCCGAGTAATCCCATTCTCGAAAGGAACACGGAACGTGAAGATAGTGATCGCCCGGCGGGGGACTCCGGTCTGGCTGGAATCCGCATCGCTGGTCAGCAAGGTGTTCGGGACGAGTTTCGGGGCGCGGGTGTCCCCGGATCCGGATCAGTTCATCGCGTACGTAGGACGGAAGGACGGCGGCCCCGACGAGGTGGAGGCCTGCATCGGGATCTCCTTCCCGGAGAACGGGCCGATCTTCCTCGAGCGGTATCTGGACGGGCCGATCGAGGACGCGCTGCGCGAGGCGGCCGGCCAGGACGTACGACGGCACCAGATCGTGCAGCTCGGCAGCGTCGCCTCGGTCGCGAACCTGGCGGGCGCGGAGATCTACCGCGCGCTCCCGCTGATCCAGGCCTGCCTGGGCCGGTCGTACGCCGCCATGACGATGACCAACCGGTCGGCGGCGCTCGCCAAGCGCCTCGGCCTGATCACCCACCGCCTGTGCGACGCCGACGGCACCCGCCTGGGCGCCGAGGAACTGGCCCGCTGGGGAACCTTCTACGACCAGCGGCCCGCGGTGCGCTGGGGCCGCCTGGCCGACCACTCCCAGCAGCTGGTCACGGGCGTCGAACGCTACGCACTCGACTCCGTCGACATCCGCCTGCTCTCCCCGAACCGAACGGAGCTGACCCGTGCTGCCTGACGTCACGTCCCGCACCACCTCCTTGACGGCCGGGCTCCTGAAGCGGGCCGAGAGCGACGCGGTCATGGTCGAGGTCCTCTCCACTACCGGAGGGCCCGGAGTCCGGCACACCTACCGTGAACTCATCGGCGCGGCCCGGGTGTTCGCCGCCGAGCTGCGCAGGCGCGGGGACGCGCTCGGCCGCCCCGTGCGGGTGGGGCTGCTCGCCGACAACTCCGCGCAGTGGGTGGTCGCCGACCTGGCCGCCCTGTTCGCGCGGGCGGTGGAGATCCCGGTCCCGATGGCCTTCACCGCCGAACAGGCCGCGTCGCTGCTCGCGGACGCCGACCTCTGCCTGGTCGACGCGCGGGGCGAGCGGTGGCTTAAGCGCGCCGCGGACCAGGGGACCCAGGTCCTGCCCGCGGACTGCGCGGTGGTCGGGATCGACCTGCCGGGGCTGATCGAGTCCGCCGCCGGCGCCCGACTGCCGTCGCTCGCAGCCGAGATCGCCGAGGCGGAGGCCGCCGACGACACCGTCGTCAAGGTGGTGCACACCTCGGGCACGACCTCCGCGCCCAAGGGCGTACGGGTCAGGCTGCACGGCATGGAGGCACTGCTCGCCTCCCTCGGCGGCCGGGTCGACGACGCGGTCTTCGGCCGCTACCTCTCCGTGGTGCCGCTGAGCCTGCTCATCGAACAGGTCGCCGGGCTCTACATGCCGTTCCTGAACGGCGGCAGCGTCACCTTCCTGCCGCCCGGCACCGCCCTGATCGGCACCGTGGCCGACGCGGGCCCGCGGATGCTGTCGCTGCTCCGGCAGGCGCAGCCCACCGCCATGGTCGTACCGCCCACCGTCGCGGGCCTGCTGCTCGCGCTGTGCGAACAGAACCCCACGGAGGACCTGGCCCAGCGCAGGCACCGGCTCTTCGGCCACACCGGGCCCGTCTTCATCGCCTGCGGGGGCGCGCCCGTCTCGCTCGACGTCCTGGAGCGCCTCGAAGCGTTCGGGATCCCCTTGTACGAGGGGTACGGCCTGAGCGAGAACAGCTCGGTCGTGGCCTGGAACTTCCCCGGGCAGTTCCGGTTCGGCACGGTGGGCCGGCCGCTCGACCACGTACGGGCGCGGCTCGCGCAGGACGGCGAACTGCTCATCCAGAGCACGTCGTTGTTCGCCGGCTACACCCAGGAGGACCCCTCCAGCGTGGTCGTCGACGACCAGGGGTGGCTGCACACCGGCGACCTGGCCACCATCGACGACGACGGCTACATCCGGATCACCGGCCGCAAGAAGAGCCTGGTCATCACGGCCGCGGGACGCAATCTGTCCCCCGAGTGGGTCGAGGCCCGCTACCGCGAACTCGGCTTCGTGCGCGAGGCGGCCGTCGTCGCGGACGGCCTCGACGAGGTGCTCGGCCTGTTCGTGATCGACGCCGGCACGGACCGCGTCGAGGCCCGCCGCCGGATCGAGGAGTTCGGCGCGGGACACCTCTCCGCCATCGAACGGGCCACCTCCGTACGCCTCATGGCCGAGGACGACCCGGAGTACACCACCTTCTTCACCGTGACCGGACGCCCCCGCAGGGACGCCGTCCGTGACCTGCTGACCCGCACCGCACCCGAGGAGATCACCGCATGAGCACCGCCCTGAGGACCACTCCGTACGGCACCGGCGGCGGACTGCTCGTGACGCCCGCCGAGCCGGGCGCCCTGGCCGGCGTCGAGCCCAAGGAACTTCTCGACCTGCTCGCCGAGGCGGGCTTCCTCCTCCTGCGCGGCTTCGGCGCCGACATGGCCTCGTTCACGGACCTGGTGCAGCGCACCTCCACCTCCACCACCCTCGACCCGGCCCGCGACTTCTACTCGGAGGTCGCGCAGAAGGTCGACGCGGGCGTCGCCGAGGTCGGCCTGCACACCGAGAACGGCAACAGCCCCTTCCGCTCGCATCTGGCCTGGTTCTTCTGCGAGAAGGCGGCCGCCTCCGGCTCTCAGACCACGGTCTGCGACGGCTACCGGGTGTGGGACGAGCTCGCGGAGCCCGTACGCATGGCGTTCCTCGGCCAGGACATCGTCTACAGCAGGCATGTCGCCGAGCCCCAGTGGCGCGCCATGGCCCACCACCTCACGGGCCGGCCCGCCGAGGAGATCACCGTCGACGAGCTCGTCGCCCTCGCCGCCTCGATGCCCGGCACCGAGGTGACGCCCGAGGCGGACGGCGGGGTGCGCTACGCGTTCCGTACACCGGCGGCGGGAGCGACGCTGTTCGGCGAGCGGATCTCCTTCGCCAACAGCATCCTCGGCCCGTCCTTCAACTACGAGAAGCCGCGCATCACCTTCGCGGACGGCAGCGAGCTCTCCGACGAGCTGCTCGCCGCCGTCACCGAGACCACCGGCGCCCTCACCGAGAACCTCGACTGGGCCGACGGGGATGTCGCCGTCATCGACAACACCCGGGTGATGCACGGCCGCAGGGCCATCACCGACCCCCGGCGGACCATCTACAACGCGCTGAGCTTCGTCGAAGCCACCGCGCCCGTGGCCGCCTGACCCGCGCCGCCGAACCGGCGGCGCCCTCGACCGGCGGAGGCCGGTACCACCCCCCGGCGCCGGCCTCCGCCCCCGTACCACCGAACCTCGAAGGTGATCTCGCATGTTCTCTGCCCTGGGCTCCGCCCTCCACGCGAAGCGGAGGCTGACCCTGTACGTGGTCATCGGCCTCGCCGTGCTCTCAGCCCTCTTCGGCGGCACCCTGCAGAGCAAGGTGACCAACGGCCTCGCCGACTACGACGACCCGACCGGTTCGCACACCGTGGCCCGCGAGGTCATCCAGGAAGCCACCGGCATCGACGCCCAGCAGGGGTACGCGCTTCTCATCCGCACGGATGAGGCCATCGACCCCGGCGGGCCGCAGCCCGATGCGGTGACGGCGGGCATCGCGCTCCTGAAGGAGCGGCCCGAGGTGAAGCGGGTCGTCGACTACAAGTCGGCCGGTGACCCGGCCCTCATCTCCGAGGACTCGCGCTCCACCGTCCTGATCGGCGCGGTCAGGCCGATGAAGGAGAAGGAGACCAAGGACGCCGAGAAGGCGCTGCAGAAGGCGATCGACGCCGACCCGGCGCTGCGCGGCCACGCCCACCTCGGCGGGCCGACCATCGGCATGGTCCAGGTCGGCGAGGTCACCACCAAGGACCTCTCGACGGCCGAGGGCATCGCCCTGCCGGTCGTCCTCGTGCTGCTCTTCCTGGTCTTCCGTGGCCTGGTCGCGGCGCTGCTCCCGGTCATCGGCGCGATCTTCACGCTGCTGCTCACCATGGCGGGCCTGCGCCTTGTCACCCTCTTCGACAACGTCTCCACCGGGGCGCTCAACCTGGCGTTCGCCCTCGCGCTCGGCCTCGCGGTCGACTTCGGACTCCTGATCGTCTCCCGCTATCGTGACGAGCTCGCGCGGCACGGAGCCGGGGTGCTCGCGCTGCGCCGCACCATGGAGACCGCGGGACGCACCGTGCTCTTCAGCGGGCTCACCGTGGCCGCAGCGCTCGCGGCGCTGCTCGTCTTCCCCCAGCCGTACCTCCAGTCCATGGGCATGGCGGGCGTGATCACGTCGCTCGCCGCGGTGCTGTTCGCGCTGGTCGCGCTGCCCGCCGTGCTCGCGTTGCTCGGCGACCGCGTCAACTCCTGGGCGCCGCGGCGCTGGCAGCGCACCGCGCAGGCAGCGGGGACCGAAGGCGAGGGTGACCCGGCCGTCAGGCGCTGGCGGCGGATCGCGCAGCTGGTGATGCGCAGGCCCGTCGTCGTCGCGGTCGCCGCCACCGCCGTCCTGCTCGCGCTCGCCTCGCCGATGCTCGGCATCCGCTTCACCGGCGCCGACGCGTCGGCGCTGCCCACCAGCATCAGCGCGGGGAAGGTCGCGGCCGCCCTGCAGGACGACTTCGCGGAGCCCGCCACCTCACCGCTGCGCGTCGTCGCCGACACCTCCGACGGGGGCGAGCTCGACGCGTACGCGAAGAAGATCGCGGGGGTGCCGGGCGTCGAGGCGGTCGCGAAGCCGGTACGCCTGGACGCCACGCACTGGGAGATCGACGCCGTCCTGGAAGGGGAGCCGCTCGGCACGGTCGCCAAGGACGCCGCCGGCGAGGTCAGGTCGCTCGACGCACCCACGACCGTACGGTTCACCGGGCAGACCGCCGACTTCCTCTCGCAGAAGGACGGCATCCGTGACCGCCTTCCGCTGGCCATCGGCGTACTCGCCGTGGTGACCCTGGTGCTGCTCTTCGCCTTCACCGGGTCGGTCGTCCTGCCGTTCAAGGCGCTCCTGATGAACACCCTCTCCACCGGGGCGGCGCTCGGCTTCCTCGTCTGGGTCTTCCAGGACGGGAACCTCGGCTTCGACGCGGTGAACGGCATCGAGTCCACCACTCCGGTGCTGGTCTTCGCGCTCGCCTTCGGACTCTCCACCGACTACAACGTCTTCCTGCTCGGCCGGATCAAGGAGGCGCGGGCGGCGGGCCTCGACGACCGCGCGGCGGTGGCCGAGGGCCTGGCCCGCACCGGACGCATCGTGACGTCGGCCGCGCTGCTGTTCTGCGTGGCGGTGGGCGCGCTCGCCCTGTCGCGCCTGGTCTTCGTCAAGGAGCTGGGGCTCGGCACCGCCTTCGCGGTCATCCTCGACGCCACGGTCGTCCGCGCACTCCTGGTGCCCGCCCTGATGACACTGCTCGGCGGCGCCAACTGGTGGGCGCCGAAGCCACTGCGCCGGCTGCACTCCGCGCTGCGGCTCGACCGCATGGAGACCTCGGACGACACCGCCGTACGACCGGAACCCGGCACCACCGGGAGCACCGGGCGCGAGGAGGCGGTGAGCAGAGCCTGAACCAAGGACTCACCGGCTGGGGTTGCGGGGAACCACACAAGGGAGAGCGGACATGTTTGCACCAGAGCGGGAGTACGAGGTCGTGATCCCGGCGGTGCCGGGGGGCGGCGGTGTGGCGGCGGAAGCGGAAGCCGAACGCCTGATGGGTCACGGCTTCGGCGTGATCCGTGGCCGGGAGGGCGAACTCGCCCTGTTGGAAAGGCTGTTGGCCAAGCCTCAGGAACGCCTGATCACGCTGACCGGGCCGGCCGGAGTGGGCAAGAGCCATCTGGCTCACGCGGCGCTGATCGCGCGGACCAGGGCCGGCGGCGCGCCCCCGCTCTGGACGGACCTCGCCGAATCGGCCGGGGCCACAGCGGTCTGGTCGAGTGTCGGCGTCGACACGGTCAGGGCGGCCGCCGCACGGATCGGCACGCGCCAGACGCTGCTCGTCCTCGACAACTGCGACCCGGTGGCCGCGCGGGTGGCCCTGGACATCTCCGCCCTGCTCAGGGCCTGCCCGCGGCTGAAGATCCTCGTCACGAGCCGTGTCTCCCTCGACATCCGGGCCGAACGCGTCCTGGTGACGGAGCCGCTGCCCACGGGCGTGGGCTCACCGGCCGAGGAGCTCTTCACCGATCACGTGAGCCCCCGCTACCGCGCGGGACTCGACGGAGCCCAGGCGCAGTCGGCGGTGACGGAACTGTGCCGGGAACTCGACGGCATCCCCCTGGCCATCGAGCTGGCGGCGGAGGCCGTCGGCACCGAGGGCCCCCAGGCCGTCCTGGACAGGCTGGGCAGGGGCGAGCCCATCGGCCGGCGCAGGCCGCGGGACGCGTCGGCCCGGCACGAGGGCATCAGCAGCGCCCTCGGCTGGGCCACCCAGGGGCTGAGCGCCGCCGACCGTGAACTCCTCGCCACACTGGCGGTGTTCGAGGCGCCGCTCGGCCTCGCGGAAGTACGCAGGGCGGCCGGAGCGGGCCAGTCGGACGCCGTGGCCGGCATCGAGTCCCTGGTCCACCAGAGTCTGCTGCTCAGCGGGCGCGGCCCGGACGGCGAGCCGGAGTTCCGGCTGCCGCGCATGGCGCGCACCCACTACCACCAGGCCCTGGCGGCCGATCCGGACGCGCTGGCCCGGGCGCTGGACCAGCACGCGGCGCACTGCACGGCCTTCGCCGCCGTGCTCGCGGACGGGCTGCGCTCGGGGCGCGACATGGGCCAGCTCCTCGCGGCCGTCGAGGCCAGGCTGCCCGACCTGCGCAAGGCCACCGGCCATCTGCGGGCACGCGGCGACCACGCGGGGGTGCTGCGCATGCTGACCGCCCTTGAGGGCCCGCTGCTCGGCCACGGGCTCTGCCTCGACGCGGTGGACACCATGGAAGCCTCCGCCGCCGCGTGCGCCGACGGCGCGCTGGCCGCCGAGGCCCTGCTGGCCGTGGCCCGCTGGGCGCTCGGCCGTGACGAGCGGCAGCGTGCGGAGGCGGCGCTCGACCGGGCGGCCGTCGCCGCCGCCGAACTCCCCGCGGTCCGGGCGCGGGTGGCCGCGCACACCGGGGAACTGCTGCGCCGCAGGGGCGAGACGGCGGGTGCCGCCGCGCTGCTCGAATCCGCGTTGAGGGAACTCGATGCCGCGGGGGATGTGTACGGCGCGGCCCTGGCCCGCCGCTCGCAGTCGCTCCTGCGTGCCGGACACGGCGACCCGGACGCGGAACGCCCGGCGCTGCGGGCGCTGGCGGAACTGCCGTGCACGCCGGTCGAGCGGGAGCCCGGCGCCGCTGAGTTCTGGCGCGATCCATGGTCCCCGGTCGTGGTCCGTGCCGCCCTGCTCAACGCGCTGGCCCGGGTGCGCCGACTGCTCGGCCGCTCCCCGGAGGCGTACGTCAACGTCCGTGAGTCGATCCGGCTCCTGATGGGCACCAGCGGCCCCGCGGAGGCGGCCGAGGCCCTGGAGACGATGGTGATCGTCGCCGTGGGGCCCGGGAACGAGGAGCACAGGGAGGCGCTCGCCCAGGTCCTCGCCCACGCCGAGGCCCTGCGCCGGCAGCACGCGCTGGTCTCCGAGGAGGGCGTCGCGCTGCGGGCCGTGGCCGACCGGCTGCACCAGGGCTTCGACCCGGCCGCGCTGCGCAGGTTGCGGCTCGAGGCCCGTCAGGTCTCGCCGCACAGCGCCCTGATCGCGGGCCTGTTCGCGCCCGCGCCCAAGGAGGAACGGCCTTCGCCCACCGGGCCCACCGCCCCGCACGGGCTCACTCCACGGCAGCACGAGGTGGCGCTGCTCGTCGCCGAGGGGATGACCAACCGGCAGATCGGCAGGCAGCTCGGCATCTCGGAGTGGACGGTGACCAACCATCTGCGCGTGGTGATGCAGAAGCTGGAGTGCGGCTCGCGGGTGCACGTCGTACGCGCCATCCAGCAGGCCGGGTGATGGCCGGGGCCGGGCGTGCGGGCGTCCACATCTGGGCCGGTCAGGTGCCCGGCACGGCGGCCGAGCGGGACGTGGCGCTCCTGGACGAGCGGGAGAGGCGCCGCTTCGACTCCTTCACGGACGAGGTGACGCGGGCCCGGTACGCGGGCGCCCGAGCGGCGATCCGGCGCACGGTGGCGCGCTGGCACGGCGTCGAGCCGACCACGGTGCGCTGGGGCGTCGCGCGCTGCCCGGGCTGCGGGAGCAGGGACCACGGCCCGCCGTACGTCCGCCTGCCGCGCTCCGAGTGGCGTTCGAGTGTGTCGCGCTCCGGGGAGTGGTGGCTGCTCGCCCTGTCGTACGGGGCGCCCGTCGGCGTCGACCTGGAGCACCGGGGTGCCCCCGAGGCCGAGGCGGTGGTCCGCCGCGCGCTCACGCCGGAGGAGCGTGCCCATGTCGAGTCCGCCGGGGAGGGCGGGGAGCGGGACGACGCTCTGATGCGCTGCTGGGTGCGGAAGGAGGCGGTGGTCAAGGCCTGGGGCGTCGGCCTCGGCACGGACCTCGCCGGGGTGGCGGTGCGGCCGTGGCAGGAGTCGGCGGTCGTGGAGCGGCCGGGCGGGGGCGGCGTGGAGCGCTGGGCGGTGCGTGAGGTGAACGTGGGGGAGGCGTGCGTGGCCGCGCTGGCCCGCCCCGCGGATGCCACGGCCCCGGTGGTGGTGCACGGGACCGACGGCGGGCGGACAGCCGCGAGGGCCTGACTGTGCGCACAGCCAGGCCCCCGGGAGTGTCCGTGTCCATCAGAGGACGTCCGCGGCAGAGGACGTCCGTGTGCGTCAGAAGACGATCGGCCCCGGCGTCTGCTTCGAGACCGCCTTGCAGGTGTTCTCGCTGCCGAGGATGTTGAGGGTCAGCGAGGTGTCGGCGGAGCCCGCGGCCGGGATGTACGAGTCGAGGCTGTCGCCCGCGGAGACCGCACCGGTCAGCGCGCCGATGGTCACCGGCTGCCCGGCGGCGGCCGCGTCGTTGGCGGTGCCGGTGAAGTCCACCGTGCCGCCCCCGGCGCGCTCCAGACGCAGCGTGGCGGTGATCGAGTTCGCCGGGATGTCGATCGGGGCCAGCCCGCTGCTGGTGGAGATCTTGACGGAGCCGACGCCGTCCGCGGCCGACGCCTCGATCGTCAGGTCGGAGACACCGTAGCTGCCGCAGTCGTACGACGCCGTCACGGTCTGGGAGGTCGTGGGGGCCGCGACGGAGGGAGCGGCGAGGGCGATGCCGCCCGCGAACAGGGCGGCGGTGGCAACGGTGCTGGCCTTGAGAATGTGACGCACAGTCAATTTCCTTCTGTTGGGGGTCTGTTCTGCTGGAACTGCAGGGGTGTTGAGCACACGGACGGCCGGCGGGCCGTCCGGGTCATAGGGGGTGGCGCTCGGCCACCGGGATGCGCACGGTCGGCGGATGCCAGTCGGCGATTCCGTCGAAGCCGCGCAGGAGCAGGCCGGGGACGGCCCTCGAAGCGGCCCTGAAGACCGCGTCGCGCGTGGCGACGGCCGCGCGGGAGCGCAGCGACGTCAGCCTCAGGATGCGTTCGGCGCGCCGCACCATCGCGGTCGTACGCGGCCTGCGGTCGTGGTCGTAGGCGGCGAGCGCGGCGAGCGGATCCGAGCCCGGCACGGCGTGGTGGGCGAGGACGACGCCGTCCTCGATCGCCATGTTGGCGCCCTGCCCCAGGGTCGGCACCATGGCGTGCGCCGCGTCCCCGAGGAGCGTGGTGCGCCCCCGGTGGAACGAACCGAGCGGCACGGCCATGTGGTGCACGTCGTGACGCAGGATGTCGTCCTCGCCGACCGAGCCGATCAGGGTCGGCACGGGGTCGTGCCAGTCGCCGAAGAGCCTGCGGAGCTCGGCCTTCTCGCCGTCGGGGGAGCGGCCGCCCTCCTCGGTCGCGGCGCAGGCGTAGATGAACACGCTGTCCGGGTCCCGGACCAGGCTGCCCCAGACGAGGCCGGCGCCCCACGACTCGTGCGGCACGAAGCCGGGGCCGGGCGTCGGCGCGAGGATGCGCCACACGGTCCAGCCGCCGTAGGCGGAGCCGGGGTGGCCGGGGAAGAGGATGGCGCGCGTCTTGGAGTGCACGCCGTCGGCGGCGACGACGAGATCCGCCTCGTACACCCCCTGCGGGCTGCTGACGTGCGCCTTGCGGCCGGCCGATCCCGCGTCCGTGAGGTAGGCCGCCTCGCCGGTGCGCAGGACGCCTTCGGGCAGCCGGTCGACGATCAGGTCGACCAGGTCGCTGCGGCGCAGGACCACGAGGGGTCCGCCGAACCGGGCGGTGACGGCCGAGCTGTGGGTGCGGGTCAGCGGGCGGCCCCGTGGGTCACACATCAGGCCGTCGCCCTGCCACGCCGCGAGGGCGGTGACCTCGTCACCGAGGTCGAGGGCGGCGAGCGCGCGCTGTGCGTTGGGGGCCAGGGTCAGGGCGGCCCCGATCGGGGCCAGGGTGGGGGCGCGTTCCAGGACGGTGATGTCCCAGCCGCGTCGGTGCAGGGCGAGGGCGGTGGTCAGGCCACCGATGCCGGCACCGATGACGACGGCTTTGGGGCGGGTCATGGACTCTCCTTGTACGTCAGGCGAGTTGCCGTGATCTGCGGGAAGGCCGGGAGGTGGGCCGGGGGCGGCGTGAACCGCCCCCGGGCCCGTGGGTCACCCCCGCGCACCTCCCGCCCGCCAGTGCACGGCGGCGGCTCCCGCGAAGTCCCCGGCGTGGGCGAAGCCGGCCAGCATCAGCAGGCTGCCGTCCTCGACCCGGCCCTCGCGGATGCCGTGGTCGAGGGTGATGGGGACGGCCGCGCCGAAGAGGTTCCCGAACCTGTCGAAGGTGTCCAGATGGCGGTCGGGGCCGATGGAGAGCCGCTCCTGCCACTGCTTGAGGAACATCCGGTTGGGCTGGTTGGTGATCAGCAGGTCCAGGTCGTCGGTCTTGAGGTCGAGCGACTCGCAGACCCGGTTCACCACCTCGGGCACCAGACGGTTGCCGCGCTCGACGATGTCGGCGACCTTGTCGGGCGTGAACCCGACGTGCATCTGGCTGGAGCCCGCCTCCCAGTACTTGCGCCCGTCGTGCAGCGCGAGGCCGCAGTCCCGGGTGTACTCGCCGTGGTTGGCGACCTCGATGCCGAGGATCGGTGACTCGTCGGACGCCGCCACATAGGCGGCGCCGCAGCCGTCACCGGGGATGACGGCCTCGGGGAGCCTGCGCACGTCGGGCTGGGTCATCACCGGGCCCGCGCTGTTCTGCACGTTGAAGAGCAGCGCGGACCTGGCCTGGCCCGAGCCGATCAACGCACGGGCCAGACGCAGCAGATGGACGAAGGACGCACAGCCGCCGTTGTGGGCGTCGAGCACCCAGTCGGCCTTCACGCCGAGCCGGTGGGCGACCTCCGCCCCGGGACCGGTGAACGGCACCTCGGGGAGCAGCGAGTTGGTGATCACCACGTCGACGGCGCGCAGGGCGTCGTCCCCGATCCGGTCCCGCAGGACGAGACCGGCCTTCTCCATCATGTCCGCGGGCGTCTCGTCCCTCGACACCTGGTGCCGGGTGCGCGGCGCCTTGAACATCGTGTGTCCGGACAGGTCGCCGGCGCCTTCCTGATGTTCGAGGAAGTACTCCGTGCCCACCGGTTCCCCGGGCAGGTAGGAGGCGAGCTCCAGCAGACTGACGGCTCTCATGCGCCGGTGCTGCCGTTGCGCAGCTCCAGGATCTTCTTCATGTTGTCGATCTCTATCTGGTGACCGGCGTAGAAGAGGTTCCACATGTCGCCGACCCACGGGCGCTCGGGGCTCGACGCCAGCTCGGGGTGCGGGTTCTTGTCGTAGTACGGGTGACGGCAGTTGGTCCAGATGACCACGGAGCCGGGCTTGTTCAGGACCGTCTGCGCGTCGATGATCCGGTGGATGTAGACCATCCACAGCTCCTCGCCCTGGTCCCAGGCGCACTTCATGTCGACGGTGAGGGCGCGCGGGTCGCCGTCGATCCGCAGGAAGATCTTGGTCTCGTCGTCGAGGAGGGTGTCGCGGCCCTGGTAGAGGCCGGGGGTGTCGGTGGGCGCGAAGTCACGGGTGCTGTAGGTGTACTCGTTCAGGTTGCGCTCGTTGGTGAGGTAGTCGTAGACGTCCTGCGGCGGCGCGTCGATGTACTGGTGGACGGTGACGAACTTCCCGTACACCTCGTCGTACGTGAACGACTCCTTGGTCATCTGCGCGGCCTGCGCGAGGGCCTCCTCGCGCGGCGTGGTCTCCCAGCGGAGCAGCCCGGGGACGTCCTTGAGGTCGGCGGGGATCGGCTCCGGCGCGACGTAGTCGGCGGTGGTGGTGTCCGTGCTCGTGACGGTGGTCATCCTGGTACGACTCCTTGGTTGCTGGGCCGGCTCTTTCCGACGGCCATGGCGTGCTGCTGGAAGGGACGGAACGGAGGCATCTCGGTGGGGTCGGTCTCGACGCAGATCAGTGCGGGCGAGCCGGTGGTCTCGGCGCGGGCGAGCGCGGCGCGCAGCTCGTCCGTGGTCGTGGCGGTCACCGCGTCGAGGCCGGGGAACATCGCGGCGGCGCCTTCGCCGATCCGGGCCGGGCGGAAGAGGTTGTAGGTGTAGTCGCCGGAGTAGAAGAGCTGCTCGCGGGTGTGGCACATGCCGTGCGAGTTGTTGTTGAAGATCACGAAGGTGACGGGAAGCCGGTGCTCGACCGCGGTGTGCACCTCCATGCCGTGCATGAAGAAAGCCCCGTCACCGGCGAACACGCAGGTGCGCCTGCCGGTCGCGAACGCGGCACCGATGCCGGCCCCGAAGCTGTGGCCCATGCCGCCCATGCCCATGGCGACGATGAACCGCCCGTCGACGGGCACCCCGACGTGATGGATCACGGTGGCGCCGGTATTGCCGGCGTCGCTCACCACGGTGGACCCCGCGGGCAGCGAGGCGCCGACGACCGTCGCGGCGGCCCGCATGTCCAGCGGGCCCGCGTGCGCGGGACCACCGGGAGGCGGTGACGCCGCCCCGGCCGCGGGGACGTCCTGCCTGGGGGCCACCGGTGCCGGAGTTCCCGCGCCCCCGGCCGTCAACTCCTGGGTCAGTACGGTCATTTCGTCGCCCAGCGGCCCAGTGAGGCGCACCAGATCCTCGTGCGGCTCCAGGAACGGTGGCCGCGGGTCGACGCAGACCACCGGTGAGCCCTTGAGGTGGTCGTGCAGTCCGGCGCCCGCCATCTGCGGCAGCCGGGTCCCGGCGAGCACCACGGCGGACGCCTGCTCCAGGGCCTCCTGCACGTCCGCGGTGCCGATCACCCCGGCGATGCCCAGGTGACGCGGATCGCGGTCGTCGAAGACGTCCTTGGCGTCCGGGGCCACGGCGACCCGTGCCCCGAGCGCCTCGACGAGCCGGGCGAGCTGCGGCCGTGCGTCCGCCCTGGCCACCCCCTCACCCGCGATCACCACCACGCCCTGGCGCTCCCCGGCCGAGCGCAACAGGGCCACGGCCCGCTCGCGTTCGGCCGCCGGGGAGAGCTCACGGGCGGCGACCTCGGGTGGCTTCGGGGCGTCCCAGGCGGGCAGCACGGCCTGCTGCACGTTCTTGGGCAGCAGGAGCACGGCCGGCCCCGGCGCCGCCGGGTCCAGTGCCGCCGCGAGGGCACGCGGCAGCGACTCGGTGATGGACTCCGGATCCTCGACGCGTACGCAGTGCACGGCGATCTCGCCGAACAGCCGCTCCGCGTCGATGGATCCGGCGAGCCCGCTGGTCTCCTGGAAGGAACCGTGCCCGTCCAGTGAGGTGGGCGGCTGCCCGATCAGGACGAGGGCGGGCACGAAGGAGGCCCTGAGTTCGGCGATCCCGGGGACCAGGTTCATGGCCCCGGCGCCCGAGGTGGCGGCTATCACCGGTAGGCGCTGGGAGGCGCGGTGATAGCCGTCCGCCATGGTGGCGGCCGAGAACTCGTGCTTGGCGACCACGCCGATCGGGCCGGATGCCGGGCCCGTCTCCGGGCCGGATGCCGGGCCCGTCTCCGGGCTGGATACCGAGCCCGTTTCCGGGCTGGATTCCGCGTGCTGAATCGCATCGTAGAGGTCTTCGATATTGGCGCCACCGACTCCGAATACATGCCCGACGTCCTGCCGGCGAAGAAAGTCGACGATGAAGTCGACCACGCGGAATTGGTTTCTCATGGACCGTCCCTCTTTCCAGGCGGTGGTCCAGCTATTTCAGGCCGTGCGGTCCGCCGCGGGCAAGTGGCACATCCCTGTCAGCCGGGCCGGGCCACGGTATGGCAGGGATCTGCCATACCGCTCTGTCATGTCCCGGGACGGCGGCCGTAGTTAGGTTCTGGTCAATCGCTCACCGCACATCGCACCGACCGGAAGGAACAACCATCGTGATCACCGTTGAAACCGTCTGCGCCCTCATAGCGAAGAAGCTCGGCAACAAGGCGTCCGGCCTCACGCTCAACGCCGACACGGCCTTCGACTCGGTGGGCCTTTCGAGCCTGCAGATCGCCGACATCGTCTACACCGTCGAGGACGACGCGGAGATCGAGCTCGACCCGAGCCAGGCGGCCAACGTGAAGACCGTCGGTGACCTGGTCAAGCTGGTCGAGTCCACCCAGACCGCGGCCGCCGCATGAGCACCGTCGCCTACCAGGGCGCCACGGCCGAGGCGATCAGGCACCACTACGACGTCTCCAACGACTTCTACGGCCTGTGGCTGGACGGTTCGCTCACCTACACCTGCGCCCTGTGGGACGAGTCGGGCGCGGACCTCGCCGGCCTCGCCACCACCGCCGACGACTTGGAGGCGGCGCAGGCCCGCAAGCTGGACTACCTCATCGAGGGGGCCAAGGCGGCGGGCGCAGGCCGGGTCCTCGACGTGGGCTGCGGCTGGGGAAGCCTCCTCAAGCGCCTCACCGGGATCTACGGCGTGCAGCACGCCACGGGTCTGACCCTCAGCGACAGCCAGGCCGAACTGGTCAGGGCGTCCGGGATCGCGCGCACCGAGATCCGGGTGGAGAACTGGCTGAACCACGAGCCGGCGGAGGGCTACGACGCGATCATCTCGATCGGCGCGTTCGAGCACTTCGCCAAGACGGGCCTGTCCAGGGCCGAACGGATCGCGGCCTACCGCGAGTTCTTCGAGCGCTGCTACACATGGCTGCCCTCGCGCGGCCGCATTGCCCTGCAGACCAACATCAAGGGCAACAACACCGTGATGGACAAGGCCACCGTGCGTGAGCTCATGTTCATCATCGAGACCATTTTCCCGGAGTCGGAGATCCCGGCGCTCTCCGAAGTCATCGAATCCAGCGAAAAGCTCTTCGACGTGGTGTCCCTGCGCAATGACCCGGACCACTACAGCCGCACCTGCGCGGAATGGCTGCGGCGACTCCAGGAGAACAGGGAAGAGGCCGTACGCATCTCGGGCGAGGACAACGTCGTCAATTACGAGAACTATCTCGGCGCGAGCGTCCGGCACTTCAAGAACCGCCACCTGGGCCTCGCGAGGATCATTCTCGAAAAGGGGCGTTGAGTGTGAGCACCCGAAAGAACGTCGTCTACTGGCACGAGACGGAGTCCGTCACGCCCGAACCCCCGCTGCGGGACGACGTCGACTGTGACGTCGCCATCGTCGGCGGCGGCTACACCGGCCTCTGGGCCGCGCACTTCCTGAAGGAGGCCGAGCCGGCGCTCGACATCCACATCGTCGAGGCGAAGCACTCGGGCTACGGGGCGTCGGGCCGCGCGGACGGCTTCGTCACCCCGACCATCGGCAAGGACATCCAGGCCCTGGTCGAGGAGTTCGGCACCCGCCGCGCCCTGGAGGCCTCGCAGGCCGTCGGACGTTCCATCCTGGAGATCGGCCGCTTCACGCGCCGCAACAAGATCGACGCGGAGTACGAGGCCAACGACTACCTGATGGTCGCCACCGACCAGGCCCAGCTGCGCCGCCTGCGCGCGGACCGTGAACTCGCCACCACCATCGCGGGCCGCGAACAGCCCCCGCTCCTGTCGGGCTCCCAGGCACAGGAGTTGATCGGCTCGCCCGCCATCCTGGGCGCCATGCGCACCGGTGGCGCCCTGGTCAACCCGTTCCGGCTGGCCCGCGGGATCGCCCGGGTCGTCAAGGAGCGCGGGGTGACCGTCCACGAGAACACCCCGGTCCTGCGCGTGGACCCCGGAGTGCGGCCCACGGTCGTCACCCCCGGCGGCCGGATCACCGCCGACAAGGTGATCATCGCGGCCAACGCGCACCAGTTCACCTTCGAGGCGTTCCGCAACAAGACCGTGCCCATCTGGAGCTACGCGATGGTGAGCGAGCCGCTCACCGAGGAGCAGCTGGGCCGTATCGCCTGGGAGGGCCGTGAGGGTCTCGTCGAGGCGAAGACCTTCCTGACCTGCGCCCGGTTCACCGCCGACAACCGCCTGATGTGGGCGGGCGGCCCCGCCCTGTACTTCTACGGCCGCGACATGCGCCGGCGCCGCATGAACGACCAGCGTGCCTACCGCGAACTGCACAAGGAGTTCGGCCGGTTCTTCCCCATGTGGCGGGACCTCAAGTTCACCTACACGTACGGCGGCACCGTCGACGTCACCCGTGACTACGCCCCGCACTTCGGGTCACTGCCCGGCGGCAACGTCTTCTACGGATACGGCTTCAACGGCAACGGCATCGCCGCCACGCACACCGGCGGCAAGGTCCTGCGCGACCTGGTGCTCGGCAAGGACTCCGAGTACTCGCGGCTCCTGTACGTGGACGACAAGCACCGCAAGCAGCGCGACTTCCCGCCCGAGCCGTTCCTCTACGTCGGGGCCCGCGCCACCACACGCCTCATGGAGTGGAAGGAGTCCCGGGCATGAGCGAGCGACGCACCGTACTGCTCACCGGCGCGTCCGGCGTCGTGGGCCGCGCCATCCTGCAGGAGGCGCCGGGCCGCCCGGTCCGGCTCATCTCCATGGCCAGGCCCGGCGGCGTCGCCCTGCCCGCCGGGACCGAGCACGTGCTCGACGCCGACCTGGCGGAGCCGCGCTTCGGCCTCGACGAGGACAGTTACCGGGCGCTGGTCCGGGACGTGGACACCGTCATCCACTCGGCGGGGCTCACCGAGTGGGGGCTGCCCGACGAGCGCTACAAGCCGGTGAACGTGGACGGCACCCGCCGGGTCATCGAGTTCGCCGAACTCTCCGGCGCCACCGTCCACTTCATGAGCACCGCCTTCGTGGCCGCGCTCTCGGCGAGCGCCCCGTACAAGCTCAGCGACACGAACGTCACCACCAACTACGTGCGCTCCAAGCTCCGTTCGGAGCAGCTCCTGCGCGACAGCGGCCTTCCGCACACCGTGTTCCGGCCGACGAACCTGATCGGCGACTCGCGGACCGGCTGGACCTCACGCGGTCAGATCGTGCAGCTGATGTCCGACTGGATCTGCCGCGGCCGTGCGCCCTTCATCCCGGTGCACGAGGGCAACCGCATCGACATCGTGCCGCAGGACCTGCTCGCCAAGGCGGTGCTCGCGGCCGTCGAACTCGGCGACACCAGCGGCGAGTTCTGGGTGACGTACGGCGACGAGGCGATGGACATGGAGGCCGCGATCGACGTGTGCGCCAAGCACGCGGCGGGCCTGGGCCGCACCCTCACCCCGCCCCCGGTCACCGACCCCGACGCCCTCGACCCCGAGGAACTGCGCAGGCTGCCTCCGCTGGCCCGCTCGTACCTCTCCGTCCTGCGGGACGTCAGCGAGGTGACCCGGTGCGGCGGCGGAGTCCTGCCCACGTCGATGCCACTCCTGCGCGAGCGCTACCAGGTCCCCTTCGTCCACGACACGGACGCCTATCAGCGGACGCTCGAATACGCCTCCGCCCACCTCAGCTAGCCCGTCAGATCAGAGAGGACGCAACCGTGGACCCCGTGAACCCCGCGAACGAGCAGTGGGAGCCCCCGCGCCTTGACGGAACCGTCGCCGTGGTCACCGGCGCGAGCCGGGGCGTGGGCCGCGGGATCGCCCTCGCCCTGGGCAGCGCCGGCGCGACGGTGTACGTCACCGGCCGCAGCACCCGCACCGAGGGCCGCACCGAAGGCCTGCCCGGCACGGTCGACGACACCGCCGACGAGGTCACCGCCCGCGGCGGCACCGGCATCGCGGTGCGCTGCGACCACCGGTCGACCGAGGACAACCAGGCGCTGACGGACCGGATCCGGGCCGACCACGGCAAGCTCGACCTCCTGGTGAACAACGCCTGGGCGGGCTACGAGCGTTCCAGCGACGTGCGCTTCGACGCCCCGTACTGGGACCAGCCGATGTGGCGCTACGAACTGTGCGAGGGCTCGCTGCGCGCCCAGTACGACATCACGCGCCTTCTCACCCCGCTGATGTTCGGGAAGGACGACGGCAGCACCGGGCTGATCGTCGGCATCGGCTTCACCGACGGCGACACCTACCTCGGCCAGGCGGCGTACGACGTCTTCAAGTCCGCCAACGACCGGCTCAGCAAGGCGTTCGCGGCCGATCTGCGCAAGAAGAAGATCGCCGCCCTCTCCCTGCACCCGGGCTTCGTCCGCACCGAGCGGGTCGAGGCGGCCTGGGAAGCGCTCGGCGACGGACCCGCAGCGGTCGTCCACTCGCCCGAGTACGTGGGCCGCGCGATCAACGCGCTGGCGGCGGACCCCGAGGTCCTGAACCGCTCCGGCCAGGTGCTCTCCACCGGCGACCTGGCCGACGAGTACGGCTTCAGCGACGTCGACGGCAGGCGCCTGCCCGCCTTCCGCCTGGAGGGCCGGATGAGCCTGGCCACCCGCATGGACCGCCTCAACCGGGTCGTCGCGCAGGCCGCGGCCTCCTGACCCACCGGCACAGCACCCCACGCAGCACCCCCACACAGCTTGGCGAACAGGAGAAGGCATATGGGCAGGGGAACCGCCTCGTCCACCGCGGCAGCCGTAGCCGGCGGCGCGGCAACCAAGGCGGCAGGGCTCGCGCTCGCGGTGACCTGCGGCGCACAGTTCATGGTCATCATCGACGACACGGTCGTCTCCATGGCGCTGCCGACGATCCGCACCGACCTCGACTTCGACCGGGCCTCACTGGCCTGGGTCGTCGACGCCTACATGCTGCTGTTCGGCGGCTTCCTGGTGCTCGGCGGCCGCTGCGCCGACCTGTTCGGCAGACGGCGGGTGTTCCTCACCGGCCTCGCCGTCTTCACGGCCGCCTCGCTCGCCTGCGGTCTCGCCAACTCTCCCGAGATGCTGATCGTGTCGCGCGGCGCCCAGGGCTTCGGTGCCGCGCTGCTCAGCCCGGCAGCCCTGTCCATCCTCATCACCGTCTTCACCGAGGCGAAGGAGCGCCGCAAGGCGCTGGGCATCTGGGGCGGACTCACCGGGATCTCGGGAGTCTCCGGCGTGCTGCTCGGCGGGGTCATCACCGATCTCGTCGACTGGCGCTGGGTGTTCTTCGTCAACATCCCGGTCGGCGTCCTCCTCTTCGCCCTCGCCCTGAAGCCGGCGCTCGCCGACCGTGAGGACGGCGCGCCCGGCAAGCGGCCCGCGACGGACGGCCTGGGCGCCGTCCTCATCACCGGCGGCCTCCTGCTGTTCGTCTACACCGTGATCAGCACCAACCACCGCCCCTGGGGCTCCGCCGCCACCGTGGCCGGACTCGTCGGATCCGCCCTGCTCCTGGTGGCGTTCGTCATCAGGGAACAGCGCGCTCCCGATCCGCTGATCCGCCTCGGGATCTTCGCCAGCCGGCAGATCTCCGCGGCCAACGTGATCATGCTGCTCGCCGCGTCGGGCCTGTACGGGATCTTCTTCTTCCTGACCCAGTACATGCAGAACCTCCTGGGCTGGTCCCCGCTGCGGGCCGGCGTGTCCTGGGCGCCCTTCGGCATCACCATGGCGGTCTTCTCCGGCATCGCGATCCAGCTACTGCCCAAGCTGGGCAGCCGCGTCCTGTGCCTGATCGGCCTCGCCTCCGCCACCGCCGGACTCGGCCTGCTCCTCAACGCCCCGCTCAAGGCCTCGTACGCCTCCGACATCCTGCCCACGCTGCTGCTCTGCGCCGCCGGTTACGGGCTCGCCATGGTGCCGCTCGTGGTGGCCGCCGTCAGCGGGGTGCCGAAGGCGGACTCGGGCGCGGCGTCCGGGGTCCTCAACACCGGTCAGCAGATCGGCGGCGCCATCGGCCTCGCGGTCCTCGCCACCCTGGCGAGCAGCCGCCTGGACGACGAGATCGCGTCCGGCGCGGCCATGCCGGACGCCCTCCTGACGAGCTTCCACACCGTGTTCCTCGTCGGGACGGTGCTCACCGCGTGCGCCGCGCTCCTCTCCCTCGTTCTGCCCGCGCTCCGCACCGAATTCGACCCGGAGACCACATCGGGTGTCTGACGTCGAAGACCAACGAAAGTAAGGGGAAGAAATGGACGGCAAGGAACACCGCTGGTACATGCTCGCGGCCTCCCTGGTGCCACTGCTCGCGCTCGGCGCCGCCATGGTCCTGGCCTGGAACCACATCTTCGGCTGGACCGACGTCCTGGTCACGGCTCTCATGTACGTCATATCCGGGATCGGCATATCCACCGGCTACCACCGCATGCTGACCCACCGCTCGTTCGAGACGTACAAGCCGGTCCGCGTCGCCCTCGCCACGGCGGGCGTGCTCGCAGGCCAGGGCCCGCCGATCATCTGGGCGGCCCACCACCGCAAGCACCACCGCGTCGCCGACAAGGAAGGCGACCCGCACAGCCCGCACCTGGGCTTCGAGCCCGGCTTCAAGGGCGCGATCGCCGGCATGTGGCACGCCCACCTCGGCTGGCTCTTCGACGAGGACCTCAGCTCCGACCCGATCCGCTACTGCCCCGACCTGGTCAGGGAGAAGCCGCTGCGCTGGCTCAGCGAGAACTTCGTGGCCGTCGTCGCCGCCGGTGTCGTCCTGCCTGGCCTGCTCGCCTTCGCCATCACCGGCGGCTCCGTCCAGGCGCTGTTCACGGGCATGCTCTGGGGCGGCCTCGTACGGATCTTCCTCATCAACCACATGACGTACGCGGTGAACTCCATCGGCCACTACTTCGGCCGCCGCCGCTTCACCACCACCGACCACTCCCGCAACGTCGCCTGGCTGGCCCTGCCCTCCTTCGGCGAGGCCTGGCACAACAACCACCACGCCTTCCCGCGCTCCGCCCGGCACGGCATGAAGTGGTACGAGGTCGACCTCTCCGCGATCTTCATCTGGAGCCTGGAGAAGACCCGCCTCGCCTGGAAGGTCATCCGCATCGACACCGAGCGGATGACGATGCGCGAGGCCGGCGTCAGCCGGGTCAGCGGCACCAAGCTCAGCCAGGAGGAACTCCTGGTCAGCCAGCAGCGGATCGCGCCCATGGCGGACCGTTCGCGCGGCGGGAACGACCTCTCCCTCGTGGATGTGGAGTGACCATGGCAACCACCGGCACCGGACTCTGGGATCTCCTCCTGCGCGACGATTCCCACGGAGTCCTGCACCACTGGCAGGAGGACGACGGCTACGGGCACACCCCGTGGAGCGAGGTCGTCGACGACGCCCACGGCATGGCGGCGACCCTGCGCGCCGCCGGAGTGGGACCCGGCAGCAGGGTCGCCACCGTCCTGACCAACTCGGCGCACACCCTGCGCGGACTCCTCGCGGTCTGGCTGGCGGGCGGGGCCGTCGCCTCGTTCCCGCTGCCGGCCCGCGGCCAGAGCCCGCAGGAGTACGGCGGCCAGCTGAGCCTGCTCGCCGAGCGGCTCGGCCCCACGGTGCTCCTCATCGACGAGGGACTCGCGCCGCTCGTCCCCTTGGAGCTCGCCGCTCACCTCCCGGTGCTCAACTGGACGTCCCTCTACAGCGACCGGCGCATCGACCCGACGCCGCCGGGCCCCGAGGACACCGCCTTCATCCAGTACTCCTCGGGCAGCACCAGCCTGCCCAAGGGCTGCGAGCTCAGCACCCGGGCCATCGCGACCCATCTGCACATGCTCCACGAGATGACCGGCGGACGGCCCGGTGCCGAGACGATCGCCTCCTGGCTGCCGCTCTCGCACGACATGGGCATCTTCGGCACCATGCTGCACGCCTGGGCCTTCGACTACGACTTCGTCCTGTCGTCGCCCGAGCGGTTCGGCATGGCACCGCGCACCTGGTTCCGCGACATGTCCGAGTACGGCGCCACCATGACCGCGGGCACCAACACCGCCCTGCACCTGGCCGCCCGCGCCCAGGGCCGCAACCAGCTGCCCAAGCCACTGGAGCTGAAGGTCTGCGTGGTGGGGGCGGAACGCGTCGACTTCGAGACCCTGGAGGCCACCGTCGCCGCGTTCGGCCCCTCGGGTTTCGCGGCCACGGCGTTCATGCCCGCGTACGGAATGGCCGAGGCGACCCTCGCGGTCTCCTGCTCCCCGCTCGGCGAGGCCCCCGTCACCCGCAGCTTCGACGGTCCCGCGCTGCTCGACGGCCGCATCGTCGAGGTCCCCGAGGACGCGCCGGGCGCCACCCGGCTCGTCTCCAACGGGCCCCCGCTGCCGGGGGTCACCGTGACGACCAAGGAACCGGACCGCGTCTCCGAGCTCCGCGTCGACTCGCCGAGCCTCGCCTCCGGCTACCTCAACGACGCCGAGCGCACCGCCGAGCGGTTCCACGACGGCATCCTGCACACCGGTGACCTGGGCTTCGTCCACGACGGGGAGGTGTACTTCGTCGGCAGGGCCGACGACCTGATCTCGGTGGGCGGACGCAACGTCTACACCAGCGAGATCGAGTCGGCGGTCGAGGCGATGGGCCCGGTCCGCAAGGGCTGCTCGGCGCTCGTCGACATGGCCGGCGGGGGCGTCTCCAAGCTGGTGCTCCTGCTCGAACCCAAGCGCAGCACCGCCGACTTCGCGCTCATCGCCGACCAGGCCGCCGCCGTGGCCAGGGAGAAGTCGGGCATCGCGCTCTCCGAGTGCGTCTTCGTGGAGCGCGGCCACCTGCCGAGGACACCGAGCGGCAAGATCCAGCGCTTCCGCTGCCGGGCGCTGCTCGGCGGTGAGGCCGACCAGCTGCAGACCATAGCGCGCGTCCAACTGGGCTGACCGGGCCGGCCGTCCGGCCGGCCGGGCCGGCGACACCGTACGAGAAGGGATCCACATGCCTCAGGTCCAGGCACCACCACTGGGCTTCTTCGCCGACACCGAGATCGTCGGCAAGGAGGACCATCTGCGACTGCACCTCAACGAGAACCCGTACGGCCCGCCGCCCGGAACCGTCGACGCCGTGCGGGCGGAGGCCGCGAGCTACCTCAACCGGTACCCCGACAGCGAGTGCGGGGAACTGCGCGGCAGGCTGGCCGCCCACTTCGGGGTCACCCCCGACATGGTCGCGGTCGGCAACGGCACCGACGAACTGGTCCTCGTCACCTCGATGGCGTTCCTGCGCGAGCCCGGCGCCTCCGTCGTCACCACCGCCACCACCTTTCCCGGTTACGTGGTGTCCGCCGCGGCCGTCGGGGCGCGGGCGCACACGGTCCCGCTGGAAGGCGCCTCGATCCCGGTCGACGGGGTGGTGGCCGAGATGGAACGCGGCGCCGAACTCGCCTTCGTCTGCAACCCGCTCAACCCGACCGGAGCGGTGCTCGACCGGGCGGCCGTGACGGCGCTGATCGACGCCGCGGAGCGCAGCGGCACGGTGCTCGTCTTCGACGAGGCGTACATGGACTTCGCGGGCCCGGCCCACGAGTTCGCCCTCGACGCGGTGCGCGAGGGCCGCCGGGTCCTGGTGACCCGCACCTTCTCCAAGGCCTGGGGGCTCGCCTCGGTCCGGATGGGCTTCGTCATCGGCCCCCAGGACCTCGTCCAGCGGATCAACGGCGTCGCGGGCGCCCTGCCCTTCAACGTCAACCGGCCGGCCCAGCGAGCCGTGCTGCGGGCCCTCGAACAGCCCGAGCACATCGACCGGGTACGCGCGGACAACGCGCGGGCCAGGGAACTGCTCTGCAAGTCCCTGGACACCCTGAACATCGAACACGCCCCGTCCGTCTCCAATTTCGTGATGGTCAAGGTGCCGGGGGAAGGCACGGCCCCGGGCGACAGCGTGGGGTTCGCGGCCCGGCTCGCCGCCGAGCACCGGATCTTCGTGCGCAACCTCGACGTCCTCGGTCTGCCCGGCTACCTGCGGATCTCCGTCGGGACCGTGGACGAGGTGGAGCGGCTGGCCACGGCGCTCGCCGCCCTGCTCGGACACCACTGACCCACTGACCCGCGATCGCCGTGAAGGAGCGAGGGAGCGCGCCATGAGCCACTACAAGTCGAACCTGCGGGACCTGGAGTTCAACCTCTTCGAGGTCCTCGGCTGCGACCGCACGTACGGCAGGGGAGCCTTCGAGGCGACGGGCCGTGACACCGCGCGCGGCATCCTGGCCGAGGTGGATCGGCTCGCCGTGCACGAACTCGCGGACCCCTTCGTCGAGGCCGACCGCACCCCGCCGCGCTACGACCCGGCGACCTGTTCGGTCACGCTGCCCGACTCCTTCAAGCGGGCGTACCACACCTGGATGGAGTCCGGCTGGCACCTGCTCGACCTGCCGTCGTCGCTGGGCGGCGCCGACATCCCGCCGTCCCTGCGCTGGGCCGTCGCCGAGCTCGCACTCGGCGCCAACCCCTCCCTCTACCTCTACCAGGGGCTCGCGGGCTTCGCGAAGATCCTCGACCGGCTCGGCACCCCGCAGCAGCGGCGACTCGCCCGCCTCATGGTCGACCGGCAGTGGGGCGCCACCATGGTGCTCACCGAGCCGGACGCGGGCAGCGACGTGGGCGCCTGCCGGACCAAGGCGGTCCGGCAGCCGGACGGCACCTGGCACATCGAGGGCGTCAAGCGGTTCATCACCTCGGGCGAGCACGACCTGGCCGAGAACATCGTCCACTTCGTGCTCGCCCGGCCCGAGGGCCACAAGCCGGGCACGAAGGGCCTCTCGCTCTTCCTGGTGCCGAAGTTCCACGTCGCCGACGACTCCACGGGCCGCCTCGGCGCGCGCAACGGCGTGTTCGCCACCGCCCTCGAGGACAAGATGGGCCTGAAGTCCTCGGCCACCTGCGAGCTCACCTTCGGCGCGGAACAGCCCGCCGTCGGCGTACTCCTCGGCGAGGTGCACGACGGCATACGGCAGATGTTCCAGGTCATCGAGCAGGCCCGGATGATCGTCGGCACCAAGTCGGCGGCCACGCTGTCCACCGGCTACCTGAACGCGGCCGCCTACGCCAAGGAGCGATTCCAGGGCACGGATCTGGCCGCCTTCGGCGACAGGTCGGCGCCCAAGGTCCCCATCAACCGCCACCCCGAGGTCCGGCGCTCCCTGCTCCTCCAGAAGGGGTACGCCGAGGGCCTGCGCGCCCTGGTCCTCCACACCGCAACGGTGCAGGACCGGATCGCCGCGGCCGAGGCGGCGGGCGGCGTGGACGAGGAGGCGAAGGCACTCAACGACCTGCTCCTGCCGATCGTCAAGGGCTACAGCTCGGAGCGCGCCTGCGAACAGCTCAACCACGCCCTGCAGATCTTCGGCGGCGCAGGCTACCTCAAGGACTTCCCGCTGGAGCAGTACATACGCGACACCAAGATCGACACGCTGTACGAGGGAACCACCGCGATCCAGGGCCTCGACTTCTTCTTCCGCAAGGTGGCGAAGGACCAGGGCGCCGCGCTCGGCGCGCTCCTGACCGAGGTGGAGAAGACCGCCCTCACCGAGACAGGTACGGAACTCTCAACCGCACACGCACAGTTGGGCGAGGCGGTCACCCAACTGCGCGCCATCGGCGACGTCATGGGCGGACACCTGCTGCGGTCCTTCGAGGACTCCACGGCGATGTACCAGGTGGGACGGAACACGGCCAGGCTCCTGATGGCCGCCGGCGACGTACTCATCGCTTGGCTCCTGCTGCGGCAGGCCACGGTGGCCGAGTCGAAACTGGCGGAGGGCCGGGATGGCCTGAACGCCCCCGACACGGCCTTCTACCGAGGCAAGATCGCAACAGCCAGGTTCTTCGCCCAGGAGGTGCTCCCGCTGCTGACCGCAGAGCGACACGTTGCGGAGCACACGGACACGGTGCTCATGGCCGTGCCGGACGAGGCCTGGTGAACCCGAAGCACCCGGCGCGCGAACACCCGTACCGCCCGCCGTTGACCTGTAAGGAGCGACATTCATGACCGAGTCCATCGCCCACCTGCCCTCGGGCCACCAGACGATGCTGCTGGCCCACCGAGCCATGGTGCGCGACCTCGACCGCGTGGCCCGCAGCGCCGAGCAGCTGGCCCGTACGCCCGACCCCGCCCAGGCCGCCGCCCTCCTCGACTACGTGGACAAGCTGTTCCAGGTGATCGAACACCACCACGAGGGCGAGGACGAGTTCCTCTGGCCCCGCCTGCGTGAACTGGGCGCCGACCAGGAGGCGTTGGCCCTGATGACCGCCGAGCACGAAGAGCTGGCGAAGGTCCTGCACACCTGGCACGAGACGAGCAAACGCCTCGGCACGGACCCCGCGGCCGCGACGGAACTGGCCAAACGCACGGAGGAGGTGCGCGAACAGCTTGCCGGGCACGCCGGCGACGAGGAGCGCGAACTCCTCGGCCGCCTCGCCCCGGCCCTCGGCAAGCAGATCTGGAAGGGCTTCGCGACCCACATGCGCAAGACCGCGCCCGGCTGGACGCTGCGCTTCATGCCGGCCTGGCTGCTGTCCGTGGCCGGACCGGGGGAGCAGGGCGGCGTCGCCGCCGCGCCGATCGGCAAGCTGTTCAGCGGCTGGCTGGAGAAGCGGCAGCGCGCCGCGTTCGGCGACAACTACTGAGATCCACCGGACCGCCGCGCGTCACCGGACGAGCACCGCCCTGAGATGAGTTGACCGGCCAAGACCAACAACTGCCCGAGCTGAACCGCTGAGTCGCCTGGCGACCTCAACACCCCTCTGCGTCACGCGAGTCCGGGTGGCGGTTCAGTGCGTCCTGAATCACGGAGGGAACCCTCATGAGTCCGTCGGTATCGGCCGTCACTCCCCAGTACGGGAGGGCGGACACACCAGACCGCTCGGCCGCATCGCCCCTGGAACGGGGGCGGCAGTGGATAGAAGAGTTCATCATGCGTCCGCACGAGAGTATCAACCGGGAGGGCGCCGTCTGCCCGTTCGTCGAATCCTCGATGAAGGCGCAGAGCTTCCGCATCGAGGAGTGGCAGGTCGACCCGGACGTCGACGCCGAAGGAGTGGTGGGCCTCGTGCGCCGCATGGCCGAGGCCTTCGAGACCACACCGTGGGAGGGCCGCAACCGCGTCCTGCACACCCTGGTCCTGGTCCTGACGGGTCTGCCCGAGGGGAGCAACCGCCTGCTCGACGAGGCACACGCACTCGTCAAGCCCGAACTGGTGGGCCGCGGCCTGATGCTGGCGCAGTTCCATCCCGACTGTGACGAACGCGCCGCGCGCAACCCGGAGTTCGAGGTCTCGCGCTCGCCGGTGCCGATGCTCGCCATGCGCTGGATGGCCTTCCACGACGTCCTGTTCCTCGACTCGGACCCCGAGTGGTTCGCCGCCTACGAGGAGCGGTACGGCGGCAGGCACGAGCGGGGATCGGTGGCCGACCCGCTGTTCGCCGAGGCCTTCGCCGAGGCGCGGGACAAGTGGGGCACCACGTGAGCCCGGCGCTGAGCACGTCCCAGGGCGCCCGCTTCGCACGGATCATGGGCGTGGGCACGTACCGCCCGCAGCGGATCGTCGACAACGAAGAGGCCAGCAGCCTCATCGACTCGTCGGACGAGTGGATCCGGTCCCGTACGGGCATCCGCACCCGGCGCTGGGCGGGGCCCGACGAGACCCTGGCGGTGATGGCCGAGGAGGCCGCCGCCAAGGCCATCGCGGCGGCGGGCGTCACGCCGGCCGACATCACCTGCGTCATCGCGGCGACCTTCACCTACCTCAAGCAGACTCCGGCCGTCGCGACGGAGATCGCGCACCGCGTCGGGGCGCGGGGCGCGGCCGCCTTCGACCTGTCGGCGGGCTGCGCCGGGTTCGTGCACGGCGTGGTGCTCGCGGCGGACGCGGTCCGCAGCCGCGGCGGCCATGTCCTGATCGTCGGCGTCGAACGGATGACCGACCTGCTGAACCTCAAGGACCGCTCGACCGCGTTCATCTTCGGGGACGGGGCGGGCGCCGTGGTGATCGGCCCGTCCGAGACCCCCGCCATCGGCCCGGCGGTCTGGGGCGCGGACGGCTCACAGGCGGACGCCATCGAGCAGACCGCCCCGTGGGACGTGCTCAGGGACTCGCCTGGCCAGGAGTTCCCGTGGATGCGGCAGGAGGGGCAGCGGGTCTTCCGCTGGGCCGTCTACGAGATGGCCGAGGTCGCGGGCCAGGCCCTCCGGGCCGCGGGTCTCACCCCCGCCGACCTCGACGTCTTCATCCCGCACCAGGCCAACGTCCGCATCATCGACGCGATGGCCAGACGCATCGGCCTGCCGGAACGCGTGCGGGTGGCCAAGGACATCGTGACCTCGGGCAACACATCGGGCGCGTCCATTCCGCTCGCCATGGACGCGGTGCTCGCGTCGGGTGAGGCGAAGCCCGGCGACACGGCCCTGCTGCTCGGCTACGGCGCGGGCCTCTCGTACGCGTCGGTCGTGGCCACCATGCCGTGAGGCGGGGCCGGGCTCCGTGAGGGCCCGACCCCGCCTCTGTTCGCGTGCGACCGGTGCTAGGCGTTGAGCAGACCCGTGACGGGCGCGGCCAGGTCGGTCAGCTGGTGGAGCTGCTGCAGCTCGTACAGGCCGTTGAGGCCCTGGAGCTGCCCGGTGACGGAGGGCACCTCGGCGCGCTGCTCCGCGGGGAGCGAGGACGCGGCGAGCGAGTCGATCGTGCCGGTGGGGGAGATGGGTTCGGCGCTCGCGGCGGGCGCGGCCAGGGCGGAGGCACCGGCGGCGAGAGCGAGGACGGCGACCATGCGTCGTGTTGAGATCATGTGATGCGCAACGGCTCGGCACAGCCCTGGACACGGGCACCCAGCCGATTTCACCAATGATGTACCGATCAGTGCCGTTACCTGCGGTCGATGACGCCGTTGAAGGGACAGTACGGCCGCGTGCATGCGGCGGTACTCGTCAATTCAAAGGAGAACGTGATGTCTCGCATCGCGAAGGCAGCCGCTGTTGCCGTCGGCACCGGCGCCGTGGTGCTCAGTGGCACCGGTATGGCCATGGCCGACGCCGGCGCCGAGGGTGCAGCCGTCGGCTCGCCCGGCGTCCTCTCGGGCAACCTCGTCCAGGTCCCGGTCCACGTCCCGCTCAACGTGTGCGGCAACACCGTCGACGTCATCGGGCTGCTGAACCCGGCGTTCGGCAACACCTGCGTCAACGCCGACGGCCACAAGGGCGGCCACGGCCACGGCGGCTACGGCAGCTGACCCCCGTGCGTGAGCCCCCGGCGGTCCGTGACCGCCGGGGGCTTTTCCGTGCCCGCCCGTCTGCCCACCCGTCACGCGTACCGGTAGATGCCCCGGTGGCCGATCAGCTCGTCCGGCTTCACGTCCCACGGCGGCATCCTCTCGAAGCGGGCGCAGATACGGCCGTGCGGCGGGCCCTTCCCGGGCCCCGGCGGCTTCTCGGGCAGGTAGGGCGCGGAACGGGGGTGCCTGGCCTGCCAGCGGTCCCACAGCAGGTCCACGAAGGCGTGGTTCAGCCAGAAGACGGGGTCGTTGACCGACGCGCCGCCGAGCATGTGTCCGCCGACCCAGCGGTGGACGCGGTTGTGGTTGCGCCACCTGCTGTTGCCGGTGCCGGACGTCCACCCCTCCAGCTTGTTGCGGAAGCCGTCGGCCGACGTGGAGTCCCAGGGCGCCTTGTCGTACACCGGGTCACGCATGGCCCAGTTCAGCGTCGCCTCGGTGGGCAGTTCGATCGGGTTCTGCGGACGGCCGAAGTCACGCATGAGGAAATCGCCGTCCGTCTCCCCCTCCGTGATGATCCAGGTCCCGTTCGTGCGGGCGAACGGCCCGGTCGTGACCTGGCGGTCGGAGCGACGTCCGTTGCCGCCCATGAGCCCGCTGCCCCAGAGGGAGGACCGCGGTGACCTGTCCGCCGTCCAGTCCCAGTACGGGACGGTCACCGAGGAGTCCAGCCGCTGCAGGGCCTGCTCGAACTCCAGGAGGAACCTGCGGTGCCAGGGCAGGAACGAGGGCGTCATGTGGGCCACCCGCAGGCCTTCCTCCCCGTCGGACACGTAGTGCTCGACGTGGATCCGCACGAACTCGTCGTACTCGCCCCTGCGTTTGAGTTCGAGCACCGCGTTGACGAACCGCCGCTTCTCGGTGCTGGTCAGCCGGGCCTGGTTCTTGCGCGTGTGGACCACTTCGGTTCGCTCCTCCGATCCGGATGTGCGGGGCGGTGATCAGACCTTCCCGCCGCGCAGGTGCCGACCACGGCCGAGTTCGTCCACTGCTCTGCGGGTGGCGATGAGCGGCGTCGGATACGACTGGTAGTGGTCGATCATGCTCAGATAGCCGCCGTCGGCGCGCCGCATCAGATGGAGCGGACGCCCGTCCACGGTGATGTCCCAGGATTCGTCCGGGTGTTGATGCCCCGATGCCGCTCGCGACCCGCGGATGTGGCGGCCCGCGTAGACCTCGTCGAACGAGCCGTCACCGAGGTCGTCGGACGGCGAATCCTGGGCCGGTTCCCGGGTCCGCCACTGGAGGACGGCCTGTCCCGTCACCGCGGCGAGTGCGACTCCGATGAGGCCGCCCGTCGTGGCCCGGCGGGTCAGCCACCCCGCACCCCGCCCGCCGGCCGCTGTTCTTCTGGCCACTGCTGATGCCTCCTTGCGCGTGCTGCCGTGCTGCCGTGCTGCCGTGCGGCCGTCAGCTGGTCCAGAAGTCCCACCAGCGCGTGAGGATGAGCATGCCGATGATGCCGACGTGCAGCACCGGAAGCACCCAGGTGAACTCGCCGAGGAACGTGCGCAGTCCGGCGGGCGCGGGCAGCAGGCCGTTACGGACGTTGAACGAGGTCACGTACCAGAACATGGTGATCGTGGCGACCCAGGCCAGGCAGCACCACAGGCACAGCGAGTTGATCTCGTACAGCGACTGGTACTGCAGCCAGGTGCAGAAGGCGACACCGAAGAGCGTGCCCGCGTTCAGCGTCAGGTAGTACCAGCGGGGGAAGCGCGCACGGCCCAGCAGGCTCATGCCCACGCAGATCACGACGGCGTAGGCGGCGATGCCCAGCATCGGGTTGGGGAACCCGAAGACCGACGCCTGCTCGCTCGTCATGATGTTGCCGCAGGAGACCACCGGATTGAGGCTGCAGCCGGGAGTGTAGTCCGGGTCTTCGAGGAGCTTGAACTTGTCCAGCGTGATGACCCAGGCCGCCAGCAGCCCCGCGGCACCCGTGATCACCAGGAGCAACGCGAACGCACGACTCCCGCCGGTGCCGGGGGACGGCGGCTCCATGTGCCCCGAGGAAGCCTCGGGCTCACGGGCCGCGGGGAGGTGCGTCGTGGTGTGCATCGCGGTGTCCTCACTGATGCCGGGCCCCGCCGGTCTGTCGCGACCGGCGGGCCCCAGTCGGGTACGGGCCCTGGCGGCGGTTCCTAGCCGCGCAGGCTCTTCGCGTTGACCAGGCAGTGCGCGGCGCGGGTCATGGTCTCCTCGGCGCCCGCGAACGCCGCGAGGGCCTCCTCGGCGAGTGGGACGCCCGGCTTGCCCTCGGGCCAGGGGCGCGTGGTGAACATGAAGTAGGCGTGGCCACGCTCGCCCACCGCGGTGAGCCACTCCGGCGGCACCACGCACTGGGCGTTGAGGTGCGGCATGTTCAGGACGGCCTGCCCGGCCTCGACGAGGAGGGTGACCGGCAGGCCCGGGTTGCGGGAGGTCTCCACGACGGGTCCGCCGACGGGGAGTCCGGTGTTCTGCAGCAGAAGCTCGATGGCTTCGGTCGCGCCCTCGGGACCGCCCTCGCCGTCACCGAGCGAATAGGCGAGCAGGAAAGGCATGTCCTTCTCGTCGTCGGGGTGTTCACCACTCCAGGCGACCACGGTGAGGGTGCCCAGATCGGCGGCTCGGAAAGTGCGGGTTTCGCTCGATGTCGAGGTCATCCGGGAACGCTATCGATGTGTTCCGGGGCTCCGGGCCCATCTTTCACTGAACTGGGTGAGTACGGACGAGCGATCACACGATCGGGGCACGCGCCGGTCGAACTCCGGGACCCCGCAGTCGAACTGGGCCGGGGGCCGCGGAGAGCGCCGGGGAAAGCCCGAGGGCCGGTTCCGCGGAATGCGTCCGCGGAACCGGCCCTGGTGGAGAAGCGGGGGAGCTCTACTTGGCGACGGGGAGTCCGCCGAGGAGCTTGCCGGCGCCGCCACCCGCGTGCAGGCTTTCCGCGGCACCCGACACGGCGTTGACGACCGAGTCCTTGTTCTCGGTGTCAAGGGCGTTGGTGGCCAGCGGGGCCGCGTCGAGGGACGACGTCTGGCCGGCGATCGTGTCGACTGCACCATTCAGGCTGGTGGGCGTGAGGTCGGCGGCGAAGGCGGGTGCGGCGACACCAGCGATGACCAGGGATCCGGCAACGACAGCGGCAGCCTTCAGGGGCTTCATCGTGTTCCTTTCTGCGGCGACGGACGGTCGCCAGAGGGGATTTTCACTTCGCCTTGGGTAACGAGCGCTGTGTACGCCGGAAACTCTGTGCGCGGGAAATTCACGGAACCCACCCGAACGAAGGCGGTGTCTCATTCTCGTATGAGATGGACGGTCGCAAGGAGGGAAAAGGAAGCCGGTGACGGCCGTGACGCGGTCGGCCGCGCGCACGTGAAAAACCCGTCGCGCCGGCCCTGAGGACCGACGCGACGGATGAGGCTGATGCGGGCTCAGGAGAGCGCGGGTGCCTGGGCCGCGGGCTTCTCCGGGGCCTTCGGCAGGGCGGGCAGCCCGGCCAGGTCGGGGGCGGGGAGGCCACCGCCGACCAGCGTGGCGGCGACGAGGTTGACGAGATCGGTCACCACGGTCGGAGCCGCCCCGGACACCGCCTTGGCGTCGCCACCGGTGGCCGCCTTGACCAGGGCGTCGACCGCGGTCTGCAGGGCCTTCAGGGCGTCGGCCTTCGGGTCGGCGGACGCGGCGTCGTCCGCCGCCTTGGGGAGCGCCAGGGGCTGCGGGAGCGTCTGGGCCTCGGGGACCGCCGGGGTCTCGGGGAGTTCCGGGGCCTTGGAGGGCTCGGCCGCGGCCTTCGTGATGGCGTCCTTCACCGGGGCTGCGAGCTTCGTGGCGTCATCGGCGGGCAGCTGCCCCTTGTCGGCCTTGAGCACGGCGGTGAGCAGGTTGGTGACGGGTGTGAGCACACCACCCGCGTCGCCCAGGGTCTTGACCTGGGCCAGCAGCTTTTCCGCGTCGGCGACCGGTGCGCGGGCCGCCTCCTGGGCGCTGTCATGCGGAGTGTCGCTCTCGGCGGCGATGACGGGGCCTGCCGTCCCGATGAGGAGAGAGGCGCAGAGGACGGTGGTCGCGATACGCCGTACGGGCAGAGCGCGCATGGATGTTCCCTTCGGTGATGCGTCGGATCTTGTGTTCACCGTGAAAGCGGTGGGGTCCGGCCGCAACCGAGCGACTGCCATTCGGGGGCACGGCGGCCGTCCGGGGCAGGGAAGGGAACGCACGACGGCCGTCCTCCTCGGGGGAGAACGGCCGTCGCTCAGAGCGTGTTGCCGAAGCGTCAGCTGTTGACGCAGGTGTTGCCGAACGCCGGGTTCAGCAGGCCGATCACGTTCACGGTGTTGCCGCAGACGTTGACCGGGACGTGGACCGGGACCTGGGCCATGTTGCCCGAGAGGACGCCGGGGGAGTGGGTGGCGGCACCCTGGGCACCGGCGTCGGCGGCGGCGATGCCGGCGCTGCCGGCCATGGCGGCCACGGCAACGGTGGAGAGGGCGAGGGCCTTCGCGGTACGCGACATGCGGGGTTGCTCCTTGGTCAGTTGATGCTCGGCAGGGCGGGGTGCCCGGCCCATGGATCAACGGATGTCGCCCGCAGGAGTTGTGGGCCCAAAAGGGTGATCTGCTGGCGCCGGGTTAACGCGAAGGGACCGTCGGGCCGTGCTCCCGGCAGGTTCCTGGCGTTACGCACTTCACGTTTCCGACACACTTGTCAGCCTTCCTGGATTAATGCGGAAAGCGGCTAGTGTTGCTCTCCTCCTGAAGCCATTTGTAAGAACAAGTGCGGGAAGTTACGGGTCCGGTGTGACTGTCGCATTTCAATTCTCCCTCCTGGTTCGGAACTTTCCCGAAAGGGCAACGCCGGTCATGCGTCATCCCCTGGGCCCCCCTCCGCGTCGCGTGACGCCGTGCGATTTCGTGCGGCACGAATACGCCTCCGACATGCTCTTCGCCGCTGTGGCCGCGAAGCGGTAGCGCACCACCTTCCCCCTGAGCAAGGCGCCGTGCATGCAACTGTCATCAAACGACCACCGGCTGAGCGTCCTTCACGTCGCCCAGCCCGTCGACGGCGGAGTGGCCCGCGTGGTCACCGACCTGGTGAAGTCCCAGCTGTCCACCGAAATGCGGGTCGACGTGGCGTGTCCGCCGGGCGGCCGTCTGCCGGACGCCGTGCGCGGCCTGGGAAGCGGCACGCACGCGTGGGCGGCGACCCGCTCCCCGGGGCCGGGGCTCCCGGACGAGGTGCGGCGCCTCGCCCGCATCGTCGACGAGCTGCGGCCGGACGTCGTGCACGCGCACAGCGCCAAGGCCGGACTCGCCGCCCGGCTCGCCCTGCGCGGCAAGGTGCCCACGGTCTTCCAGCCGCACGCCTGGTCCTTCGAGGCCGTCGGCGGGGTGACCGCGCGGCTCGCCCGGCACTGGGAGCGCTTCGGGGCGCGCTGGGCCACGCACCTGATCTGCGTCAGCGAGGCGGAACGGCTCACCGGACAGCGCTCCGGGATCGACGCGCCCTGGTCGGTGATCCCGAACGGGGTGGATGTGGAACGCTTCCGCCCGGTGGCCGCGCAGGCGGCACGGGCCGACCTCGGGCTCTCCCGGCAGGAGCTCCTTGTCGTGTGCGTGGGGCGGCTGTGCCGGCAGAAGGGGCAGGACGTCCTGCTGCGGGCCTGGGCGCCGGTCGCCGAGCGGCTGCCGCTCGCCCGGCTCGTGCTCGTCGGGGACGGGCCCGACGCGGCCGGTCTGCGCGAGCGGGCGCCCGCCTCCGTGCGGTTCGCCGGAGACGTCGGGGACGCCACCCCCTGGTACCAGGCGGCCGACCTCGTGGTCCTGCCGTCCCGGTGGGAGGGCATGGCACTCGTACCCCTGGAGGCGATGGCCTGCGCCCGGCCCGTGGTGGTCACCGACGTGGACGGGGCGCGCGAGAGCCTGCCGCCCGCGCTGGCGTCCCACGGCCTGGTCCCCGCCGAGGACCCCGAGGCACTGGCACGAGCCCTCCTGCGTCTCCTCGGCGATCCGCCCCTGCGTGAATCCCTCGGCCGGGCAGCGCACCGCCACGTCCTGAACACCCACGACGTGCGGCACACCGCGGACGCTGTCGCGGCCGTGTACCGCGAGCTACTGGGCGTGGGACCCATCAAGTGCAGGGAGTCCATCACCCCGTGAGTGCGGAACGAACCGTCGCCCCTGCCGCGCAGCCACGGGCGGCCGACCACGCCATCGCCACCGCCTCGGTCATCCCTCCCCGAGGGTCCGGGGGCGGCCGCAGGACGAGCGTCACCTGGGGGGCTTCGGCGCGCCGCTCATCGGCGCTCCCCCTGTTCGCCGTCGACTGCAGCGCGGCCCTCCTCGCCACCGTGCTGCTCGCCGATCCGCAGCGCCACCCCCTCCTCGTGGTCCTGCTGCTCGCCGCGGTGACCGGCCTGAACGCACGCGCCGCCCTGTACCGCCCGCTCGCCGTGCCCTGTGCCCTCGACGAACTGCCGTCGCTCGCCTGGCAGGCCCTCCTGAGCTGGTGTGCCGTGGGGCTCCTCGCCGCGAGCGTCGCCGCCCTCGACCCGCTCTCCCTCAGCACCCTGTGCACGGCGGCGGCACTCCAGAGCGTGCTGTGCTGCGCGGGCCGCGGCGCCCTGTACGGATGGGCACGCAGAGCGGCGCTCCGGCAGCCACGCCCGGCCCTGGTCGTCGGCCCCGGAACCGTCGCACGGCGCGTGGCGGAGGCGGTACTGCGCCATCCGCGGGCCGGGGTACGGCCCGTGGGCATCGTGGGGGACGCGCCCGCCGAGCGCCCGGAGTCGGACGTCGCCGAACTGCCGGTGCTCTCCACGATCGAGGAGCTGCGCCGCGCGGTCATCCAGAACGACGTACGCACGGTCCTGGTCGTCGGACCGACCCCGGGCCCGGAGCAGATCGGGTGGCTGCGGACGCTGAGCGGTTCGGGCTGTGACGTATGGGCGGTCGACGCGACGCAGCCGCCGGGCTACGACGCGCCGGGGCGCCAGGCAAGATCCGGGCGGCTCGCGGGGTTCCACTGCCGTCAGCTCGTGCCCGTGCGGCGCAGGCACTTCAGCGTCAGCAAGCGCGCCCTGGACCTCGTGACCTCGGGGTTCCTGCTGCTGCTCATCAGCCCCGTGCTCCTCACGTGCGCCGCCGTCCTGCGGGCCACCGACGGCCCCGGGGTGATCTTCCGTCAGGAGCGCATCGGCAGGGACGGCCGGCCGTTCACCCTGCTGAAGTTCCGCACGCACCGGCCCGCCGACCCGCACGAGGCGGCGACCCGGTGGACCGTCGCGGGCGAGCAGCACATGAGCCGGTTCTGCCAGTTCCTGCGCCGTTCGTCGCTCGACGAGCTTCCCCAGCTGTGGAACGTCCTGCGCGGCGACATGAGCCTGGTCGGGCCCCGGCCCGAACGCCCTTATTTCGTTGGCAAGTTCAGCCAGACCTACCCCGGATACGCCGAGCGCCACCGGATGCCGACCGGCATCACCGGGCTCGCCCAGATCCAGGGGCTGCGCGGCGACACCTCGATCGAGGACCGGTGCCGGTTCGACAACGCCTACATCGACAGCTGGTCGTTCTGGCAGGACCTCTGCATCCTGCTGCGCACCGCAGTCTCCCTCGTACGTCCGACGGGGAGCTGACCCGCTTGAACGCCGCCTCGATCACGTTCTTCCCGGCCGGGTCACCCGCCGCCGCCTTGATGTCGGCGCTCCGGAGCGCCGGTCCCGTGCTGCCCGTCATGGCCGTGGTCGCCCTGCTCGCGCTGCCGGTGCCGCCGAGCGAGGGCGGCACCGGCGGGGGCACCATCGCTGACGCGGCCTCCGCCCTGGTGGTGCTCTGGTGCGTGGCCCGCACCGTGCGCGGGGCGCGGCGGCCGCTGACCCGGACCGCCGCCGTCGTGCTCGGCATGCCGGTGGTCGGCATCGCGGTCGCGGCGGTCGGCGCGAGCACCGCGACCGCGGGGATGACCGGCCTGGCGCGCTATCTGCAGGTCTTCGTCCTCGTGCCGGCCGCGGTCCTGCTGCTCGTACGCGACCGCCGCGACTTCCGCCTGGTGGCCTGGTCCCTCATCGGCCTCGCCCTGTTCCAGGGCTCGCTCGGCGTCTATCAGTACGTCACGGGCACGGGCGCCAGCTACATGGGTTCGGACGTCCGGGCCGTGGGGACCTTCGGCGCGACGGACGTCATGGGAATGTCGACCGTGGTGTCGTACGGGGTGGTGTGCGCGGTCGCCCTCGCGCTCGGCCCGGCCTCGCCGAGGCAGCGTCAGGTGGCGCTGGCGTGCGCGCTGCTCCTGACCGTTCCGCTCGCGCTCTCCTTCAGCCGCGGCGCCTGGATCGCCACCGTCGTGGCCTGCGGCGCCCAGCTGGGGCTCGCGGGCGTACGGAACGCGCTGCGGGCGCTCACGGCGCTGGCTGCCGCGGCCGTGGTCCTCGTGGGCGGATTCGGCATCGGCACCCAGATGCTGCAGGAGCGCGTCACCAGCATCACGCAGGTTTCCGACGCCCCCGACCAGTCGGTCACCGACCGGTACACCATGTGGGCCGCGGCGGTGGACATGTGGCGTGCCGAGCCGGTGACGGGCGTGGGGCTCAAGGCCTTCCCCGACCACCGCGACAGTCACGCCTCGCTGGCCCTCTCCTCCGCGAGCGACACGGCGGGCGCGGGCGCGAAGTTCAGCCGCCAGCCGCTGCTCTCCCCGCACAACATGTACTTGCTCGTCCTCGGCGAGCAGGGGCTGCTCGGCCTGTGCGCGCTGGTGGGCAGTTGGGCGGCCTTCCTGCTGCTCGGCCTGCGGCGGCTGGTCCGGGTGCGCGGGAGCGCGGGCGCGGACTGCGCGCTCGTCGCGTGCGGGCTGCTGGCGTGGCAGCTCGTGGACTTCTCGTACGCCGACATCGGCGGTCCCTCGACGGTCCTCATGGCCGTGGTCCTCGGGCTCGCCGCCTGGTGGGCGCTGTCCGGCCGCGCGCTGGCCGCCCCGATGCCGGGGGAGGTGCCGCGATGACCTCCACCACCCACTCCGTGGACGCGGAACCGGCGGGCAAGGTGCCCGCTCCGGCCACCGAGGCCGGGCCCGCCAGGGGCTCCGACCCGTCCAACGGGTTCCTCGCCAAGGCCGCCCTGATCACCGCGGCCCTCACGGTGGCCGGATCGGTGCTCGGCCTCGTACGCGACCAGGCGCTGGCCCACTTCTTCGGGGCGGGCCCCGAGACCGACGCCTTCCTCGTCGCGTGGACCGTCCCCGAGGTGGCCACCACCCTGCTCATCGAGGACGGCCTGGCCTTCGCCCTCGTCCCCGCCTTCAGCATGGCGCTCGCCCGCCGGGGCCGGGGCGCGCGCCGCGATCCGGTCCGCGCCCTTGTCGCCGCGTCGCTGCCCCGGCTGATGCTGGCCTCCGGGGCGGTCGCGCTGATCCTGATGGCCGGGGCGCCGGTCCTGGTGGAGGTCCTCGCGCCGGGGCTGCCCGACCCGCGCCTCGCCGTGGACTGCACGCTGCTCACCGCCACCTGCGTCTTCACCTTCGGCCTCGCCGGATACTGCAGCGCGGCCCTGCGCGCCCACCGCCGGTTCGTGGCGCCCGCCGCCATCTACGTCTTCTACAACATCGGCATCATCACCGCCGTGTTCGTCCTCGCCCCCCGCCACGGCGTCCGGGCAGCAGCGCTGGGCGTCGCGGCCGGCGGCGTACTCATGGTGCTCGTCCAGGCCCCCTCGCTCTGGCGGCAGCTCACCCGCGACACGGCGGACGCGCCGAACGAGAGCGCGGCGGACTCCTCGGGTCCGGCGCTGATGGGCCGCACCGTAGTCGCCACCGTGCTCCTTTTCGCGCTGTGCCGGCAGTCGCAGGTGCTCATCGAGCGCTTCCTGGCGTCCTCGCTGCCCTCGGGAGCCATCTCGCACCTCAACTACGCGCAAAAAGTGGCGCAGGTGCCGATGATCCTCTCCCTGATGCTGTGCACGGTCACGCTCCCCGTCGTCGCGCGGGCGCTGGCCGAAGGAGACGTCAAGCGCGCGAGATCACGCGTCGAGCGGGACCTGGGCCTGGCCGGCTGCGTGGTGCTCCTCGGCACCGCCGTGGTGATCGCCTGCGCGCCCCAGCTCATCCAACTCCTCTTCCAGCGAGGCGCGTTCACCGCCGACGACACCGACGCCACGGCGGCCGTGATGCGCGTCTACGCCCTGGGGCTCCTCGGCCACACGCTGGTGGGGGCGCTCGTCCGCTCGTACTTCTCCGGCGGGCGGGCCACGTGGTTCCCGCTGGCCGCGATGGCGATCGGGGTCGCCGCGACCGCCGGGGCGGGCAGCTGGGCGGTGGACGTGTGGGGCGTACGCGGCATCGCGCTCGCCAACGCGGCGGGCATCAGCATCGCGGCCTGCGTGCTGCTGTGCGGGATGGGCCCGCGCAATGTGCCGATCCGGGTCCGCGGGGTCCTTCGCGAGCTGGCCAAGCCCGTGGCCGCGGCGGTGTGCGCCACCGGGGCGGGCGGCGCCGTCGCGAGCGCCCTGGACTCCCCGTTCGCCGCCTTCGCCGTCGGTGCGTCGACCGTGTCCGCCGTGTTCGTCCTGGTGCTCTGGATCCTGAAGTCCCAAGCCGTCGAGCCCGTCATCCGCTCCGTCACATCCGCCACACGAAAGCTCACGCATGTCCGTTGACACAGCACTCGGTGAGACCCCCCGTTCACGGCGTACGCGGCGCCGGCTGCCACAAGCGCCGATGTGGGTGGCGATGTACCACTCCGTGGACACCTGCGCGGACGACCCCTACAAGATCACCGTCACGCCCGAACGCCTCGCGGCCCAACTGCGCTGGCTGCGGCGCCAGGGCCTGCGCGGGGTGAGCATGTCCCGGCTCCTCACGGCGCGCGCCCGCGGCGAGGGGCGCGGTCTGGTCGGCCTCACCTTCGACGACGGATACACCGACTTCGTCGCCAACGCCCTGCCGCTCCTGCACCACTACGACTTCGACGCCACCGTCTTCGTGCTCCCCGGCCGCCTCGCGGGCGACAACGCGTGGGACCCGCTGGGCCCGCGCAAACCGCTGCTCGACGCGGCGGGCATCCGCGTCGCCGCCGCCGAGGGGATGGAGGTCGCCTCGCACGGCCTGACGCACGTCGACCTCACCCAGGCGGACGACCGGCTGCTGTGGCAGGAGACCAGCGGCAGCCGGGTCGCGCTGTCCGACATCATCGGACGCGAGGTGGAGGGCTTCTGCTACCCGTACGGCACCGTCGACCAGCGCGTGGTCGACACCGTACGAGCCGCCGGTTACCGCTACGCCTGTGCGATCTCCCCCGGCGCCCTGACCGGGATGCACGCCTTGCCGCGCGTCCACATCGGGCAGGAGGACACCGCCCTGCGGCTCCAGCTGAAGCTGCGGCTGAACCGGCTGCGCCGCCGTGCGGTCCGCGAACCGGCGGTGACCGAATGAGGGCCCTGCACATCATCACCGGCCTGGGAGTCGGCGGAGCCGAACAGCAACTGCGCCTGCTGCTGCGCCACTTGCCGACCGAGTGCGACGTCGTGACCCTCACCAACCCCGGCCCGGTCGCCGAGGGTCTGGCGGCCGACGGGGTGCGCGTCATCCACCTGGGCATGTCAGGCAACCGCGACCTGGGTGCCGTGCCGCGCCTGGTGAAGGTCATCCGTGGCGGCGGCTACGATCTCGTGCACACCCACCTGTTCCGCGCCTGCCTCTACGGGCGGATCGCCGCCCGCCTCGCGGGGACGCGTGCCGTCGTGGCCACCGAACACTCCCTGGGCGACTCGCAGATGGAGGGACGGCCGCTGACCGCGGGCGTCCGTGCGCTGTACCTGACCGGCGAGCGCCTGGGGCGGGCCACGGTGGCGGTCTCCCCGTCCGTCGCCGAGCGGCTCAGCCGGTGGGGGGTGCCCCGGCAGCGCATCCATGTCGTGCCGAACGGCATCGACGCCGACCGGTTCCGCTTCGACCCCCGCGCCAGGGTCGCCGTACGCCGCCGACTGGGGCTCCCGGACGAGGCGTTCGTCGTCGGCGGCGTCGGCAGGCTGGCCCCCGGCAAGCGTTTCGACGTCCTGCTGCGTGCCCTGGCCGCGCTGCCCCAGGACGTTCGCGTGCTCCTGGTCGGCGGCGGCCCCGAGGAAGCGGCTCTGCGCGCCCTGGCTCATCAACTGGGCGTCAGCGAGCGGGTGTTGTTCGTCGGGGAGCAGCCCTACCTGTCGGCGACCGGAGCCGGGTCCGGGGCGGACACCGAAGAGGTGACCGGACTCCCGGCGTTCCTCGCCGCCATGGACGTCCTCGCGTCGCCGTCCCCCGAGGAGGCCTTCGGCCTCGCCGTCGTGGAGGGCCTCGCCGCCGGTCTGCCAGTGGTCTACGTCCGCTGCCCCGCCGTCGAGGACCTCCCGCCGGACGCCGCCACCGGCGCCGAGCGCGTGACCGGCGACCCGGACTCCTTCGCGGGGGCGCTGCTGCGGGCCAGGTCGGCGGGGCAACGGCCGCGCCTCGCCCCGGAGGCAGCGCAGCACTACAGCATCACCCGCAGCGCCGCACAGCTGATGCACGTCTACGAGGCAGCTGCCTCCGGCTCGACCCCGAGAGTGAGTTCCTGATGACCGATACCCTCAGCAGGCGGTACCGCCCGGCCGACCCGGCCCTGATGCTGGCCCGCGTGAAGCGACTGCCCGCGTGGTGGCTCCTGCCCGCGGGGGCCGCGCTCGGCGCCCTCACCGGCGGTCTGTACGGCGCGGTCGCGACACCCGAGTACACCGCCACCAGCTACGTGATCGCCGTCCCGCAGAAGGACTCCGACCCCACCGCCGCGCTGGGCTTCGCCACCGCGTACGGCCGCGTCGCCACCCAGCTCGCGGTGCTCGGCGACGCCCAGGTGGAATCGGGCGTCTCGCCGCAGGCGCTGCGCGAGAGCGTGCGGGCCGCCACCTCGCCCGACGCCCCGATGATCTCCATCTCGGCGACGGCGGCCAAGCCGGGCAAGGCGGCCGACATCGCCAACGCGGTCTCGCGCTCCCTGACCAACAACGCGAACCACACCAAGGACAGCACGCGGGTACGTCTCCTGCAGCTCTCCCGGGCGGTGAAACCCGAGGCCCCCGCATCGGCGTCGGCGCCCATGACCGCCCTGGTCGGCGCGTGTGCGGGAGGTCTGCTCGGCGGGCTCGCCCTCCTGGTGCGGCCACGCCGCGGCGAGGACACCCCGTCCGCCGCGGTACCGGGCCCCGCACAGTCCGCCGACATCGACCGGGAGAGGTGACAGGGGTGGCGGGCAATGCCCTGACGGTCGAACTCTGCACGGACGAAGCGGAGTTCGGAAGCCTCGCGTCGGCGTGGGCCCGGCTGCACCGCACGTGCCGGACGGCGACGCCCTTCCAGAGCCACGCGTGGCTGCACTCGTGGTGGCTCTCCTACGGCAGGCGCGGACGGCTGCGCGTGGTCCTCGTGCGCAGGGACGGCGAGCTCGTCGCCGCGGCGCCGCTGATGCGCGCGTACCTCCCGCTTCCGGCGCTCGTGCCGCTCGGCGGCGCGATCTCCGACTTCACCGACGTGCTGATCGACGACACGATCGCCGACCAGGCCGCGGACGCGCTGGCCGACGGCCTGTCGAAGCTGGCCCGCGGCGCCCTGATCGACTTCCGCGAGGTCCGCTCCGGAGCCGCGGTGGAGCGCATCTACGAACGCTGGCGCGGGCCCCGGCTCCGCCTCACGGACTCGCTCTGCCTGGAGCTGCCCACCACGTCGATGGAGGAACTGCTCGGGCGGCTGCCCGCCCCGCGGGCCCAGCGGGCGCGCGCCAAGATCCGCAAGCTGGACGCGCTCGGCGTCCAGCGACGGGTCGTACGCCACGACGAGGTGGACGCGTCGGTGCGCACGCTCCTGCGTCTGCACCAGCTCCAGTGGCAGGACCGCAAGGTGACGTCCGAGCATCTCCAGCCCCGGTTCTCCGAGCACCTCATCAGGTCGGTGGGGCTCATGGTCAGGTCGGGCGACGCGGTCGTCACCGAGTTCCGGCTCGACGACGACGTGGTGGCGGCCGATCTGACGCTCCTCTCGCCCCATCTCGTCGGCGGCTATCTGTACGGGGCGCACCCGCGGCTCCGTGAGCGGAAGGTGGACGTGGCGACGATGCTCCTGAACGCCTGCACGCAGCATGCCGAGGGTGAGCGGAGCCGGGTGCTCAGCCTCCTGCGCGGCAACGAACCGTACAAGCGCCACTGGCGCCCCGAGGAAGCCACCAACCACCGGCTGCTCCTCGCCCGCCGGCGCACCGCCCCCGTGCTGCGGGCCGCCGCATGGGAGGCGGCGGCCCGCAGCCGGGGCAAGGAGATCCTGCGCAAACGCCGGGAACTCCGGGAACACCGGGAGCGCCCGGAGAAATCCTGAGCGGTCCCGGGCGAACCCGCTTACGACCGCTTGTACCAGTCCAGGCGCATGCACAGCTTCCCGCCCAGCCAGTGCTCGACCCAGTCGCCCAGGTTCAGCGGCGAACAGTTCGGCGGCTGCGTGGGCTTGGTGGGCTGCGTCGGCTCCGGGGTGGTCGGCCCGGTGTCCGTGCGGCCGAAGAGCAGCGAGCGGTACGCCTTGGACGACTTGGGATTGTCCTCGCACTGCCACACGCCGTGCGGGCAGTAGTCGGTGACGGTGTTGTACAGCGGTTTGTGCTCGTCCATCCAGGCGAGCATTTTCCGCATGTACTCCTCGTTGTCGCCGTTACGGAATAGGCCCCACTCCGGGTAGGAGATCTCCTTGCCGTGAGCCTTCGCGAATTCCACGTGCTCCTTCAGGCCGTACGGCTCGCTGACCTGCTCGGCGAAATCGGTGCCCGTCGGCTGGTCGTACGAGTCCATGCCGACGATGTCCACGACGTCGTCACCCGGATAACACTGCGTCCAGGGAATGGCGTCCCGGCCCCTGTTCGGCGTGAAGTCGAACTTGAACTTCTGGCCCGGCACCGAACGCATCGTCGTGACGATGCGCTTCCAGTACTTCTTCCAGGATTCCGGGTCGGGGCCGCACCGATGGGTGTACGTGGTGCCGTTCATCTCCCAGCCGAGCACCACCACGGTGTCCGGGATGTCGAGCTTCACGAGCCGCTCCGCGAGCGCGCGGTAATGCCGGTCGAACTCGCCCGCGGCGCCCCGCTGGAGCAGTGAACGGACTTCCCAGTCGCCGACGCGTTCCTCGTTGCGCTCCATCATGGGGACGTTGAGCACGAAGAGCCGGTCGTCCTTCTCCCGCCGCCACTCGGCCCAGCTCTCCAGGAAGTTCGGCGCCCCCTCGATGTTGCTCCACCGGTCACCCGGCAGGTAGGTGTGCCCGACGCTCAGCTCGGCCCCGCCCAGCCATTCGCTGAGCTCGGTCATGCGCTCCACGCCCTGCGGCCCGTAGGTGAGGTAGGCCCCGAACGCGGGCTTCGAGACGGGCTTCGAGACGGGCGGGGAGGCCGACGGATCGGGGTCCTGGCCGGCGCCCCACGCGTGCCCGGATCCGACGGCGAGCGCTGCTGACACGACGATTCCGGTGGCGGTGAACACCAGTCGTCTACGGGGGGTCCGGGGTCTCTGCGCGGCCATGGTCGCTCCTCACGCTGCTCCTCATCCACTGACACTCAGTCATATGTATTTCTATTGCGCCAATCGAGCCCCTAATCCTCTGGGCGTGCCCATCGCCCGCATGGGGGATGGAATTGAGAGAATTTGGCCGTGCTCACTCTCGACACCCGGGTACCCGCGGTTCTGCTGCGGATCGACCCGAACCCTTTTCATCACGGCACACTCGGAGCCGTCCGGTCCTTGGGCCGCGCCGGAGTGGAGGTGCATGTGGCGGCCGCGGATTCCGCGGAAAGCCCGGTGCGCAGATCCCGCTATCTGCACCAGACGCACCCTCCGCCGCCGCCGGGCGCGTCGCTCCGGGAGATCGCCGTCGTCCTGCGCCGCATCTCCCACCGGGTCGCCAGGCCGTCCGTGCTGATTCCGATGGACGACGCGGGAGCCCTCGCGATCGGACGGCTGCAAAGAGAACTGGCGGAGACCTATCTCCTGCCCGACCAGGCCCGCGGAATCGCGGAGCGGGTGGCCGACAAGGCGACGCTGACCGAGGTGTGCGCCACGGCGGGAATCCCGCACCCGGTGACCCTCCTGCCGGAGTCACCGGCCCAGGCGGCCGCCGCCGTACGGCAGTTGGGGCTCCCCCTAGTGGCGAAGTGGAGCCGCCCGTGGCTGGTCCCCACCGGGACGGATCTGCGCAGCACGGTCCTGGTGCGGTCGGCGGGGCAGGCCCGGGAGCTCTACCGGCGCAGCGAGGAGGCGGGCAGCCGGCTGCTGCTGCAGGCCTTCCTGCCGGCCGCCCCCGGCCGCGACTGGTTCGTCCACGGATACGTCGACCGCGCGGGGGCCGTGCGCGGCGGCGGCTCCGGCCGCAAGCACCGCTCCTGGCCGCGCAGGGCGGGCCTGACGGCGGTGGGCGAGTGGACGCCCGACCCGGGCCTGCGGGCCGACGTGGAGAGACTGGTCGACACCCTGGGCTACCGGGGCATCTTCGACCTCGACTTCCGGGTGGACTCCGCGACCGGCGAGCACTGCCTGCTCGACTTCAACCCGCGGCCCGGCGCCCAGTTCCGGCTCTTCGCCGACGGCACCGACCTGGACGTGGTGCGCGCCCAGCACCTGGACATGACACACCGGCCGCTGCCGACCGCCGCCGCCCTGCCCGGCCGCTCCTTCGTCGTGGAGAACTACTCCCCGCTGGCCGCCCTGCGCGTCCTGACGGCGACCGGCCGCCCCGCCGCCACCGCGTCACACCGCCGCGAGTTCGCCTGGCACGCCCAGGACGACATGGCCCCCGCCCGCGCCATGTGGGTGCTGTGGTGCCGGCACGTGACGCGGCGGCTCCTGGGCCGGATGCGGCGGACGGTGCGCCCGACTCCGGCCGCGCCGCCGGCGCCCGTACCGACGACGAGAGAGCGAGCAGTCGCTGATGCATGACCTGTTGGTTGTCGGAGCGGACCCCTACGGGCTCTCCATCGCTTCGCACGCCGCCGCCGCGGGACTCGACGTACGCGTCTTCGGCAGACCCATGGCGTCCTGGCGCGACCACATGCCGCGGGGCATGTTCTTGAAGTCGGAACCCTGGGCGTCGAACCTGTCCGACCCCCGGCACCGCTACGGCCTGGCCGCCTACTGCGAGCGCAACGGAACACGGGCCCGGCACGGCGAACCCCTCTCCGTGGAGACGTTCGCCTCGTACGGCCTGTGGTTCGCCCAGCACGCCGTGCCGGACGTCGACGAGCGCATGGTGGCGAGGGTCGCCGCCTGCCCCGGGGGCTTCGAGGTGGTCACCGACGACGGCCAGACCATCCGGAGCCGCACGGTGGCCCTGGCCGTCGGAGTGATCCCCTTCGTCGAGATCCCCTCCGCGCTGCACGGGCTCGGCGCGCGGCACGTCTCGCACAGCAGCCACCACCGGGACCTGGACCAGTTCCGCGGCCGCGACGTCACCGTGATCGGCGGCGGCCAGGCCGCCCTGGAGACCGCCGCGCTCCTCGCGGAGCAGGGCACGCGCGTACGGGTGCTCGCCCGGTCGCACCGGCTGAACTGGAACACCGTGCCCCCCGCCTGGAAGCGCCCGTGGCGGGAGTCCGCCCGCGCCCCGCGCAGCGGCCTCGGCTGCGGATGGCGCAACTGGTTCTACGCCGAGGTGCCGGGCGGCTTCCGGCGGCTCCCCGAGGCCACCCGCGCCCGCGTCTCGGCGTCCGCGCTCGGCCCGGCGGGGGCCTGGTGGGTGCGCGACCGGGTCGAGTCACGCGTCGAGGTGCTGCTCGACCACGAGGTCGCCACGGCGTCGGTCGCGTCGGGCCGGGTGCGCCTTTCGACCGTCGGGAGCAACGGGGGAGGACCGGACTTCGACACGGACCACGTCATCGCGGCCACCGGCTTCAGGGCCACCGGCGCTCGCCTCGGCCTGCTGGCCCCGGACCTGCGCGGCGGCCTGGCGGTGAACGCCGCCGAAGAGCCGTACGCCTCCGTGGAGTTCGAGTCCTCGTACCCCGGCCTGTTCCTGGCGGGTCTGGTCACGGCGTCCAGCTTCGGCCCGGCCATGCGCTTCGTGCACGGCGCCTCTTTCACGGCCGGTCGGCTGGTACGGGGCGTTCAACGCAGCCTGCGGCGCGCCCCGTTGGAGCCCCTCGTCCCGGCGCCGGCCGGCGGGCGAGGCCGCCGGGCACTCCTGGGCGCCGTCAAGCGCTGAGCCGGAACTCCGGCTCCCGGGGACCCGATCAGGTGATGCCGTCGGCGAACGGGTGAATCGGTTCTTCGTCCCGGGCGATCAGGTGGTGGACTCTGTCACATGGGACGGGCCTGGTTGCCCTCCGCCAGCCGTCGGCTCCATGCCGTGGGTAGGCAACACGCCCTTCGCGGGCCGGCCCCCCTCCCGTTCTGGCGGGGAAGAGACCCTCGGGTGTCTCTTCCCCGCCAGCGGCTTGTCCGGGCGGATCGGGGTCCTTCCTACGGACCTCCGCGGCGCCGAGACGGAAGGGCGTCAGCGGCGCGACGAGGCGAAGCCGCGGCGGTACAGGATCCCTCCGCCGACCAGCAGCGCGGCGCTCGCGGCGGCTGCGGCGAGCAGGTCCTGGTCACTTCCGGTCTCGGCGAGCCGAGCGACGGGGTGCGACGCCTCCTGAGCGCCCGACGGCAACTGCCGGGAGGTCGAGGACGCGACGTGCTGCGGCGGCTTGCCGCTCTGCACGGTGTCCATGGGCGGCATGGCACGGTCGACCGGCGGCTCGGCGGCCCGCGGAGGCGTCTCGGGGGTGGAAGGCGACTCGGGCGAGGCAGGCGTCTCGTGCCCCGGGGACGTCGGCGCGGGCGCTCCGTTGGCGCAGCCGTTGCCAGTGGCCGGGTTGAGCAGACCCACCACGTCGACGGTGTTGCCGCAGGCGTTGACCGGAACGTCGGCGGGCGTCTGCACGTTGTTGCCCGCCAGGACGCCGGGCGAGTGACTGGCATCGCCCTGGGCCGTCGAGTGCGTGCCCGCGTGCGTGCCCGAGTGCGATCCGCCGTCCGGGGCGTCGTCGCCGTAGCCGTGCCCGTGCCCGCCGCCCGTCCTGGTCTCCGCGCGCTCCTGTGCGGGCGCTCGGTGCGGGGCGTGGGCGTGGCTCTGCGAGGCGCCGGAGTTCCCGCAGCTGTTGCCCATGGCCGGGTTGCCCACGCCGACCGCGTTCGCGCTGTTGCCGCAGGCGTTCACCGGTACTTCCACCGGGGCCTGCACGCTGTTCCCGGACAAGATCCCGGGCGAACCCGTGGCGCCGCCGTCCGCGCCCGCGGCGTACGCGTTCGAGCCGGACAGGGAGAGGATGCTGGTCGCGGCCGCGGTCGCGAGCATTCCTTTACCAATGACCTGTCGCATCTAGTTGTCTTCCTCTGAGCAAGTGGAAAGCCGGCCTTGGAGTCGGTAGCGACGTCCAAGGCCGGCCATGAGAGTCACAGCCAGGTGGCTGGGTGCTACCTCAGGTGTTGGCGCAGGTGTTGCCGAACGCCGGGTTCAGCAGGGCGATCACGTCGACGGTGTTGCCGCACAGGTTGACCGGCACGTGGACCGGGACCTGGACGAGGTTGCCGGAGAGGACACCCGGGGAACCGACGGCCGCACCCTCGGCGCCGGCGTCGGCGAACGCGGGAGCCGCCATGCTCATGGCCATCACGACACCGGCAATGATCGTCGCGCTCTTCTTGTGCTTCACAGATGTTCCCTTCTCTGTGGTCATGCCGATCTGGCAGTCGAAACCGAGCGAGAACCACGTAGTCGTCTCGCACCATGACCCGCAGCCTGCAAACGAGTTGACGGCCCGGAAGAAACCGCCGATTACGACCAATCGGGAAATTCACCCGAATTAACGCATGCAAAAATGAAGAAGCCCGGGCTGCCGGGCCTGAAAAACAGGCCCGGCAGCCCGAGCGTTCTCACGCCGGCAGATCAGCCGTTGAGCTCTCCGTTCCCGGACAGGACCGGGATGTCGTTCAGGATGTGCGACAGCGGCTCGTCGCCCTTGGCCTGCGTGGAGTTCTCGGTGCACTGCTGGTTCTGCGGCGCCGACAGGATCGGGATGTCCTGGACTCCGACGTTCACGAGCGCGACCAGCGACTGCAGGTTCGCCTTGACCGGGAGACCGACACAGGGCTTGTTCAGCGAGCCCTGGACGAGGGAGAGCTGGGGGCTCATGTCGCCGTGCGTCGCGGAGTTGCCGTACGCCTGCTTGGAGCCGTTGCCGCTCAGGGACGTCGTGCCGTGGTCGTCACCGATGGCCAGTGCCGACGGGGCCGCGGCAGCGGACATACCGACGACGGAAACGGCAACTGCCGCCGTGGCCATAGCCTTCTTCATCATTTTGTGTGTTCCTTTTCTGGCAGAAGCTCGAGTCACTGCGGGCTGCTCAACCGGCCCGCACGAGTTTGAGTTTCGGGGCTTCACTCGGTTGGGGTCAGTACCCGCCCCGTATTGGGCCAATGGAGTGAATCGGAGCAACTAACGGCGGTGCGTGGAGTTAATCAGCACGCTCCGGCGAACGGGGTTTCTTCAGAAGGGAATTAGTTGTGATCAAGAAGGGTATGGCTGCAGCCGCGGTTGCCGTCTCCGTCGTCGGCATGTCCGCCGCCGCAGCTCCGTCCGCGCTGGCCATCGGCGACGACCACGGCACCACGTCGCTCAGCGGCAACGGCGCCCAGCAGGCGTACGGCAACTCCGCCACGTACGGCAACATGAGCCCGCAGATGGCGCTCATCCAGGGCTCGCTGAACAAGCCCTGCATCGGTCTCCCGGTCAAGGCGAACCTGCAGTCGATCGTCGCGCTCGTGAACGTCGGAGTCCAGGACATCCCGATCCTGTCGGCGCCGCAGAACCAGCAGTGCACCGAGAACTCCACGCAGGCCAAGGGCGACGAGCCGCTGTCGCACATCCTGTCCGACATCCCGGTGCTCTCGGGCAACGGGAAGGGCAACAGCTGACCCCCACGCATTGCACAGCGGGCCGCCGTTCACCGGCGGCCCGCTGCCGCGTTCCGTGCCCGCGCTCTCAGCCCCTGGGCCAGTGATCGCGTGACATCAGAGCTCGCCATTCCTGGTCCGGGCGGCCCGGTACGGTTTTTCCCTGCCTTTCCCAGGCAGCCTGCAGCGACTTGAAGATGGGATCATCGACGCGGCTTTCCGGAGAATTCCTGCTCACCGGGATGAGGCCCTGCCGCTTCCATTGATGCTTGAAGTCAGCCATGTTCCCTCGCCATCGACGGGCGTGTGTCGGACCATCTGTTCCAGGTGTGGAATCCAGGGAAACCGAACAGCTTAGGGCGAACGAGTTGTTGTTCGTGCGTGCCGAGAACTCTCGTGCTCCGCAGTGGCGTAGAGCGGTTTACCGTTTCGTCGTCCCGGTTCCCCCGCAGCGGAGTCCAGCTTGCGCACTCACTTCCACTCACCGACCGGATCCCGGCGCACGCGAAAACTGCGGGTCGCCCTTCCGGCGGCTCTTCTGATCGGCACCACCATTGCGATGGGAAACGCCACGGCGCTGCCGCTCCCTGTCCAACGCGTCGATGTCTTCAGCGACATGAAGAATCGACCGAACGAGGGAAGCGGTACGAATATCCTCCTGATGGGAACGGACGGGCGCGACACCATCACGCGCAAGGAGAAGCGGGATTACCGCGCGGGCGGGGTCGCCTGCGACTGCACGGACACGCTCATGCTGGTGCACGTCTCCGAGGCGGGGGACCGCGTCAGCGTCGTCAGCCTCCCCAGGGACTCCTACGCCGACATCCCGGCGCACCGTGACAAGACCACGGGCCGGGTGCGCCCCGCGCATCCGGGAAAGATCAACGGCGCCTACGCGCAGGGCGGTCCGGCGCTGTCGGTGCGGACGGTCGAGGGGATGACCGGCGTCCGCGTCGACCGGTATCTGCAGCTCGACTTCCGGCGCTTCATGGACAGCGTCGACACGGTGGGCGGTGTGCGGGTCTGCACGCCCCGCCCTCTCAAGGACAAGACGACGAAGCTCGACCTCGCCCCCGGCAGCCATCTGCTCAACGGCGGCCGGTCCCTGCAGTACGTCCGCTCCCGGCACGTGGACAACAGCGCCGACTTCGGGCGGATCCAGCGCCAGCAGCGCTTCCTGATCGCCGCGATGCGCGCCGTACGTACGGGGAACGTCCTGGCCGACCCGGTCAGGTCGGCACGGCTCGGGCGGTCGCTGGTCGGCGCGGCGCGGGTCGACCGGGGATTCAGCACCGAGCAGATCCTGCGGCTCGCCACAGAGCTCGGCCAACTCCCGGCGTCGTCCATGGAGTTCACCACGGTGCCGGTGAAGGGCTTCAGCGAGACGCTGAAGGGTTCGCTCCAGTGGGACCGCGCCGAGGCCGACAAGGTCTTCACGGCCCTCAAGCGGGACCAGCCCCTGACACCCCCCGGCTCGCAGGCCAGGCTGAGCGATCCACCGCGGTTCGGCAGCCCGGCGAGCGTACGCGGGGACACCCTGGACTGCGGTTGACGGCCGTCCGATTACTAGGCCAGGTGGGTCGAAGGTCGCAACCATCGCCGTGTCAGGCAGTTGATCATCACGCGGCTCTGCCAAGGGAGCCCGCTCTTGAAGGGAATCAAAATGAAGAAGCTGTGGGCATCCGCGGCCATTGCCGCCTCTGTCGCCGGAATCTCGGCGGGCATGGCCCCCCATGCCATGGCGATCGGTGACGACCAGGGCACCACGTCCCTGAGCGGCAACGGGGCCGAGACGGCGTTCGGCAACTCCGCGACCAAGGGCAACCAGAGCCCCCAGCTCACGCTCGTCCAGGGCACGCTGAACAAGCCCTGCATCGCTGTGCCGGTCAAGGCGAACGTCCAGTCGCTCGTCGCGCTCGTGAACGTCGGAGTCCAGGACATCCCGGTCCTGTCGGCGCCGCAGAACCAGCAGTGCACCGAGAACTCCACCCAGGCCAAGGGTGACGAGCCGCTGTCGCACATCCTGTCCGACATCCCGGTCCTGTCCGGCAACGGCACCGGCAACGGCTGATCCTGCCCCGGGGGCCGGCCGTCGTCGTGCCGGCCGGCCCCTCCGGCTCTCGCCGTGTCGCCTCCACGGTGTGGGGGCGACACGCCGGGGGTAGAGGCTCGGCGTGATTGAACTCGCCGAGATGATCGCGCAGTTACGCGGGGAACTCGCCGCCGCCATGGCCGCGGCGCAGGACGCCGAGAACCCCGAGGACCCCGAGGGCGCAGCACTGCGCTTCGAGCTGGGTCCCGTACAGCTTGAGGCGGAGTTCGCCGTACAGCGGTCCGCCGGTGCGGACGGCAGGATCCGCTTCTGGGTCGTCGAGGCAGGTGCCTCCGGCCAGCAGGCGCACAGCACCACCCATCGCGTCACCCTCAGCCTGGAGCCCCGCGTCCGCGACACCGATCAGCGGCCCTGGGTCAGCGGTGACCGGACCGCACGTGAACGCTGAGCCCGGCCACCATGCCGGCGGCAGTGGGTCTTGAGGCGGCGCGGGTCGCCGAGGTGCTGGTGGAGAGGCCGGGGGGAGCGCCCGGACGGCGCGGGTCCGGATATCGCGTGGGGGACAGGTCCGTGCTGACGGCCGCACATGTGGTCGCGGGACCGGTGACGTCCTTGCGGGTGCGCTTCGACGCCGATCTGCCGGGGGAGTGGAGCGCCGACGTACGCGTCGTCCTGCTCGCCGAGGCGGTGGACCTGGCGCTCCTGGAGATCACGACCGAGCCGCCCGGGCGGTGTGCGGTCGTCGAGAGCCCGCGCTATGGTGCCGTGCCCGAGGCCGACGTGGTGCTCACCGCCAGCGCGATGGGCTTTCCCCGGTTCAAGCTGCGGGACGACGGAATGCGCCTCCTGGACGACGGCGCCCCCAGCCAGTACCGCGACTCCTGCCATGTCTCCGGGACCGTCTCCGTCCTGTCCAACCGCCGTGAGGGCACACTCGAACTGGCCGTTCTCGCGCCACGGGCGGACCCCGAGCCGGAGCGCTCGCCCTGGGAGGGAATGTCCGGCGCGGTGGTCTGGTCCGGCGGTGCCGTCGTCGGTGTGATCAGCGCCCACCACCGCTCGGACGGCCTGGGGCGGCTCGCGGCGGGCAGGGTGGAGCACTGGTACGACGCACTGTCCTTCGCCGAGTTGCGACGCCTGCACGAGGACGCGGGCCTGCCGCTGCCCGGAGAGCTCGCCCCCGCAGCGGAACCGGAGGGGCCGACGGCGCCCCCCAGCCTGGCGAAACTCCCCCCTGACCTGCCCTTGCGTGAACTCATGGCGCTGGTCGACGCCTTGACGAAAGTTCCGTCCCTGAAGGACCCGGGCAGTCTGGCTCTGGTGCTTGCCAGCATCGACGGGGAGATCGCCGCGAACCGGCCGAGGGACGCCAGGCTCAGGATGGACATTTACGGCATCGTCCACACCTGCCTCCGCTATGGGGGCACACTCGATCAGCTCCTGGAGACCGTCCGGCTCCTGGAGGGGCAGTCCGCGGAAGTGGCAGTCGTCGACCGTGAGGCAGCTCAACTGGCCAAGCGATACAGCTGACTTGATGTCGGGCACGGCTCGGATGCGGGGTTTCGCAGCGTGCCGTGCTGGGTCATCATGAGGGGGAAAGGGATGGCGCATGCACGGAATCACGGAGGGGGACTTGGCAGCCGTGGAGCAATCGATGCCTGCCGTCGAGTCCGATCTCGTAGATCTCTCGGGGGTTTCTCTTGAAGCGCTGCTCTCCATGGACGGCAGTGCCATCGCGGGGTCGCTCGAACCCCTGCTGCGCCACATCGACGACGCCCGCGCCGTCACCATGTCGTACAGCCCCTCCCGCTTCGACTGACGAGGCCGCGGCCGTCACCGCGCGGTGGGGCACCCATGTCGGATAGGCGTGGAGCGTCCACGGCGGACAGGCGCACGGCGACGACAGGACTGGCGTTCCACCGGCTCTCGGCGCAGAGCGTCCTCGCTCTCGCGCGGGGCGAGGGCGGCGGCGCTGCGGTGGAGGAACTCCTCGCCGCCGAGCGCAGCCGCCGTCTGCTGCTGGTGCGGGCCCTCGCCGACAGCCTGGGCGAGGGCGACCCGCCGCAGCCCGCGGGGACGGCCCCCCTGTCGCAGCGAGCGGCCTGGACGCTGCTCGCGCGCGCCCAGCAGCACGCGCCCCGGGCGTTCGAGGACACCTTGATGTGCCCGCACACCGGTATGTGGCTGTCGCTCGCCCTGCGCAGGCTGCGCGGCGCGGCGGCCTACGAGGACGCGCCCCTGTGGGTGGTCGCGGGGCACCTGTCGGCCCTGGCCGCCGCCGCTGCCGCCAGGGCGGGCCTCGACTTCTCCCTCACCGTTCCGGTACGCCACGGCCGGGTGCCGCTGCCCACCCTGGGATGCGCGGAGTTCGCGGACGCCACGGAGCCGTGGGGCACCGCCCGGATCGACGCGCGGCAGGGGCGGCTGCGGATCACCGCGGGGCGGGAGACGGTGACGGCGGGGCCCGACTGGTCCCGCGGGGCGCCGGGCTGGCACGCGGTGCGCCGCCTGGAGCTGGAACCGGCAGGCCCCGGGAAGCTCCTGCTGCTCGACGAGTCGGACCCCTACCGCACCTTTCCGCACCCCAGCCCGCCCCGTTTCCTCTCCGCCGCGGAGGCGCGGACCTGGCAGGACCTGCTCACCGACGCGTGGGAGATCCTGCGGCGCGACGAGCCGGAGAGCGCGGAGGCGATGCGCGTCGGGCTGATGTCGCTCGCGCCCACGCCGGCCAGGGAGAGATACCGGCCGCACAGCGTCACGGCAGGGGACGCGTTCGGCGGCGTCATGGCGTCGCGGCCGGACGACGTGGCTCAGCTCGCCGCGACCCTGGTGCACGAGTTCCAGCACACCAAGCTGGGCGGCCTGATCCACCTGGGGCCGCTGAGCGAGCCGTCGGCCCCGCCGGAGCAGCTCTTCTACGCCCCCTGGCGGGACGACCCGCGGCCGCTGGGCGGGCTGCTCCAGGGGATCTACGCCTTCGCCGGCGTGGCCCGGTTCTGGTCCGTCCACCGGCATGCCGCCGACGCCGCGTACGCCCCCATGGCCCACTTCGAGTTCGCCCTCTGGCGCGCCCAGGTGTCGTCCACCGTGGATCTCGTCCACAGCCACGACCGCCTGACGGCCCTGGGGCGACGACTCCTCGGCGCGCTGCGCGAGAGGTGCGAGAAGTGGCTGGCCGAGCCGGTGCCGCCCGCCGAACTCGCGCTGGCACAAGAGGTGGCGGCCGACCACCGCGCCCGCTGGCGGGCCCACCACCTACGACCCCCGGCCGCGGCCGTGGAGGACGCCGTACGGGCCTGGCGGCGAGGGGACGCGAGGCCTCCTGCCGCGCTCGCGGCGCGGCCCGAACTCGCGCCGGTCGCCGACACCCGTTACCTGGACACCGCCGCCGTCCTGGCCCGCTACCGCCTCGGCGCCCCGGCGGCCGACCCGAGTGACATCGAGGGTGTCCGCCCCGCCGACCTGCTGCTCGCGCGGGGTGACCTGAGCGGGGCGCGGGACGCCTTCCTCACCCAACTCGCGGGCGAGGAGACGGCGTCCGCCGCCTGGGCGGGTCTTGGCAGGGCGCTGGCCGGGGCCGCCGAACACCGGGATGCCGCCCGCCTCCTGCGCCACCGCCCGGAAAGGGCCCGCGCCGTACAGAGCGCGCTGGAGCACGCCACGGGGCGGGCCGCCGATCCGGTGGAGCTGGCCGGGTGGCTGGGGCGGGGCGAGCCGGACCTGGACTAGCGCGGCGGGGGCGCGAACCCCCACCGCGGCCGGTTACAGCGGCACCGGGTCGATGTCGCAGTTGGCCCGCTGTCCTGCCTTGGCCTGGACGGTCGCCGGGTGCGGTGCGGCGTTCTCCGAGCGGAGCCGGGGTTCGTCGAGCACGCGCTCCATCCGTGCGATCGTGTCGGCCCGCAAGGTGACTCCATCGGCCTCCTCGCCCACCGCGACGAGGTCCATCGCCAGGTTCAGGGCGCAGGCCAGCGTGGTCGGGTGGTCCTCGCCGAGCGTGGCACGGCAGCGCTCCAGGGTCTCCCCGCCGAGCACGCGGGCCGTGGCGTGATCGCCGAGCGCGGCCAGGTCGCTGCCCAGATTGATGGCGCAGGCCAGCGCGATGGGATGTGCGGGGCCGAGCCGTTCGGTGAGCGAGGAGAGGGCCGCTTCGTCGAGCCGGCGCGCCTCGTCGGGCTGACCGAGCAGACGCAACGTCACTGCGAGATCGATGTCGGCGGACAGCACGTGCGGGTGGCTGGGGTCGAAGATCTCGCGGTACCCCTGGCAGGCCTTGACGCCCCGCTCACGTGCCGCCTGGAGGTCGCCGTTCTCGCGCAGGGCGATGGACAGCGTCAGGGCGGCGGACAGCGACTGGGGGTGGTTGTCGCCGTACCGGCGGGTGAAACGTGAGCTGGCGTCGAGGGCCATCTCCAGGGACTTGGCGTGGTCGCCCTCCTTGCGGCAGGCCTCGCTGAGCTGGCGCACCGTCTCGATGGTGGCGGGGTTGCCGCGCCCGAAGGCCTCGCGGTAGGCAGCCATGACGGCTTCCTGGCGGGCCCGCGCGCCGACGTAGTCCCCCGTCTCGCGCATGTCGATGGCGACGTTGTTCTCGGTGTGCAGCGTCTGCTGGTGGTCCTGGCCGAGGACGCGCAGCTTCAACGCCAGGGTCTGCTGGTCGAGTTCGAACGCCTGGCGGTAGTCCCCGATCAGACGCAGGCTCACCGCGAGGTTGTGGGCGGTGTTGAGGGTGGTCGGGTCCTCTTCGCCGAAGGCCCTGCGCGCCCGCTCGTACACCGTGCGGTCCAGGTCGGCGCCGAGTGCGAAGTCGCCTTCGACGCGTCGCACGGCCGCCTCGAAGTTCATCGCGTCCAGGGCGTCCTCACGGGAGTCCTCGTGGTCGGCCGGGGCCGTGCGCTCGTAGATCTCCCTGATCCGGGTGACCAGGTCCGCGGCCTCGCGGTGGCGGCCGACGCTCCAGTAGAAGAAGCCCAGCTTCCGCCCCATGATGAGCGTCATCTGGTCCTCTTCGCCGAAGACCTCACGCCAGGTCTCCCAGGCCCGCTCGGAGAAGTCGATCGCCACGTCGTGGTCGCCCCAGCGGTACAGGTACTCGGCGACGTTCAGGACGAGCTGGCGCACCCAGGGCTGGTTCGACTCGACGGCCTCCGACGCGATGACATGGCTGTAGAGCTCCGCGTACCGCGGCCAGTTGGCCGGGGACACCGGCGACTTGGGGTCGGCGGCGGCGAGCAGGGTGTGGGCCCCGTGACGCATCCGGGCCTGTTCCTCGGGGGACATGCGGTTGTTCAGGACGAGCTGTACGAGGCGGTGCATCTCGATGGAGTTCGTACGGTGGTCGATGCGGGCGAGGGAGTAGCGGTTCACTTCCCTTATGGCGCGCGCGAGCCGCATCGGGTCGTTCAGCGTCGCGTCGAGCTCGGGGAAGATGCTGCTGTTGCCCAGGCCGGAGAAGATGGACCGGGAGATCGGGTCCGGGGCGAAGTACGAGCAGAGCTGCAGCAGACGCAGGGCCGAGGGGCTCCGGGTCTCCAGGTGGTCGAGGGAGACGTTCCACGCGGCCGCGACCGGCAGTTGGTAGTCCGGGGGAGGGGACGTCTCCAGGAGTTCGGTCCGCTTGTTCTCGAAGAGGCGCAGATACTCCGAAGCGGGCATGCCCGTCTCGGCACGCCACGCGGCGGCCTGCTCCAGGGCCAGCGGCAGGTCTCCGAGCGCCTCGGCCAGACGGTCCGCCTCTCCCTCCTGGAGGGGCGGCCCGGAGTGGCGCAGGAGTTCCTTGCTCTCCTCGCGGGTGAAGACGTCCACTTCGAGTGAGCCGCCGACCAGGCCCCACCGCCGGTTGCGGGAGGTGACCAGGATCGTGCCGTTGCCCCCGGTGGGGAAGTAGTGGCGTACCTGCTCGGGGTTGTCGGCGTTGTCGAAGATCAGCAGCCAGCGCGAGTACGGCCGGCCCTCGCGCAGCGCCTCACGCACCGCGGGTCCCGCGATGTTCGCCTCGGTGCTGGTCTCCAGGCCCAGGCGCCCGGCCAGCTCCACGAGTGCCTGACCGATCTGGCCGGGCCGCTCGGAGGGGATCCACCAGACGATGTCGTACTCACCCTGATGGCGATACGCGTACTCGATGGCCAGCTGTGTCTTGCCCACGCCGCCCATGCCGTGAATCGCCTCGGGCAGGACCGTGGTCGTGCCTTCGCGCAGGCGCTCACCGAGCAGTTCGAGCAGCTCCGCGCGGCCGGTGAAGTTCGGATTGCGGGGCGGCAGGTTTCCCCAAACGCGCGGCAGTGATGTGCGGTCCCCCTCGATCGTTTGCTGGGGTGTAGTCGACATCACCAATGCTCCTTCGGGATGGGGCCGAGAGACGGGGGTTTGACCGCTTTTCTCCAGGCTGACTGCGTATCGACGATCGTGCCAGCCAAGTACCCCTGCCAGCAGGGCGGCGCGCTGCATGAAACGCCCGGAGAGTGCCCGCAGCGCGGCGAGTTCCACGCGCAGGAAGTCGATGTTCCGGCTGTTCACCCGCGGCATGGCCAGGGTGTCCAGCGGTTCTGCGGGGGAGGGGAGCGGCGAGGGGGTTTCCGTTCCGTCGGCCGCCAGCAACGCGCGTACGTCGTGCAGGATCCTTGCCGTGTCGCTGCGGCGGCCCAGCGCAAGGAGCTCCTCACGGATGTCGGGAGCGAAGGAGAACGCCACGTCCGTGAGGTCGTCGCCCTGTTCCCCGCTGGGCCGGACGAGGCCGCTCATCAGCAGCTCGGACGCGTGCACCGGGCCCGCTCCCGGCGTGGTCTCCAGGACCTTCTGGATGAGGGGGAGGCTGAGAGGCACGGCCGATAAGCGGGTCGCCAGCGTGAAGGCCGTGGGGGAGGCGCCGGCGCGGAAGTCCGACACGCGCTCCGCCGCGGGCACCGTACTGCGCGGGTCGGGCACGTCGTTCGTCCAGGGCAGGGCGCGCGCGGCGTCCGGCCTGCGCTTCCACTCCCGGGCCCGGACGGCGGACATCTCGAGCCACTGCGGCTCGGGGCCCGTGAGGAGCTGGGTCCAGGCCTCGGCCCAGCGGTTGGTCAGGGCAAGGACCGGCACGAGGACCGTGTCCCCCTCGACCTCCGGCTCGTCCGGGTCGCGCGACTCGACCGGGGCCTCGCGCAGCTCCCAGTCGAGCTCGCTGTTGGCCGCCCAGGCGTGACCGGCGCGCAACCGCACCCGGCAGACGTCAAGGCCGGTGCGGAACCACAGCTGCTGGGGGAGCACGTGCACCACGGCGACCGGGCAGGTGCGGCCCCAGGCACGCAGCAGGGGCATGACGGCGCCCGACCGCCAGCCGGCCGCGAGACCGTCGGTCAGCACGAGGACCACGCGGCGCATGTCCGCGATGCCACCGAGCGGTTCCTCGGGGCTGATGCGGGCGGGGGCGGTCTCGTCGGTGCCGCGCAGGCGCAGGACGCGTACGCGCGCGAAGTCCCCGCCACGCTTCAGCTCGCCGACCAGTTCGTCGACCACCTGGTCCCACACCTTCATGGTCAGGTGGCCGTCCACGACGAGGACCGCTTCGGCGCGCTCCTGTCCTCCGGACCGGCCGGACCTGGCGCGGCCGAGTCGGCCGAGGACGGACGCGGCCTCACGTCGTGCCCGCGTGGCCGGTCCCCGCTGCCCTCCGTCGTCATGCATATGCGCCCTCAAGGCGTCGAGGCGGCCTGGACAGTTGTGCGGAGTCCCGCAGAGCGCGGGCGTGCGTGACATCCACAAGCGCAGCGTGACAGTGCGCCCGCACTGCAAGCAAGGGGGTACGGCGGCATGGGCCGGGGCGCACGGAAATCGTGCTAGAAGTCACCTCTTCGGCAGGGAAGGTCGTGCCTGCGACGGAATGCGCGGTGACCCCGGGGTGCGGCCGCGTGCGCCAGGACGGGGAGTGCGTGCCCCCCGCTCGTACACGCGTGCGCCCGGCCCATAACTGCGTGCGCCCTCCGGAGAGCGACCGAGCGAGGGGAGACGGCCACGCGGCGAGCGGGTGGCGCGCAGCGGCGAAAGCCTCCTCGTTCATGGCGCGGCACCCCCTCTCGCCCTATGCGGGAGGTCCACGGACTGGGCCTGTGGCCGTCGGGGCCCGTTCAACTCGTCACCGGCGCACGGTCGGGGCCAGGTGGCCCGGGTCTGCGCTCGGGATCGTCGAGCAGGATCGCGAGGTGGCGTCCCACGTGGTTGTCCCAGCCCTCGGGGCCCAGCGCCAGAGCCTCCTTGCGCCAATTCCCGGCGCGCGTCACCAGGCTGGACAGGCCCCGGTCCTGGACCATCTCGGCGACCGCTTCCTTGAACGCGGGGTCACCGCAGTCGCCGCGGTGCCAGATCATCGCGGGCACCCCCGCCCGCAGGCCGGCCATGAACTCCTGGTGGCTCGTCGGGCAGTCGGTGCCGGGCGGTTGGCTCAGCACCAGACAGACCGCGTGGTCGTCCTCCTTCAGTTCGCGCTCCAGGTGGAAGTGCGACTGGCCGGGAGGGTTGAAGTACGAGTGGCTGTCGGCGGGTTGCTCCTTGAGCTGGCGCCACTTCTTGTGCCAGGGGCGGTGCCAGGCGGCCTTCCGCAGGCGTTCGAAGCTGCGGATCAGAACCGAGTAGTCCATCACCAGGGGGATGGGTGACGGGGACGAGGACTCCTTGTGCCACCACTCCACGGGCTCCCCCAGCAATTCCCACGGGAGGATGAATTCCAGGACGACAGGTTGCCTCAGGTCCGCCCATCGCTCCTCGGTCTGCTCGATGAGGACCTCGACCTCGGCGGGCAGGTCGTCGCGGTGCAGATGCAGGGTCTCGCCGGGCACGGGATGCCAGCCCTCGGCGTCCGACTGGCGCCAGTGGGAGAGGAAATAGCGGTCGGGATCCACTCCGTCGGGTTCGAACTGGATCATCAGATACGCGGGCACCATGGGCGGCGGGGCCTGCTGGGCCATGCCGCTGCGCTGCCAGTCGGCGATCTGCTCCTCGAGCCCCCATGTCCTGGCCTGTCGGCGGTTCCAGCGGCGCAGGTCCTCCGCAGCCTCCATCTGTCCGTCCTCCACGAGCCGTTCGGCGGCCAGGGCCAGGAACGCCATGCTGACGGGGAGTTCCTTCGCGGCGGTGTTGTCGCCGGCCAGTCGTAGAAAGACTGCCCATCCCGTGTCGCACCACGCGGGCAATTCCTGGGTGCGTGAACGGCTGGCACGCCGGGCGAGCGTGGCGAGCCCGGCGGCCGAGCGCATGTCCCGCAGGATCGGCTGCAGGGGGTGCAGGTCGGCGCCGTCGAAGAACTCCACGGCCTCCCATTCGTCCACAAGACGCCGCAGCGACAGCACGGCGGAGGACCGCTGCTCCAGATACTGCAGGCAGCGCACCAGACTCGTGAGACCGTCCGGGGCCTGCGAGCAGTGCTCCACCAGTTGCAGCAGCCAGGGCCGCAGTGCCGCGTTGCGCAGGGGGTCCACGGGGGACGCCAGCTCGTCGCTCAGCATGCGCACCCAGATGTCTGCGCTGTTCTCCTGTCGTACCGTGCTCGAATCCTGCAGTACGTCGACGATGTCGGCGACCAATTCGTTGCGAACCCTCGCCGGGCTGCGCCCTTCCACCCCCGTGACCTCCCGATCGCCACCAGCAGCCAGCAGTCAGCACTCATGTGAATCGATGGTGCGGCACCGTCAAATCGATGGTGGCGACAAGCGTACGGCCACAGCCCAGCTCAGGGCAGGCCTCCGGTCATTCGCGGGCAGAGCTGTGACCAATGGGCGGACTCCCTCAACTGCTGTGTGTGCGGCTCTAGTTCACGTTTCGGTCACGTGTGCGCCAGTCCTGATTTCAGGCCCGCCCCGCACAGCGGCACCACGGCACTCCGCTCGCCGAGCGCGCCGTCCCGTACGGCTGCCCAGCACGCGACCCCGGTCGTCTCGACGAACAACCCCCGGCCCGCCAGGTCACGTTGGGCGGCCCGGAGCTGGTCCTCCGTCACCGTCAGGAAGCCGCCGCCGGAACCGCGTACGGCCCGCAGGATCTGCCGTGCCCGGGGCGGGCGCGGAATCGCGATGCCCTCTGCGAGCGTGGGCGCCGCCGGGGTGTTGCCCAGGGGCTCGTCGGCACCCGCGCGCCAGGCCTCGGCCAGCGGGGCGACCGCGGCGGCCTGCACGGCGTACAGCGAGGGAGCCTTCGCGATCAGGCCCGCCGCGTGCAGCTCCCGCACCGCGAGGGCCGCGCCCAGCAGCAGGGTGCCGTTGCCCACGGGCAGGACGAGGGCGTCCGGCAGGCGGCCGCCCAGGTCCTCCCAGAGCTCGTGGACGTATGTCTTGGTGCCGTGCAGGAAGTAGGGGTTGTGGACGTGCGAGGCGTAGAAGGTGCCCGGCTCGTCGGCGGCCGTCCGGGCCGTCCATGCCGTCTTCTCGCGGCCTCCGGGGACGACGTCGAGCCGTGCGCCGTGCGCTTCGATCTGCTCCAGCTTCTTCGGTGAGGTGCCCTCGGGGACGTACACCGTGCAGGACAGTCCGGCCCGCGCGCAGTACGCGGCGACCGCCGTGCCCGCGTTGCCGCTGCTGTCGGCGATCACTCTCTCCGGGGCGAGCCGCTGCGCGAGCGCGGCGAGCATGACCGCGCCGCGGTCCTTGAAGGAGAGCGTCGGCATCAGGAAGTCGAGCTTGGCCGAGATCGCGCCATCCAGCGGTACGAGGGGTGTACGGCCCTCGCCGAGCGAGAAAGCGGGGGCGGGCAGCGGCAAGGACTCCGCGTACCGCCACAGGGAATTGACCCTTCCGTTCAACGACTTCAGCGGCGCGGGGCTGGGGGAGAAGTCCAGGTCGAGCGGGCCGCGGCAGACGGGGCAGCACCAGGCGAGAGTGCCCGGGGGGACGCGGGTTCCGTCGCTGGGGCAGAAACAATCCGGCAATGCTGTCATGTACGCAGGCTAGTTGGGACAGTTGGGGCGGATGTGTCATGACGGGTGCGTGGCGGTCATGTTACGTCCGGTACTGACCCTTGTGGGATTCCTATGGATCCGCCAATCTTTCGTCCCGACGAAGGACAAGAGCGGTGAGTCGCCCCGTCAAATTGACATGTCCCTGCCTCCTCTGCCCTTGCCCTCGTGCGTGTGAGCACCACCGGCACCACCCCCCACCAGCGCACCACCTATTGAGGAGGACCCCTCAGATGGCAGTGATGCGTCATACCCGCCGAAGACTGGCCGGGATCAGCGCGACAGCGGTCGCGGCGCTCGCCCTCGGCCTCGTCTCCGCCCTCCCGGCGACCGCTCAGCCGGGTCAGGCCGAAGGCACCGTCGAGAACGCCGGAGTCCCCGGCGCGATACCGGGCAGCTACATAGTCAGCCTCGACGAGGACGCCGCGAAGGCGGGCTCCAAGGCGGGCAAGGCCCTGGCCGAGAAGTACGGCGCCGAGATCGACCGCACGTACAAGAAGGCGCTCAACGGCTACGCGGTCGAGCTCTCCGCGGCCGAGGCGAGGAAGTTCGCCGCCGACCCGGCGGTCGAGTCCGTCGTGCAGAACCGGACGTTCACGGTCGACGCCACCCAGCCCAACCCGCCGTCCTGGGGCCTGGACCGCATCGACCAGAAGACGCTCCCGCTGAACAACTCGTACACCTATCCGGACTCCGCCGGTGAGGGCGTCACGGCGTACGTCATCGACACCGGGGTCCGCATCAGCCACAGCGACTTCGGTGGCCGCGCCTCCTACGGCTACGACGCCATCGACAACGACAACACCGCTCAGGACGGCCACGGCCACGGCACGCACGTCGCCGGAACCGTCGGCGGAACCCTGCACGGCGTCGCCAAGAAGGCGAAGATCGTCGGCGTGCGCGTCCTGAACAACCAGGGCTCGGGCACCACCGCGCAGGTCGTCGCCGGCATCGACTGGGTCACCCAGAACGCCGTGAAGCCCGCCGTCGCGAACATGTCGCTCGGTGGCGGCGCCGACAGCGCCCTGGACGCGGCCGTACGCAACGCCGTCGCGTCCGGCATCACCTTCGCGGTCGCGGCCGGCAACGAATCCGTCAACGCCTCCACGCGCTCTCCCGCGCGCGTGACCGAGGCCATCACGGTCGGCGCCACCACGAACACCGACGCCAAGGCGAGCTACTCCAACTTCGGCAGCGTCCTCGACCTGTTCGCGCCGGGTTCGTCCATCACCTCGACCTGGAACACCAACGACACCGCGACGAACACCATCTCGGGTACGTCGATGGCGTCCCCGCACACCGCGGGCGCCGCGGCGCTCTACCTCGCGGACAACCGCACGGCGACCCCGGCACAGGTGTCCGCGGCCCTGGTCAGCGCGGCCTCGACGGGCGTCGTCACCAGCCCCGGCACGGGCTCGCCCAACCGCCTCCTGAACGTGGGACCCGGCTCGACCAACCCCCCGGGCCCCAAGTTCGAGAACACGACCGACTACGCGATCAACGACAACGCCACGGCCGAATCACCGGTCACCGTGAGCGGCGTCCCGGGCTCCGCCCCCGCCGCCCTGAGCGTGCCGGTCGCCATCAAGCACACCTACGTGGGTGACCTCCAGGTGCAGCTGATCGCGCCCGACGGCACTGCCTACACGCTGAAGGGCTATGGGACCGGCGGCAGTTCGGACGACATCAACACCACGTACTCGGTGAACGCGTCGTCGGAGACGGCCAACGGCACGTGGAAGCTGCGGGTGAGCGACAACGCGGCACAGGACGTCGGCAGGATCGACTCCTGGGGGCTGCAGTTCTGAGTGACCCCCTCCTATTCCTCGTCCTCGCGGTACGGCTCCGGGTCGGTGACCCAGCCCGCCGCGAGGACGAGGCGCGAGGTGCGATGGACGGCGAGGAACCCGAAGGGGCGGTCGAAGACGGCATCGATCTCGATGGCGAGGTAGCGCTCTTGCGGGATGCCCGCGGCGCATGCCTCGAATGCCGTGACCGTCGCGGCCCGGAAACCGAGCGCCCCGAAGGTGGCGGTGGCCGCCTGCGCCCCCTTCTTGACCGCCAGGGGGAGGGGGCTGATGCCGGAGAAGTGGCCGTCAGGCGTGGCCGTCGTGGCCGTCGCCAGGCCGAACAGCGGGCCGTGGGCCAGCAGGTCGTGCCGCGCCGACATCGTGAACGGCACGGTGGTGACGTTCAGTGTCGGAGGCATGGGGTGCGTGCAGCGCACCTTGCGCACACTCAGTCCGGGGCCGACATCGCCGTAGGGCAGCCGAGGGCCCGGGAGCACCGCACGCGTGCGCGCGAGGATGTCGACGCCCGCGCCGAGGACCTGGCCGGGGCTCATCGACTCCTCCCCGAGGAGGAGATGGACATCGACTCCGGTGTCGCCGATGACCTTCAGCTCCGTGACGGAACCGGCCGGGGTCTCGGCGACACCGACACGGTCCAGGAGTGATGTGGTGCGGTACAGGGCCGCGAGCGCTCGGCCCTGCCACGGGCCGCTCTCGGGCGACGAGGCGCCCTCGGTGAAGGGCTGGAACCACTCCGTACGCAGGGCAAGCGCGCTCGCCAGGACGAACTCCGCGTCTTTGTCGGGGTGCAGCGGCATGCGGTCGATCTGACCGCGGGTGCGCTTCGACGCCCACGCGTCCAGTGCCGCCGCGTCCGCTGCGGGATCCCCGGTGAGTACGCCGAGCGCCCCCAGGGGGAGGCCTGTCCGCCACTGCTCCCGCAGCTCCAGCGTGCGCTTGGTCCACATGCCGATGGCCGCGTCCACGCCACGCATCGCTGCGACCGATTCCAGCATGTGCCGCGCCGCGCCCGCCGCGTGGTCCGCGGGGAGGCCGACCGCCTCGGTCAGCTCGGAGCGGGCCTCGCCGTGCGCTCCGGCCGCCAGGAAGGCCAGCAGGGGCCACACGCCCGCCGCGGAGAAGACGGTGCCGCTGTGCGCGGGCGCCGTGTCGGCCCAGCGCGCGGTCAGCCTGTTGACGGCTCTCACCGTCACGGCAGATGTGCCCATGTGGTCCCCCGCTTGTGCGCCGCACGCGATGCGTACGCCCCCGCATCGACCGACCCGGTCGAATCAGGGGCACCGTACTCGCGGACATGCCAAGGCGCTCAACCGCTCTGCTTAAGGGCCTTTTGTCCGCTTCTGTGATAGTTCTTCGGCGTGACGACCGTCGTGACGCCGACTGTCGCAGGCCGGCGTGGTGCGAGGCCCGCGGCGTTGGATCCTCGCCGAAGGGGTAGCCGCAACGACCGGAACGGGGCCAGGGTTTCGTGCGTCGCGCACCTCTCCCGCGGGCTTCTCGTCGTCGTCGCTCTCCTGAACGCCTCTCTCGTCGTGCTCGTCGCGGCTCCGTTGCCCCGCATCTCCCTCCTGGTGCTCGTCGCGGGGGCGGTCACCTCCTGGGGGCTCGTGCTCGTGCCGCCCGCGGTCATCGGCCTGGTCGCCGGAGCGGCCGCGGGGCGGCGGCACCCCTGGTGCGCCGGAGTGGCCGTACTGACCGCGTTCGTCGCGCTCGTGTACGGAGTCATGCCCTATGCCGCCGCGTACCGCACCGCCGAGGAGCACGGCCAATCCCTGGCCCCCGGTGCCTACTTCGAGGGCGTCAACTACGCCAAGGCGCCCGACGGTGATCGCACCCGCCGTTACGCCCGCATCGGCGAGCGGCGCGGAAAGCTGGACCTCTGGACCCTGCCGAAGCGGGACGGCGTGCGCCACCCTGCCGTGGTCTGGGTGCACGGCGGAGGCTGGAACAAGGGGCATCGAGGTCAGAGCCCCGCATGGAACCGCTGGTTCAACGCGCGGGGCTGGTCGGTCTTCGACATCGACTACCGGCTCGCGCCCCACGTGACCCAGCTCGACCAGATCGGCGACGTGAAGTGTGCCGTGGGCTGGGTGCGGCGGCACGCGCGCGTGTTCGGCATCGATCCCGACCGCCTGGTCCTCGCGGGGAGTTCGGCGGGCGGCAACCTCGCGCTCTCCGCCGCTTACACGGAGGGTGATGACCGCGTCCCGTCGTCCTGCGCGGTGCGTGACAGCTCGGTCGCCGGGGTGATCTCCCTCTACGGGCCGACCGACATGGGGCGCCTCATCGCGGGGACCGCGCTGCGCGGTGACCCCATGATCCCGCGTCTGATGGGTGGTTCGGCGAAGGCCGTCCCTGCCCGCTACCTCCTGGGTTCGCCCGCGAAGCTCGTACGGACGGATGTGCCGCCCACGCTCCTGCTGCACGGCAGCGCGGACCGGGCGGTGCCGGTGGCGCAGGCGCGCGAGCTGGCGCGGCGGCTCGACGCCGTGGGGGCGCCGGCGACGTACGTCGAACTGCCCTGGGCTGACCACTGTTTCGACGTGAACTGGGGCGGCTGGGGGAGCCAGATCGCGCGCTCGGCGATCTCCCGCTTCCTCGCCATCCGGGGTGAGAACGCTTGATCGCCGCCACTCGGGGCATCCCGGGAGTGTGATCGCCATAGCCGCGGAAAGCCCCTGCGTAAAGACCTGCACACCCCAAAATCATCACTTCGGGTGATTCCTTGGCCTTGGCTTGCGGCCAACAACCCACGGTTGCCAGGCTGTTGCTGTCTGTCAACCTGATGGGAGTGGCCAGTGACTTTCGGTGAACAGCCGGCGTATCTGCGTGTCGCGGGTGATCTCCGCAAGAAGATCGTCGACGGTTCGCTGCCGCCGCACACCCGCCTCCCCTCCCAGGCCAGGATCCGCGAGGAGTACGGGGTGTCGGACACGGTCGCCCTGGAGGCGCGCAAGGTCCTGATGGCCGAGGGCCTCGTCGAAGGGCGTTCCGGATCGGGCACGTACGTGCGCGAGCGCCCCGTGCCCCGGCGCGTGGCGCGCACCGGTTACCGGGCCTCAGGCGGCTCCACGCCGTTCCGTCAGGAGCAGGCGGAGGACGGCGCACGCGGCACCTGGGAGTCCCGCAGCGAACAGGTGGAGGCCTCCGGCGCGATCGCCGAGCGTCTCGGCATCCGCGCGGGCGACCGCGTGATGTGCACCAAGTACGTCTACCGCGACGCGGGCGAGGTGATGATGCTCTCGACGTCCTGGGAGCCCCTCGCCGTCACCGGACGCACTCCGGTGATGCTCCCCGAGGAGGGACCGCTGGGCGGCTGCGGAGTGGTCGAGCGCATGGCGGCCATCGACGTGGTCGTGGACAACGTCGCGGAGGAGGTCGGCGCGCGCCCGGGGCTCGCGGAGGAGCTCATGGCGCTCGGCGGTGTCCCCGGCCATGTGGTGATCGTCGTGCAGCGGACGTACTACGCGTCAGGCAAACCCGTCGAGACGGCCGACGTCGTGGTCCCCGCGGACCGGTACCGGATCGCATACCACCTGCCGGTGAAATGACCGGGCGCTCCGGCGTACGCCCGGAATACGGACGGGCCCGTCCGCCCGCCGTGATCGCGAGTTAACGCCCGCCCGGCTTCCGTAACGCCGGAGCAACCAGGTCCCGTGACGACTTGTCATGTACGGCTCCTAACTTCATCGCCCGTACCCGCAATCCGGTCGGACGACAGGAACCCTCATGACGGATACGGCCACCCGCGACACCAGCGCGGCCGCAGGACCACCGCCCAAGCGCAGCTACGCGCGGATGGCGGCCGACGAGAGCCGCGAGGACTACTCCTTGCGGTACGCGCCGCACTCCTTCCGGCGCTGGTCGCCGACGATGGTGGCGTCGACCGCACTCGGCGGCATCGCCTACCTCGCGGACTTCGCGATCGGCGCGTCCATCGTCTTCACCTACGGCTTCACCAGCGGACTCGCCTCGATCCTGTGCGCCGCGACGATCATCTTCGTCACCGGCATCCCGATCGCGCGGGCCTGCGCCAAGTACGGCCTGGACATGGACCTGGTGACCCGGGGCGCGGGCTTCGGGTACTTCGGATCGACGCTGACGTCGCTGATCTACGCCTCGTTCACGTTCATCTTCTTCGCGCTCGAAGGCTCGATCATGGCCCAGGCCATGCACCAGGCCGTCGGGCTCCCGGTGGAGATCGGCTACTTGATCACCACGCTCATCGTGATCCCGATCGTCTTCCGCGGCATGGGCGCCCTGGCCAAGGTGCAGGCCTGGACGCAGCCGATCTGGCTCGTCGGCATGGTGCTTCCCTTCGTGGTGCTCGCCTTCGAGGCGCCGGACGCCTGGGGCGCCTTCGGCTCCTTCGGGGGCACCGAGGGCGCGGGCAGCGGCTTCTCGTGGATCGCCTTCGGACTCGGCACGGGCGTCGCGCTCTCCCTCATCGCCCAGATCGGCGAGCAGGCGGACTACCTGCGCTTCATGCCGGCCAAGACCGAGCAGAACAAGAGGCGTTGGAATCTGGCCGTTCTCGCGGCGGGCCCCGGCTGGGTCATCATCGGCGCGGCCAAACAGCTGGGCGGGGCGCTCCTGGCGTTCGCGGCGCTCGAAGCCGTCGGCAAGACGCACGCCCTTGAGCCGATCGCCCCGCAGATCGAGGCCCTGAAACCCTGGCTCGGTTCCTTCGCGCTGCCCGCGGCGGCCCTCTTCGTGATCGTCTCGCAGATCAAGATCAACGTGACCAACGCCTACAGCGGCTCGCTGTCCTGGTCGAACTTCTTCTCCCGCATCACGCACCGGCACCCGGGCCGGGTCTGGTACATCTTCCTCAACCTCGCCATCGCGCTGACGCTGATGGAGATGAACATGTTCGCGGCCCTCAACAAGCTGCTCGGCTTCTACTCGAACGTCGGCATCGCGTGGATCGTGGCCGTCGCCGCCGACCTCGTCATCAACAAGAGGATGGGCTGGAGCCCGCCGTACATCGAGTTCAAGAGGGCCTACCTGTACGCGGTGAACCCGGCGGGCTTCGGTTCGATGGTCATCGCGTCGGTGGTGTCGATCCTGGCCTTCTTCGGCCTCTTCGGAACGTACGCGGAAGCCTTCTCGACGTTCATCGCGGCCGGTCTCGCCGTCGTCCTGTGCCCGCTGATCGCCTGGGCGACCAAGGGCAGGTACTACTTGGCGCGCCCGAATCCGGTGAACGGCCCGCACGTCGACGTTCCCGACGTGACGGCCACGCACGCGTGCGGTGTCTGCGAGACGGCGTACGAACTTCCCGACATCGCGGACTGCCCGGTGCAGTCGGGCCCCATCTGCTCGCTGTGCTGCTCGCTGGACGCGGAGTGCGGCGACGTCTGCCGTACGTCGCCTTCGAGTACGCCGGTGCTCATGCCGATGCCGACGGTGCGCGCCGACTGACTCGGGACCGTCGTCGACCCGCAACGGACGACCCGCTGACATCAGGGGGCGCACTCGACAAAGTGCGCCCCCTCGGTGTTGGCCAATTGCGTACCTCTTTGTGTAAAGCCGTATCCGCTGAGTAAAGGTCGGGCGTAGGCTCGGGCATATGCGGATTGCGGTTTCCTTACTGATCGAGGCGTGGCGCGCGCCGGGGGCGGCGAGCGGAGGGGCGCGATGAATGACGGAACGGCCGTACTGCCCTGGTTCGTCATCCGGCAGGACGACAACGGCAACCGCTACAGGGTGGGCAGGTACGCGACGAAGGCCGAGGCCGAGAGGATCGCGCACAGCCTCGACGACGACGGCCGCCAGCAGCTGTACTGGGTGGAGAAGCTGAGCCAGAACGGCAGCGCGCACTGACCGCATAGGCTCCGCCGCATGACGGAACGGATCGTGGTGGGCGCCGCCCTGTACGACGGCGGGCGCCTGCTTGCGGCGCGGCGCAGCGCACCCCCTGAGCTCGCGGGCCGCTGGGAACTGCCCGGCGGGAAGGTCGAGCCCGGTGAGCGCCCCGAGGAAGCCCTCGTGCGGGAGCTGCGCGAAGAACTGGGTGTGGACGCCGAGCCGGTCGCGAGAGTGCCGGGCGAATGGCCGCTCAAGCCGGGGTACGTCATGTGGGTGTGGACGGCGAAGCTCCGCTCCGGAGCCCCCGAGCCCCTGGAGGACCACGACGAACTGCGCTGGCTCTCGCCGGACGAGATCTGGTCGGTCCCGTGGCTGGACGCGGACATCCCGGCGGTGACGGCCGTGACCGAGTGCCGCTAGGGCAGGCCGGGAGCCGTCGGCCGGGGGAGCGCGCGAGGTGATGTCTCCCCGCACTCGAGCCCCACCTACGCCGTTCGTGCCACAGTGCACCCAGGTAAGCGGTAATTCCGCCGGGATATCGGGTATGTGCCCATTAACCCCATGAAACCGGACAAGGGTCCGCTGTTGCTGGTCTGGAAGTGATCGGCGTGATCGACACCGAAGGCGACTGCGCCGAGTGGGATTTTCCCGCGGACCCGGGCGCCGTGCGTATGGCCCGTGCCGTCGTCCGCAAGCAGCTCGGAGCCTGGGGCCTCACCGGCCTCGGTGACATCACCGTCCTCCTCGTGAGCGAACTGGTGACCAACTCCCTGCGGCATGCCTCGGGCCCCATCGGAGTACGGCTCGTACGTCAGGCCGGGCCCGTGGGAACCCTCCTCGTGGAGGTTTCCGATCCGCTGCCCGACCCGCCCCGGGAGCGGGACGCCACGCCTGATGACGAGGGGGGCAGGGGTATCCAGTTGGTGGCCCGCGCGTCGCGGCGCTGGGGCACACGACAGGGCAGAACGGGGAAGACGGGGAAGACGGTGTGGTTCGAGCTGGTGCTGCCGGGTTAGAAGACTGGCAGCGTGAGACGGACACAAGACGGTCACGGGCCAAAAAGAGTTGAGTCCGTGCTGTGATCGTGAACGCCGTGTGGCGTGGCTCCGTAGTGCTGGATACTGCGGGCAGCCGCATCCGGTGACCGGTGCCGGACGTGGTGAGCTGGAGGGGACGGTTCGCGTGAGCGAGATACCAGCGAAGGCGACGGAGCAGGACGGGCCGTCGGGTGACGCCAGGGGCGAAGCTGCGGATGATGTGATGTGGCAGAGCAGTCCACCCGGTTCGATCTATGACTACATCAAGGTGGCCTCGTTCTCGATCGGCCCCGACGGTCTCATCGACCAGTGGAGCCTGCGTGCCGAGCGGCTGTTCGGAGTGGCCGCCGACGACGCCGTGGGCAGGGACCCGATCGAGGCCTTCGTACCGGCCGAGCTGCGCAGCAGCGGGCACCGCAAGATGGCGGAGATCCTGGACGGCAGGGAGTGGACCGGGTCCGTTCCCTTCCGGACGCCCGCGGGGACGGGCGGGCCGGGCGGACCCGCTGGACCCGGTGGAGCCGGCGCGCCCGGACCCGCTGGAGCCGGGGCGCCTGATGGACCCGGCGGGCCCGGCACGGGCTCCTTCCGGGGCACCGAAGGCATCGCCGAGGTCTATGTCATGCCGACCGAGACGGAGGAGGGTGAGCGGGCCGCCGTCTGCATCGTCGTCGACGTACGGGCGCTCCGGCAGATCGAGACCGACCTCGCCGCATCGCAGGCCATTTTCGGCCAATCTCCCTTCGGTTTCCTGTTGTTCGGCACCGATCTGAAGGTGCAGCGGGCCAACCGCCGCTTCGCCGCCGTCTTCGGAGGCGGCGTCGAGGACCACCGGGGCCGCACCGTCCACGACTACCTGCCCCGGCACGAGGCCGACCGCATGGCAGCCGCCCTCAAGCGCGTCCTGGAGACCGGCGACTCCGTCACGGACATGCAGATCGTCGGCCCCGCCCCCGGCAGCAACGACCGCCGCCACTGGTCGATCAACCTCTACCGCGTGCACAGCGGTTCGGGCCGCCCCATAGGCATCGCCGGCCTCGGCACCGACGTCACCCGGCGGCACGCCGCCGCCCGCGAGGCCGCCCACGCCCGCCGCAACCTCGCCCTGCTCAACGAAGCGGGCGCCCGGATAGGCAACTCCCTCGACCTGGAGACGACCGCGCGCGAGCTGCTGGACGTCACCGTCCCCGGCTTCTGCGACCTCGCGTCCGTGGACCTCTACCAAGGGCTGCTCGACGGCGACGAGACACCTCCCGGCCTCGCCGACGGGAGCGCAGAGTTGCGCCGCGTGGCCTTCGCGAGCGCCGTCGCCGACGCGCCCTTCCCGGAGGGCGGCCACCCGGTCGACGTGGGCGCCGTGCACCGCTTCGGCTTCACTTCGCCCTGCGCCGACGCCCTGCGCACGGCGCGGCCGAAGCTCGTCTCGGCGTCCGACGACGGCTCCGCGAGCAGGCTCACCGGCGGGCTCATCCAGTCGACGCTCGCCGTGCCGATGGTCGCCCACGACACCGTCGTGGGCCTCGCCCAGTTCTCCCGCACGAAGGGGAGCGAGCCCTTCGGAGAGCGTGATCGCTCCCTCGCCGTCGAGCTCGCCGCACGCGCCGCCGTCTGTATCGACAACGCCCGCCTCTACCGCCGCGAGCACGAACGCGCGCTGATACTGCAGCGGTCCCTGCTCCCGCCGGACGACCCCGAGGCCTCCGGCCTGGACATCGCCTGCCGCTATCTGCCGGGCAACGCGGCCACCGAGGTGGGCGGCGACTGGTTCGACGTCATCGAACTGCCGGGCCACCGCACCGCGCTGGTCGTCGGCGACGTGATGGGCCGCGGCCTGCGCGCCGCCGTCGCCATGGGTGAACTGCGCACCGCCGTACGGACCTTGGCGCTCCTGGACCTGGAGCCCGCGGAGGTCCTCTCCGCGCTCGACGAGATCGCCCGCGGCCTCGGTGACCCCTCAGGCACCCAGCAGGCCACGAGAGCGGCCCGCCAGACGCGTTCCGCGAGCGAGACGGACCTCTCCGAGGTGTACCTCGCCACGTGCGTCTACGCGGTCTACGACGCCGTCACGCGTCGCTGCACCTTCGCCAACGCGGGGCATCTGCCGCCCGTGCTCGTCGAGCCCGGCGAATCGCCGCTCATGCTCGACGTGCCGCCCGGCATGCCGCTCGGAGTCGGCGGCGAGCCCTTCGAGGAGGTCGAGGTCGAGCTGCCCGAGGGCGCCCTCCTCGCGCTCTACACGGACGGGCTCGTCGAATCCCGCGACCATCCCCTCGACGAGGGCCTGAACGCCTTCGTACGGGCGCTCGACGACCCCGCGCCCGCACTCGAGGACGTCTGCGACCACGTCCTGAACACCCTCGACACCCACCACGGAGAGGACGACATCGCGCTCCTCATGGCCCGCATCCAGGGCCTGCCCGCCGAAGCTGTCGGCGACTGGACGCTGGAGCGCGACCCGAAGTCGGTGGGCCGGGCCCGCGAACTGGCCTGCGCACAGCTGCGTTCCTGGGACCTTGACCCCCTCTGCGACACGACCGAACTGCTGGTCAGCGAGCTGGTCACCAACGCCCTGCGGTACGGCGAGGGCGACATCCGGGTGCGGCTCCTGCTCGACCGCACCCTGGTGTGCGAGGTGTGGGACGCGGGGCTCGTCCAGCCGCGCCGCCGCCGGGCGCGTGACACGGACGAGGGCGGCCGCGGGCTGCAACTGGTCGGCCTGCTGAGCGCCGCCTGGGGCTCGCGCAGAACGCCGCGCGGCAAGACGGTGTGGTTCGAGATGCCGCTGCCGGACAGCGGGGTGGAGCCGATGGACGCGGCGGAGGCGCTGCTCAGCCTCTTCTGACGGCTGCCGTGCGCGCTGGGCGTACGTGGTGGGGAAAGGGGACGGTTCGGGGCTACGTGGTCGCCTTCAGGGCGGCGAGGCGGGCCTCGACCTCCGCCGTGTCGCCCAGGCTGTCCAACTGCTCGAACTGCGCGTCGAGGGACGACGCGGCGAGCTCCTGCTTGCCCAGCGCCCTGGCCTCCTCGCGGCGCACCTTGTCCTCGAAGCGGCTCAACTCGCTCGCCGGGTCGAGGACATCGATGCTCTGGGCGGCGTCCATCATCTGGTTCTGCGCCTGCGCGGTCTTGGCACGGGCGACCAGCTGATCGCGCTTCGACCGGAGCTCGGTCAGCTTGATCTTCATCTGGTCGAGCCCGGACTTCAGCTTGTCGACGACCTCGCTCTGCGAGGCGATCGTCGGCTCGGCGTCCTTGGCCTCCCGCTCCGACTGCAGCTGGCGCTGCAGGGCGACCTTGGCGAGGCCGTCGAACTTGTCGGCCTCCACCGCGCTTCCGCCGGAGCGCAGTTCGTCCGCCTTCTTGCTGGCGGCGACCGCCTTGGCGCCCCATTCGGCTGCGGCGTCCTGGTCCTCCTTGTGGTCCAGCTCCAGCATCCGCAGATTGCCGATCGTGGTCGCGACCGCCTCCTCCGCCTCCCGGATGTTGTTCGTGTAGTCGCGGATCAGCTGGTCGAGCATCTTCTGCGGGTCCTCGGCCTGATCGAGGAGGGAGTTGATGTTGGCCTTGGCGAGCTGGGCCACGCGGCCGAGGATCGTCTGCTTCGTCATGTGGGCTCCTTCTGTCCGGGTCGGTAGGAGTGCAAGGGGTGCGTGCGAAGGGTCCGTACGAGGGGGGGCCGTCCATACGAGAGGGGGGCCGTACTGGGGTCAGAACCTCCCGCCCCCGCCCATCCGCCCCCGGGTCCCCCCGCCGCCGAAGCTTCCGGGGCCGCCTCCGCCGAAGCCGCCCCCTCCGAAGCCGCCTCCGCCCATCCCGCGGCCCCCGCCTCCGAAGAGCTCGCCGAGGATGATGCCGCCGAGGACCGCGCCGCCCATGCCGCCGCCGCGCCCGCCACCGCCTCCGTAGGGGTTGCCGTAGCCGCGTACGTCGCGTTCCGCGAGCTGCAGGGCCTGGCGGGCCCGGGCGTCGGCCTGCTGGGCCTCGGCGAGCGCGGCGGGGGCGTCGGTGTCCTGGGCGGCCTCCGCGCCCGAGAGGTGCCGCTGGGCCTCGGCCAGGCGGGTCCTCGCCTCGCTGCCCACCCCGCCCCGGTGGGTGTCGATGAAGTCCGCCGCCGTCCCCACGGCGCTGCGGGCGGTGAGCAGGGCCTGACCGAGGAGGGCCGTGGCGCGGCGGCTCGTGACTTCGCGTTCGCGGGCGCCCTTGAGGGACTCGTCCAGGACCGTGTCGGCCTCCTCCACCCGGCGCAGGGCGTCGATCGGGTCGTGCGGGCCCGCCGCCATCGCCTTGCGGACCTCGGAGACCACCGTCTCCGCACGGGCGATACGGCCGTGCAGATCGGCCGTGGAGGCTCCCGCCGAGGTGCCTTCGAGGAGACCGCGCGCCTCGGCGAGGTCGGTCTCCGTCTCGGTGAGCGCGGCGGGCAGCTTCTCCGCGGCCAGCGCGAGCTCGGCGGCGAGGCGGTCGACGGCGTCCACGAAGGTGCCCGCCTGGTCGACGGCGCCTTCGGCGGCACGCAGGTGCACGGCGGCCTTGCCGTTGTCGCGCGCGTCGATGGCCTGGCGGGCCTCGTTCAGGTGGGTCGTGGCGAAGACGAGCCGGTCCTTGGCCTGCTCGACGTGGCCGATGACGGGCGCCGACGCGGACGGCGCGTACTGTTCGCGGATCTTGCCGAGCGTGGTCTCGGCGGCGGTGGTGCGGCCTGTGACGTCCCGGAAGGTCTGCTCGGCGTGGTTCAGGGCGCCTGACACGTCGCGTTCGAGGGCGCGCAGTTGGTCGAAGCCCGCGGCTTCCGTGTCGAGGCGGCGGCCGGCCTCGGTGCAGCGCGCGATGATCTCGTCGAGCATCGTGCGCCGGGTCGCGTCGTCCTCCGGGTAGGCGTCGTCGAGCTGCTGGCGCAGCTTGAAGGCCGTCGTCAGCTCGGAGCGTGCGTACGCGAGCGCGTCCGTGAAGGGGCGCACGGCCTCGTCGCCGAACTGGGCGGTCGCGAAACCGAGTTCCTCCGCGCTGGTGCGGATCGCGTCGTCGGTCTCCACCAGGAGCCGTTTGCTCTGCTTGTCGAGTTCGGGGAGCGGGGTCTGCTGCCAGCCCTCCGCTCCCTTTCCCCAGCTGCCGCCACCGGGCGTCGTACGGGTATGGGTGCGCTTCTTCCGCCGCCCGTACGCGACCGCCGCGAGGGCGCCCGCGCCGCCGACCACCACGATGGGCAGCACGAGGTCCCCGGCAGCCGTCTCGTCACCGCTGCCGCCGCCTCCCGGGTCGGCGGCTCCCGGGGTGATGGCCGGGGTGGGGACGGGCCGTCCGGCGAGCGCCGCGCTGTAGCCGTCCGCGGCGCCGATGGCCGCGCCCGCCCAGTCGTTCTGCCGCAGCGCGGGCTTGATCGCCGTGGTCGCGACGTCCTGGAGCTGGGCCTCGGTGAGCCGGGAGCCGACGTCGGCGGAGTAGGCGTACTGGCGGTCGTGCGTGGCAACGGCGAGCAGCAGGTCGTCCAGGCCGAGCCCGTTGCGCTCGGCCGTGGCGTCCGCCCAGTCCTGCGCGCCGCGACCGGAGAAGTCACGCACGTAGACGACGAAGAGCTGGAGGCCGCGGTCGTCGTAGAGCTGGTCGAGCGCCCGCTCGGTGGAAGCCTTGCGGTCCCCGAGGGCGCCCACCTTGTCGGTGATCTGCCCGTCACGGGAGAGCGTGACCGGATCATCGGCCGGGGCGGCGAGTGCCACGGGGGCGGACAGGAGCAGCAGGCACCACGCGAGCAGTGCGGTGGCTGCCGCTGTCGCCCGCACGGCCAGGTGCGAGGACGGCGTCACATTTGGGAGCGTATGACCGTCTTCGGGGGTGCGCGACCGGGGGATCGGGCGGCGCCTCCAGTGCCCTCTGAGACCCAGCGCCGCCCGGCCCTACGCCCAGCACCAGTTCCACCACCGCCCGGCCCTACGCCAGCACCAGTTCCCCCGCCGGGCTCTACGCCGGCCATTCCACCGTCGCCGGGCTCTACGCCAGCACGAGTTCCACCGCCGCCTCCAGCCACCGCACCTCGTCCGGCCCCAGCGTCGGATTCGCCGCCCGTCGTGCTCGGGCCTCCGCGAGGTGGGTGCCGGCCGTGGCCCTGACGTCGACCGCCGCGTCCGTCAGGAGGGTGGCCAGGGCGATGCGTGACCCTGCCGCCTCAGGCCTGCCGCTCACCGCGACCTCCGCGAGGATCAGCGCCGACATCGCCCAGTCGAGTCCGGGCGCCCCCTCCTCCGAGGTGGTCCAGTCGATCACCACGGGGCCTTCCGGCGTGAGGATCACGTTCTCCGGGTGGAGGTCGAGGTGCAGGACGCGGTCCGTGGGTGAGGTGGACGAGCGGGCAGGCAGGGCGTGCAGCGTGTGCAGCAACCGGGCGAGGATCACGGCAGCCTCCTCCGGCGTGATCGCGCCCCGCATCGCGGCCTCCGCCATGGTCGGCCCCGCGAGCCGCCCCATGACCAGGTCGGTACGCGGCGCCCCGGGCTCGGCCGGACGCACCGGCGGTACGGGATACCCGTGCTCCGACAGATACGTCATGACGGCGGCCTCGTCCGTCGCGTCGGTCCCGTCCCGGTAGCGGCGCAGCACCCAGGTGTCGTCCAGCGCGAAGACATCCGCGGTGCGACCCGAGCCGAGCAGTCGATCAGTCGTCCCCATCCCGGGAGCGTAAGCCGCCTCCTGTTCCAGCGCAGCGAGACTGCGCCTCACCCCGCGAACTCCACCTCCGGGTACCGCTCCGAAGGCCCGTCCAGGAGGTGATCGTCCCGGTCTCGCAGCCATCGGTCGAAGAACGACCTCGTGTACGCCCGCTGCGCGGCCACCGCCTGGCTCGGGTCGACCGTGCCTATGTGCTTCTCGATCACCTTCTGGTCCACCCCGGCCTGCGGGAGCAGCGCGGCGAGGTCCGTGTACGTCTGGTGCGTCGAGCCGCGCAAGGTCAGGTTCCGCTTCCAGCCGGTCGAGTGGGACCAGAACGCGCGCCACGACGGTTCCGTCGTACGGTCACTGCCCTGCCGGCCCATGAGGAGGAAGGGGCCGTTCAGACCGTGCCGGGCCACCGGCGTCAGATTCGTGCCGTTCGGCTCGGGGTTGTTCTCCAGGGTGCCGTCCATGTTGAGGCCTGCCTTGACCCGGTCGTCCTCGTACATGGTCTCGGCCGCCGCGATGCCGCCCGCCGACTGGCCGAACATGCCGACCCGCTTGCGGTCCACGACCTTGGAGAGGCCGTTCGGCAGGGAGCCGAGGCGATCCATGACGAATTTCGAGTCCGCCACCCGGACGTCCAGGACCTTCTTGAGGAGCGCGGGCAGCGCTTCGTCCTGTTCCGCTTCCGCCAGTGCCTCGCGGAGCGGGGTGTCGTCCTTGACCGAGCCGTCGGGGAACTGCACGCCCGGTGCCTCGTAGGTGTGGTCGAACGTCACCACCACATAGCCGTGGCTCGCGAGCTCCTCGACCGCTGACGTGCCCCATGTGCGTGGGTCGTTGGCGCCCGCCGCGTACAACAGGACCGGGCGTCGGCCTCCGCTCCTGTCGGCCGGCGCTCCCTCCCGTGCGTGGGTGCGCAGGGCGGCGAAGTCGATCGCGTCCTTCGGTATGCCGTGGGGCGACGCGGCGTTCCAGCGCGCCGCCGCTCCCGGCGCCATGTACGGAGCGAGACGGTGCCCGGCGCCGCCGCCCGCCCTGCCCGCCGCCGGATACCAGACGCTGATCATCAGCTCCCGATACGGAACGGACTTCACCCACGGATCGTGCCGTGAGGTGTCGACGACGCGGGTCGACACCGTGCCGATCCGGTGCGGTCCCGTGGGTGCGGGGAGCTGCGCCTGGACACCTCTGCGCTCCGCCTGCGCGGGGGCAGGAGCGGCGGCCAGTGTCGCCGCCGCCAGGCCGACCGCCGCGAGACCGAGCACCGATCGCCGGGTCACCGCCGCACGCGCTTCCGAACGAGTCACAGCCGAGGAAGAGTTCATGCCTCCATGCTGATCTCGCCCCAGCCCCGTGACCATGGGGGAAATCTCGACTCTTCGGCCTGGGGGATTACCCCCAGGCCCGCTCCGGACCCGCCACAGCTCCAGCCCTACAGCCCCTCAGTTCTCCCCGCGCCGCCGAATCTTGTTCCCGAGCCACACCAGCGGATCGTACTTCCGGTCAACTGCGCGCTCCTTCAAGGGAATCAACGCGTTGTCCGTGATCTTGATGCCCTCCGGGCACACCTCCGTACAGCACTTGGTGATGTTGCAGTACCCGAGCCCGTGTTCCTCCTGAGCGGCCCGCTTGCGGTCGATGCCGCTCTCCGCGGCCGCGTCCAGCGGATGCATGTCCAGCTCCGCGACCCGCATCAGGAAGCGCGGCCCGGCGAAGGCCGCCTTGTTCTCCTCGTGGTCACGCACCACATGGCACGTGTCCTGGCACAGGAAGCACTCGATGCACTTGCGGAACTCCTGGGAGCGGTCCACGTCCGCCTGTTGCATGCGGTACTCGCCCGGACCGAGACCCTCCGGCGGCACGAAGGCCGGTACCTCCCGTGCCTTCTTGTAGTTGAAGCCGACGTCCGTCACCAGGTCCCGCACCACGGGGAAGGCCCGCAGCGGTGTCACCGTGATGACGTCCTCACGGCCGAACACCGACATCCGCGTCATGCACAGGAGGCGCGGCCTGCCGTTGATCTCCGCCGAGCACGAACCGCACTTGCCCGCCTTGCAGTTCCAGCGCACCGCCAGGTCCGGGGCCTGGGTCGCCTGTAGGCGGTGGATGATGTCGAGGACGACCTCGCCTTCGTTGACCTCGACCTTGAAGTCCTCCAGGTCGCCGCCCCCGACATCCCCGCGCCAGACCCGGAACCGGGCGTCGTAGGACGTGCTCGAAGGACTCGGCGTAGCGGTACTCACTCGAAAAGCTCCTCTTCGGCCAGGTACTTGACCAGCTCTTCCTTCTCGAAGAGAGCAAGCAGGTCGTCTCGGATGGGCTCGGTGGTGACCCGCACCAGGTCGATCTGACCGCGTACGGGGTCCGTCGCCGCCAATCCGCCCGACGGGTCGGTGAGTTGGCAGAGCAGATTGGCGCGACGCCATGCGCGGTTCATGCCCGGATGGTCCTCACGCGTGTGCCCGCCGCGGCTCTCCGTGCGCTCCAGGGCGGCCCGCGCCACACACTCGCTGACGAGGAGCATGTTGCGCAGGTCGAGCGCGAGGTGCCAGCCGGGGTTGAACTGGCGATGCCCCTCGACGCCGGCCCGCCGTGCCCGCACCCGCAGCTCCGCCAGCTTCTCCAGGGCCTGCTCCATCTCGGCCTCGCGGCGGATGATGCCGACCAGGTCGTTCATCGTCTGCTGGAGTTCCTGGTGAAGGGTGTAGGGATTCTCGGGCGTCGCCCCGGCCTCGGGCCCCTCCGCGCTGAACGGCCGCAGCGCCTCGGCCGCCGCCGTGTCCACGTGGACGTCGTCGATCAGCGGCCTGGCGCCCGTCCCGGTGAGCCCGGAGGCGTACCGCGCCGCGTGCAGCCCCGCCCGCCGCCCGAAGACGAGCAGATCGGAGAGGGAGTTGCCGCCGAGCCGGTTGGAGCCGTGCATGCCGCCCGCGACCTCGCCGGCCGCGAACAGACCCGGTACGCGTCGTGCCGCGGCGGTGTCCGACTCGACCGCGATGCCGCCCATCACGTAGTGGCAGGTCGGCCCGACCTCCATCGCCTCGGCGGTGATGTCGACGTCCGCGAGCTCCTTGAACTGGTGGTACATGGAGGGCAGTCGGCGCCGGATGACCTCGGCGGGCATGCGCGTCGAGACGTCCAGGTAGACCCCGCCGTGCGGTGAGCCGCGGCCCGCCTTCACCTCGGAGTTGATGGCGCGCGCCACCTCGTCGCGGGGCAGCAGCTCAGGGGGGCGGCGGTTGTGGTCGGGGTCCTCGTACCAGCGGTCGCCCTCCTCCTCCGACTGGGCGTACTTCTCCTTGAAGACGTCCGGTACGTAGTCGAACATGAACCGCTTGCCCTCGGAGTTGCGCAGCACCCCGCCGTCGCCGCGCACCGACTCGGTGACCAGGATGCCCTTCACCGAGGGCGGCCAGACCATCCCCGTCGGGTGGAACTGCACGAACTCCATGTTCAGGAGCGGCGCTCCGGCGAGCAGGGCGAGCGCGTGCCCGTCACCCGTGTACTCCCACGAGTTGGACGTCACCTTGAAGGACTTGCCGATGCCACCGGTGGCCAGGACCACGCTCGGCGCCTCGAGGACGAAGAAGCGGCCGGACTCGCGGTCGTAACAGAACGTGCCGCTGACCCGCTCGCCCTCCTTGAGGACGCGGGTGACGGTGCACTCCTGGAAGACCTTCAACCGCGCTTCGTGGTCGCCGAATTCGCGTTCGTCCTCCTGCTGGAGGGCGACGATCTTCTGCTGGAGCGTGCGGATCAGTTCGAGGCCCGTCCGGTCGCCCACGTGCGCGAGGCGGGGGTACTCGTGCCCGCCGAAGTTGCGCTGGGAGATCCGCCCGTCCGCCGTACGGTCGAACAGGGCGCCCCAGGTCTCCAACTCCCATACGCGATCGGGAGCTTCGCGCGCGTGCAGCTCGGCCATCCGCCACTGGTTGAGGAACTTGCCGCCGCGCAGGGTGTCGCGGAAGTGGACCTGCCAGTTGTCGCCGGAGTTCACGTTGCCCATGGAGGCGGCGATACCGCCCTCGGCCATCACCGTATGCGCCTTGCCGAACAGGGACTTGCAGATCACAGCGGTACGGGCGCCCTGCTCACGTGCCTCGATCGCGGCGCGCAGGCCCGCCCCTCCGGCTCCCACCACGACAACATCCCACTGCTGCCGCTCCACTTGAGACATCAGAACAACCTCGGATCGTCGAAGACGCCGGACGCGATCAGATACACGTAGAAGTCGGCGAGCGCCACACTCACCAGAGAGGCCCAGGCAAGAAGCATGTGACGGGCATTCAGCTTTCCGATCCACTGCCACATGCGGTAGCGGACGGGATGCTTGGAGAAGTGCTTGAGCTTGCCGCCGACGATGTGCCGGCAGGAGTGGCAGGAGAGGGTGTACGCCCAGATCAGCACGATGTTGACCAGGAACACGAGTGTCCCGAGGCCCATGTGACCCCACTCGTAGTGCTCATCGCGGAACGAGAGCACGGTGTCGTACGTGAGGATGCCCGCCACCGGAACCGCCGCGTAGAAGAAGTAGCGGTGGATGTTCTGCAGGATGAGAGGGAAACGGGTCTCTCCGGAGTACTTCTTGTGCGGCTCGGCGACCGCGCAGGCGGGCGGTGAGGCCCAGAAGCCGCGGTAGTAGGCCTTGCGGTAGTAGTAGCAGGTCAGGCGGAAGCCGAGCGGGAAGATCAGGATGAGGAGGGCGGGGGAGAGACCCCACCAGCTGCCGAAGATCTCCCAGTTGGGGCCTGACCGCATCGGCTCGCAGTTCTCGGCGAGGCAGGGCGAGTAGAACGGTGAGACGTAGGGCGCCGCGTAGTAGTCCGCGTTCGCGAAGGCCCGCCACGTCGAGTAGACGATGAAGGCGAAGAGACCGGCGGCGGTCGCCGCGGGCGCGAGCCACCAGCGGTCGGTCCGCAGATGGGCAGCACTGATCGCGGCGCGCGTGGCCGCTCGTACGCCGCCGGGATCCTGACCGCTTTTCAGATGGGGTTCCGTGCCAGTGGCCAACGAGGCTCCACTCCTTTGTCCTCAGATCGGCGGTCCTCAGTGCGACGGTTCTTCGGTGGGGCGGTCCTCGGTGCGATGCTCCTCAGCGCGGCGGTGCTCGGATCGGTGCTGCTCAGGGCGGGTGCGGCAGCTCAAGGGGCGCGCCGGTCGCTCGCGCCCAGGCCCTCGTCGTCCGAGTCCGTCCACAGCGAGCTGTCGTACGGCGCGTCGGGGATGGTGACCAGGTCGGGCCGCTTCGCCGGGGCGGCGGCGGGACCCTGGGCCGCGGCGCTCAGGAACGCGACGCTCTCGCGCAGACGGTCGGCATCCGTGCGGACGCGGCGCACGTCGATCCCGGCAAGACCGCCCCGGGAACCCTCGCCGACCTGCTGCTCCAGCTTGCCGACGGTGCGGACCAGATCGTCGACGCATCGCTGAACAGCCGTCAGATCATCCTGCAGAGCCATGACTTGCCCTCACTTCAGGGGTGCGGCGGCAACGTTCATGCGCCTGCGAGTGTCGCGCGTCACATCCCGGCTTGTGAAGGGATCTGCAGGGATTCCCGTCTCGTACGCGCTGAAATGCGCCGGGTGTACGCCGCCGCCGCGACCGTGCCTCCGGGCGCGGGCCGAGGCTTCGTCACGCTGGGTCACGCGTGGTTGGGCCGCACGAGTGGGATCTGAGGGCCCCACGCCGTGTCGCTCCCGTGTGCCGGGTCCCGTCCCCTTCAGTGGATCGATAGATGTGATCAGCTCCATATACCGCCAAACGTGATCAAACCCGGCCCGGTCCTGGTAGCGGGCGGCCGGGCGAGCCCCGGAGGTACCCGTCATGTCCCCAGACCGCGCCAGACTGAGATCTGCCGTGTTCCTCGCCACGGGCGTGCTAGCCCTGCCCGCCCTCGCCGCCTGCAGCTCCCAGGACGAGGCGGGCACCCCGACCGCCGGCCAGGACATCGCGCCCGCGTCCCGGGATCTCGTCGCCGACGGCGGGACCATGAACTGGGCCGTCGAGTCGATGCCGGAGACCCTCAACTCCTTCCAGTCGGACGCGGACGCGGGCACGTCACGGATCGCGGGAGCCGTCCTGCCGTCGATGTTCCGTCTCGACGCGCAGGGCAGGGCGGAGCGGAACACCGATTTCCTGGAGTCGGCCGAGGTCGTCGAGCGCGAGCCCAAGCAGGTGGTGCTCTACAAGCTCAACCAGCAGGCGGTCTGGAGCGACGGCCGGGAGATCGGCGCCGATGACTTCGCCGCGCAGCAGCGCGCCCTGTCCGGGAAGGACAGCGCGTACTGGACGGCGCGCAACGCGGGCTACGACCGCATCGAGAAGATCGAGCGCGGCGCGGACAACCTGGAGGTGCGTGTCACCTTCGACAAGCCGTACGCGGACTGGCGTTCACTCTTCTCGCCGCTGTACCCGAAGGAGGTCATGGGCACTCCTGACACCTTCAACGACGGTGCGCGGCGCAAGCTCAAGGTGAGCGCGGGTCCGTTCGCGGTGCAGGACTTCGACAGCAAGGCCGACGAGGTCACGCTGGTGCGCAACCCGCGCTGGTGGGGCAGGCCGGCGAAGCTCAACCAGCTGGTCCTGCGCGAGGTGCCGCGCGAGAAGCGGGCCGCCGCGCTCGCCGAGGGCAAGGTCGACCTCGCCGAGATCGACGCCCCCGAGGCCCGGCGCATCACGAACGCGGCCCGTGACAAAGGTGTCCAGGGTCCGCTCGGCCATGGCCCCGAGGCACACCTGACCCCCGCCAAGGCGCTGCGGTCCTGGGCGGTCGCCCACGGCTCCGACGAGGAGGCGGCCGACACCGAGCAGCACGCCCGCAAGCGGACCGACAAGGCGATCAAGAAGTACGCCACCGAACAGTCGGGCCTGCGCGGCTACACCGTCCGCAAGTCCCTCGAACCGGCCTACACCCAGCTCGCCCTCAACGGCACCGAGGGCCCCCTCGCCGACGACCGGGTGCGGCGCGCGGTGGCCAGGGCCCTCGACCGCAAGGAGCTCGCCAAGGCGGTCCTCTCGCCGCTCGGCCTGCCCGCCGAGCCGGTCGGCAGCCACCTGGCCCTCGCCGGCCAGCACGCGTACGCGGACAACAGCGGGGCCCTCGGTGACCAGGACACCGCGGAGGCGCGGGCGCTGCTCGCCGACGCGGGGTGGACGCCGGGCGGCCCGCTGAAGGAGCCGAAGGGGAAGACGGCCGGGGGTGAGGCAGACACCAAGAAGGCCAAGTCCGACTCGGCCTCGGACTCGGATTCCGGCTCCGACGCGGACTCCGATTCCGAGTCGGGTGACGACGGCACGTACGTCGTCGGCGAGGACGACCAGAAGCCGGGCGACAGCGGCACCTCGGTGCTCGCGCCCGCTCCGGCGGCGGCCTACCAGCGGGCCGCGCTGACCCGCCAGGCGGCATCCCTCACCGCTCCCGGTGAGGCGGACAAGGAAAAGAAGAAGGACCCGGGCGGGCACGCCAAGCAGCACGCGGAGAAACGTGCCGACAAGCAGGCCGCGAAGGGCGGTGCGCCCGGCGCGTACGCCCCCAAGGGGACCGCGGCGCCGGCCGCCACCGCCGCGGCGGGCGGCCCCATGGCCAAGGACGGCAAGCCCCTCACCCTCCGTTTCGTCCTGCCGTCCGGTGACGGCTCGGAGTCGCTGCGGACCGTGGCCGACCGGATCTCGCGGATGCTGGAGAAGATCGGGATCCGTACGGAGACGGCGAAGGTCGCCGACGAGAGCTACTTCAAGGACCACATCGCTTCCGGGCAGTACGACCTCGCCCTCTACTCCTGGCCCGCGACGGCCTTCCCGGCCACGGACGCGCGCCCGATCTTCGCCAAGCCGGTGCCGGCCGCGGACGGATCGCTGAACGTCGAGCAGAACTACACGCGGGTCGGTACGGATCACATCGACCAGTTGTTCGATCAGGCGATGGGGGAGCTGGACGAGGACGAGAGCCGTGCGCTGGTCAAGAAGGCGGACGCCCGCATCTGGGCCGAGGCCGGTTCCATTCCCCTCTATCAGCGCCCGCAGCTGATGGCGGCCCGGACGAATCTCGCGAACGCGGGGGCGTTCGGATTCCAGGTGCCGAACTACGAGGACATGGGCTTTCTGAAGCAGGGCGCCAAGCCCGCGGCAAAGTAGCTCCGCTGCCCGCCGCAAAGTAGCTCCGCCGCAGGTCAGGCTCAGATTCCCCTCAACTCCCTTGCCCGCCGACACGCTCGGCGGGCAAGGTCGTCACCACCCATTGACCTGAACATTTCCCCTCACGTACACATCCCTCCGAGGCAGTCGACGGCCAGACCCCCCACACTTGCATGAGCAGGGAGCGCCGTCCCGGCGCCCCGCCAGCCGCGTATGAGTGCTAAACCCCAGGTCAGGCCCCCCGCCAGGCCCCCGCGGAGGTCTCCTCCGCGTAAGGGACGTAGACTGGGGTGAGGCCGTGGCGTGTTCTGCCCGGCAGGGCACGCGTGCCGGACCGTACGCGCGGCCATCCACTCTTCCCGGGAGAAGCGCAGCTCGTATGCCCACGCGCCATGACATTCGTAATGTTGCCATCGTCGCCCACGTCGACCATGGCAAGACCACCCTGGTCGACGCCATGCTCAAGCAGGCCGGCTCCTTCGCCGCGCATGCGGCAGAGTCCCTCGACGACCGCATGATGGACTCGAACGACCTGGAGCGTGAGAAGGGCATCACGATCCTGGCCAAGAACACGGCCGTCAAGTACCACCCCAAGGATGGCGGCGACGTCATCACCATCAACATCATCGACACCCCCGGCCACGCCGACTTCGGTGGTGAGGTCGAGCGCGGCCTGTCGATGGTGGACGCGGTCGTCCTCCTCGTGGACGCCTCCGAGGGTCCGCTGCCCCAGACCCGCTTCGTCCTGCGCAAGGCCCTCGCCGCGAAGATGCCGGTGATCCTCTGCATCAACAAGACGGACCGCCCGGACTCCCGCATCGCCGAGGTCGTCGACGAGACGTACGACCTCTTCCTGGACCTGGACGCGGACGAGGACCAGATCGAGTTCCCGATCGTCTACGCCTGCGCCCGTGACGGCGTCGCCTCGCTGACCAAGCCGGAGGACGGCACCGTCCCGGCCGACAGCGAGAACCTGGAGCCGTTCTTCTCCACGATCCTGGAGACCGTCCCGGCCCCGAAGTACGACGAGGACGCGCCCCTCCAGGCCCACGTCACGAACCTGGACGCCGACAACTTCCTCGGCCGTATCGCGCTGTGCCGCGTCGAGCAGGGCGAGCTGCGCAAGGGCCAGACCGTTACCTGGATCAAGCGTGACGGCTCGCAGTCCAACGTCCGCATCACCGAGCTGATGATGACCGAGGCGCTCACCCGCAAGCCCGCCGAGAAGGCCGGCCCCGGTGACATCTGTGCCATCGCCGGTATCGCGGACATCATGATCGGCGAGACCCTCGCCGACCCCGAGAACCCGATCGCGCTGCCGCTCATCACGGTCGACGAGCCGGCGATCTCCATGACCATCGGCACCAACACCTCGCCGCTCGTCGGCAAGGGCGGCAAGGGCCACAAGGTCACCGCCCGCCAGGTGAAGGACCGCCTGGACAAGGAGCTCATCGGTAACGTCTCGCTCCGTGTCCTGGACACCGAGCGTCCCGACGCCTGGGAGGTCCAGGGCCGTGGTGAGCTCGCGCTCGCCATCCTGGTCGAGCAGATGCGCCGCGAGGGCTTCGAGCTGACCGTCGGCAAGCCCGAGGTCGTCACCAAGCAGATCGACGGCAAGACGTACGAGCCGATCGAGCGCATGACGATCGACTCGCCCGAGGAGCACCTCGGCGCCATCACGCAGCTGATGGCGACCCGCAAGGGCCGCATGGAGACGATGACCAACCACGGCTCCGGCTGGATCCGCATGGAGTGGATCGTTCCGTCGCGTGGCCTCATCGGCTTCCGTACGGAGTTCCTGACCCAGACCCGCGGCACCGGCATCGCGCACTCGATCTTCGAGGGTCACGAGCCGTGGTTCGGCGACCTGCGCACCCGTCACAACGGCTCGCTCGTCGCGGACCGCTCGGGTTCGGTCACGCCGTTCGCGATGGTCAACCTCCAGGAGCGCGGTGTCATCTTCACCGAGGCCGGCACCGAGGTGTACGAGGGCATGATCGTCGGCGAGAACTCGCGCGCCGACGACATGGACGTGAACATCACCAAGGAGAAGAAGCTCACCAACATGCGTGCGGCTTCCGCGGACACGACGGAGAACGTCGTGCCCGCGCGCAAGCTCTCGCTCGAGCAGTCCCTGGAGTTCTGCCGCGACGACGAGTGCATCGAGGTGACCCCGGAGACCGTGCGTATCCGCAAGGTCGTCCTGGACCAGAAGCAGCGCGGCCGCACCGCCTCGCGCGCCAAGCACGGCTAACGACCTGGCAAAGCCCGGCCAAATCTTTCGGCCGGGCTCGTCGGCGGCGCAACTGCCGCCGACGACCGGCGAATTCGGCATCTGAGGCCGGTTTCCGCCCTTCCTCCGGGAAGAGGCGGGGGCCGGCCTTCGTGCATCTGCGGGGTTCACCCCCTTGCGGGGCCCTCAGGGGCACTACGCTGGCCCGGGCCCCGGGGGTGGCGGGTTTCCCGCCGTCGCGACTCTCCGCGCATCTACGCGCGTCCACAGAGCCGCCCCCGAAGACGCCACGAGTCGGCTCCGGCGCGGTCCGCCGCAACCGGTTTTCCTGGACCATCTGTCCGGAATGCGGACGGCGTTGACCGTTAGATGTGTAACACGTCCGTTTCGCAACCATCTATCTCGGATCGGTTTGTCCGGATTTTGGAAGTTGTACGCACCAGGTGTGATTGAACCGAGACCAAAAGAGTGTGGTCGGGCGGTACCTCATGGCTAATAGTTGACCGCGTATAGCTCGGGTCAATGGGTCACGCGCTGTGGGGAGCGCCGACTCACGAGCACACTGGGGTACTTCGATCAACGCGCCGTCAGGGGTGTCGGCGCGGATTCCTGTACCCCCTCTTGTAGTGAACCAGTGGACTCATGAGGAGGAACCCCATGCGTGGTGCCAAGAGCGCCAAGTGGGTCGCGATAGCGGGTGTCGTGGCGCTGACGGCAACGGCCTGTGGTGGCGGCGACAGCGACAGCGGCAACAGTGGCAAGGTCGACCCCAAGGGGATCGTCAGCTACGCCAACGGCGAGCCGCAGAACGCCCTGCAGCCTTCCAACACCATGGAGGCGTACGGCAGCGTCGTCATCGACTCGCTCTTCACGGGCCTGGTCCACTACGACAAGCAGGGCAACATCACCTACGAGAACGCCGAGTCGGTCACCCCCGACAAGGACTCGAAGGTGTGGACCGTCAAGCTGAAGTCGGGCTGGAAGTTCCACAACGGTGAGGCCGTCACCGCCAAGTCGTACGTGGACGCCTGGAACTGGGCCGCTGACCCGGCCAACGGTCAGCAGAACAGTGCCTGGTACCGCGACATCGTCGGCTACGACAAGGTCCACCCCGAGAAGGGCAAGGCCAAGTCGAAGGCGATGGAGGGCCTGAAGGTCGTCGACGACAACACCTTCACCATCACGCTGAACAGCGGCATCCCGTACTACGCCTACAAGCTCGTCTACGCGCCCTTCTACCCCCTGCCCTCGGCAGCGCTGAAGGACCCGAAGAAGTACGGCGAGGCGCCGGTCGGCAACGGCCCGTACAAGTTCAAGAGCTGGGACCACAAGAAGTCGATCCAGGTCACCGCCTGGCCGCAGTACAAGGGCTCCAACAAGCCCAAGAACGGCGGCGTGAACTTCAAGGCGTACAACAAGGACACGGCCGCGTACGCCGACCTGAAGTCGGACAACGTCGACTCCATGCCGATCGTGCCGAACAGCGAGATCGCCAACTTCAAGCAGGACTTCGGCGACCGCGCCATCGAGCAGGACTTCTCGGCGATCAACACGGTCAACTTCGCCTTCTACACGAAGCAGTGGAAGGACGTCGACGTCAAGGTCCTCCAGGGCCTGTCGATGGCGATCGACCGCGACACCATCGCGAAGACCGTGTTCAACGGCACCCGTGAGTCGGCCACCGGCTGGGTCGCCAAGGGCGTCAAGGGCTACCAGAACGACGCCTGTGGCGAGTTCTGCAAGTTCGACGCCAAGAAGGCCAAGCAGTCCATCAAGGACGGCGGCGGCGTTCCCGGCAACAAGATCCAGATCCAGTACAACGCCGACCAGCCGCACAAGGACTGGGTCGTCGCGGTCTGCAACTCGATCACCAACGCGACCGGCGTCAAGTGCGTCGGCGACCCGGTGACCGACTTCGCGGCGGACACGGAGATCCGTGACCAGAAGAAGGTCAAGTCGATGTACCGCTCCGGCTGGGTGCTCGACTACCCGTTCAACGGCAACTTCCTCGCCGACCTCTACGGCACGAACGTCGACGGCAACAAGGGCGGCTTCTCGGACAAGAAGTTCGACGCGCTGACCAAGAAGGCCGACTCGGCCAAGACGATCGAAGAGTCCGCGAAGCTGTACCAGCAGGCCGAGAAGCAGCTGGTCAACACCTTCCCGGGCATCCCGCTCTGGTACAACAAGACGCTCTCCGCGTACTCGAACAACGTGAAGAAGATCGAGTTCGACCAGGCCGGTGACCCGATCCTCACCGAGGTCGAGGTCTTCGAGAAGTAGCAGTCGCCGGAGTCCCGTATCCGTGAAGCGACGCCCGGCGATCCCGGGCGTCGCTTCACGGACGGCTCCGCAATGGACGGAGGCACCACCATGGGGCGTTACGTCGCGAGGCGACTGCTCCAGATGATCCCGGTCTTCATCGGGACAACCCTGCTGATCTTCCTGATGGTCAACGTGCTGCCCGGTGACCCGGTCGCGGCACTCTGGGGAGACAAGCCGCCAGACCCTGCACAGGTGGCGCAGATCAAGCACGACCGCGGGCTCGATCTGCCGCTGTGGCAGCAGTATTTCCACTACATGGGCGGTTTGCTGCAGGGCGATTTCGGCAACACCATCGCCGGTAACCGGCCGATCCTCGACGAGATCACGCAGGCCTTCCCGGTCTCCATGCGGCTCGCCGCCATGGCCTGGACGTTCGAGCTCGTCGTCGGCATCAGCCTGGGCGTGCTGGCCGGTGTGAAGCGAGGACGCATCCTCGACAACTCGGTGACGCTCTTCACGCTCCTCGTGATCTCCGTGCCGATCTTCGTGTTCGGCCTGTTCCTGCAGCTGATCTTCGGCAACCAGCTCGGCTGGGTGACCCCGACGGTCCAGGACTCGGAGAACTTCGGCGAGCTGATCCTGCCGGCCCTCGTGCTCGGCCTCGTCGGTCTCGCGTACGTGGCGCGGCTGAGCCGCACCTCCATCGCCGAGAACCGGCAGGCGGACTACATCCGTACGGCTGTCGCCAAGGGGCTGCCGCGCAAGCGGATCATCACCCGGCACCTGCTGCGCAACTCCCTGATCCCGGTGGTCACCTACCTCGGCACGGACATCGGCACCCTGATGGGTGGCGCGGTCATCACCGAGGGCATCTTCAACGTGACCGGCGTCGGAAATCTGCTCTACCGAGCGTTGTTCCAGCGCGAGGGAGCAGTCATCGTCGGAGTTGTCACCGTCCTGGTGATCGTTTACCTCCTCGCCAGCCTGCTCGTCGACCTGCTTTACGCGGTCCTGGACCCGAGGATCCGTTATGCCTGACATCACCAAAACCGCCGCCGCGGACGAACAGGCCGTCATCGCCGCGGACGTGGCCGCCGTCGCCGACGCGGGCGAGGCGCCCGGCAAGCCGCGCAGCCTCTGGGACGACGCGTGGCGCGACCTGCGCCGCAGGCCGCTGTTCCTCATCTCGTCGGCGCTCATCCTGGTGCTGCTGCTCGTGGCGGCCTTCCCCGGCATGTTCACCAGCGCGAGTCCGAGTTCAGGCGACCTGACGAACCACTTCCTGCAGAAGCCCAACCTCGGTCACGTCTTCCAGCCGGACTGGTTCGGCTACGACCGCCAGGGACGCAGCGTCTACGCGCGAGTGGTCTACGGCGCGCGCAACTCGATCATGGTCGGCCTCGGCGTGACCATCCTGGTGACCTTCTTCGGCGGCCTGATCGGCATGCTCGCGGGTTACTTCGGCGGCTTCTGGGACAGCCTGCTGTCCCGGCTCATCGACGTGTTCTTCGGCATCCCGTTCCTGCTCGGCGCCATGGTCGTGCTGAACGCCTTCACCGAGCGCAACGTCTGGGTGATCACGGGCGCTCTGGCCTTCCTCGGCTGGACCCAGATCGCCCGCGTCATGCGTGGTGCGGTGATCACCACGAAGCACTCGGACTATGTGGTGGCGGCACGCGCCCTCGGAGCCGACACCAAGCGGATCCTCTTCCGGCACATCCTGCCGAACGCCATCGCCCCGGTCATCGTGATCGCGACCATCGCGCTGGGAACGTACATCGTCGCCGAGTCGACGCTGTCCTACCTGGGCCTCGGCTTCGGTGACGACGCGCTCTCCTGGGGCGGCGACATCTCCGACGCCCTCAGCGACATCCGGAACAACCCGCACACGCTGATCTTCCCCGCCGGGATGCTCAGCATGACTGTGCTGGCGTTCATCATGCTCGGCGACGCCGTACGCGAAGCCCTCGACCCGAAGCTGCGCTGAGGGAGGCGTAAATGACCAGCATCGACATCAAGGAAGACTCGGTTCCCGCCCCCCGCTCGGGCGAGGAAAAGAGCGGCAGGCTCCTGGACGTCCGGGACCTGCACGTCGAGTTCCACACCCGCGAAGGTGTGGTCAAGGCAGTCAACGGCGTCAACTACAGCGTGGACGCGGGCGAGACGCTCGCCGTCCTCGGTGAGTCCGGTTCCGGCAAGTCCGTGACGGCCCAGGCCATCATGGGCATCCTCGACATGCCGCCGGGGAAGATCCCGCAGGGCGAGATCCTCTTCCGCGGCCAGGACATGCTCAAGATGTCCAACGAGGAGCGCCGGAAGGTCCGCGGCCGCAAGATCGCGATGATCTTCCAGGACGCCCTGTCGTCGCTCAACCCCGTGCTCTCGGTGGGCTACCAGCTCGGCGAGATGTTCCGGGTGCACGACGGGCTCAGCCGCAAGGCGGCCAAGGCCAAGGCCATCGAGCTGATGGACAAGGTCAAGATCCCGGCCGCCAAGGAGCGGGTGAACGACTACCCGCACCAGTTCTCCGGCGGTATGCGTCAGCGCATCATGATCGCGATGGCGCTCGCCCTGGAGCCGGACCTCATCATCGCCGACGAGCCCACCACGGCTCTCGACGTGACGGTCCAGGCGCAGGTCATGGACCTGCTCGCGGAGTTGCAGCGCGAGTACAACATGGGCCTGATCCTCATCACCCACGACCTCGGCGTGGTCGCCGACGTCGCGGACAAGATCGCGGTGATGTACGCGGGCCGGATCGTCGAGACGGCCCCGGTCCACGAGCTCTACAAGCGCCCCGCGCACCCCTACACGCGCGGTCTGCTCGATTCGATCCCCCGGCTCGACCAGAAGGGCCAGGAGCTCTACGCGATCAAGGGCCTGCCGCCCAACCTGCTCCACATCCCGTCCGGTTGTGCCTTCAACCCGCGCTGCCCCAAGGCCGAGGACATCTGTCGTACGGACGTCCCGCCGCTGGCGCGGGTGACGGAGCGGGACGGCGCGGAGCTGCCGGGTCGCGGCAGCGCGTGCCACTTCTGGAAGGAGACGATCCATGGCTGAGCCGCTCAAGAAGACGGATGAGCCGAAGGACGCGACCCCGAACGTCTCCGAGGTGGAAACGGTCGACGCGGCCACCGCCGAGGAGGCCGTCGCGGCCATCGAGGCACCGGTGGAGCGCGGCGAGCCGATCCTCCAGGTCCGCAACCTGGTCAAGCACTTCCCGCTCACGCAGGGAATCCTGATCAAGAAGCAGATCGGCGCGGTCAAGGCGGTCGACGGCATCTCGTTCGACCTGTACCAGGGCGAGACGCTGGGCATCGTGGGCGAGTCCGGCTGTGGCAAGTCCACGGTCGCCAAGCTCCTGATGACCCTGGAGCGCGCCACGGCCGGCGAGGTCTTCTACAAGGGCCAGGACATCACCAAGCTGTCCGGGCGCGCGCTGAAGGCGGTCCGCCGCAACATCCAGATGGTGTTCCAGGACCCGTACACGTCGCTCAACCCACGTATGACGGTCGGCGACATCATCGGGGAGCCCTTCGAGATCCACCCCGAGGTGGCTCCCAAGGGCTCGCGCCGCCAGAAGGTCCAGGACCTCCTGGACGTGGTGGGCCTCAACCCGGAGTACATCAACCGCTACCCGCACCAGTTCTCGGGCGGTCAGCGCCAGCGCATCGGCATCGCGCGCGGTCTGGCCCTGAACCCCGAGATCATCATCTGCGACGAGCCGGTCTCGGCCCTGGACGTCTCCGTCCAGGCCCAGGTCATCAACCTGATGGAGAAGCTGCAGGACGAGTTCAACCTGTCCTACCTCTTCATCGCGCACGACCTGTCGATCGTCCGGCACATCTCGGACCGCGTGGGCGTGATGTACCTCGGCAAGATGGCGGAGATCGGCTCCGACGAGCAGATCTACGAGCACCCGACGCACCCGTACACGCAGGCGCTCCTGTCCGCTGTCCCGGTGCCGGACCCGGAGGCTCGTGAGGGCCGCGAGCGCATCATCCTCACCGGTGACGTGCCGTCCCCCGCGAACCCGCCCTCGGGCTGCCGCTTCCGCACCCGCTGCTGGAAGGCCGAGGAGAAGTGCGCGGAGGAGACCCCGCTGCTCGCGATCCCGCAGCGGTTCGCGGGCCAGGACACTCCGGCGGCGCATGAGTCGGCGTGTCACTTCGCGGAGGAGAAGAACGTCGTGCACGCGGCGTAGTCTCTGCCTCGGCTCGGCCGTACGTCATGGGGGCGCCCGGAACCAATCGGTTCCGGGCGCCCCCATTTTCGTGCGTAACGTCCGGGCGCCGCCGAGCGTGTTCAAGTCAGCAGCGGAACCTAGGGACGGACGGGGGACGATGACGAGACGGCCGGAAGATGCTTCGGGAGACGCGGGTCGCGCCGCGGAGTTCGACGCGTTCTACGCCGCCACCGCCAAGAGGCTGGTCGCCACGGTCTACGCGATGACCGGTGATCTGGCGGAGGCGGAGGACGCGGTGCAGGAGGCGTATGTGCGGGCCTGGCAGCGGTGGGAGCGGCTGACGCGGGAAGGGGATCCGCTGCCGTGGGTCAGGACGGTGGCGTCCAGGCTCGCGATCAGTACGTGGCGCAGGACGCGGAACCGGCTGCGGGCGCAGTTGCGGCACGGGGTCCCGGCGGACGTGCCCGGGCTCTCCGCCGACCGGGTGGCGCTGGTTGAGGCGCTGCGGGAACTGGCGCCGCAGCAGCGGCAGGTGGTGGTCCTGCATCACCTGCTCGACCTCCCCGTGGAACAGGTGGCCCGGGAGACGGGCGCGTCCAACGGGGCGGTCCGCACCCGGCTGAGCCGGGCCCGCAAGGCGCTGGGGGAGCGCTTGAGCGACACGACTGCATTCACCGCGGAAGGGGCGGCCCACCATGGCTGAGGTCGAAGAACTGCTGGACGACGTGACGGTGCGGATGGCGAGCGGGGCCGAGCTGCGCGCGCGGGGCGGGAGGCGGACCGCGCGGCGGCGGGTCGCCGGGGGAGTGGCTGTCGCGGCGCTGGTGGCGGGAGCGCTGACGTGGGGCGTGGCCTCCGGGGGGATCGGCGGTGACGGCAGGGAGGTGCGGCCCGCGGCCACGCCGACGGTGAACCCCTTCATGGTGGGCGGGGTCGTGCGGCTCCTGTCGCCCGAGCTGATGCCGCAGGCCGACAAGTGGCAGTGGAAGAGCATGGAGGAGGAGGTGATGGTGGACCTGCCCCTGCCGAAGGTGGGCGGCGACAACAGCTGCCCGGGATCGGGCGCCGGGCGGAAGGCGCCGAGCCAGGTCCAGTACGGCACGGAGTACTACAGCGCCAAGGGCGCCAACGCCAGGCAGCGGGTCACCGAGTACGACAGCGCGTCCGTCGCGGCGGACGAGGTGTCGCTCCTGCGCGACGCACTGACCGCATGCGGTCTGCGGGAGCACGCTGACGGGCCGGACCCGTACTGGTCAGGCACCACGGAGTCCTCCTCGCGGCTCCGCGTCAGCGTCGAGCGGTGGCGCGGCTGGGTGTCCGTGGTGGAGGTCGAGGTGGAGGGGCGGGATTGACGGGGCTGACGGGGCGAGCGGGGCTACTCAGCCGTCGGCGTCCCCCGGCTTTCCGTAGCGCCGGAACGCGGCGGTCTCCACCGTCCAGGGTCCGAACGGCACCTTGTCGCCGAAGATGTACGGCTCCTTGTTCCCGTACCGGCCGGCGCAGGGCTCGGAATGCACTTCGATCGTGCCGGTCCGTGGGTCGACGATCATGTAGTGATCGATGCCCATGGCGGGGTACTCGGTCAGCTTCTCGCCGTAGTCGTTGTTCGAGTTGGACGGGGAGACGATCTCGATGACGGCCAGCACCTGCGTGGCGTCGACGGCGATGCCCTCCTCGTCCAGCGCGGCCTCGGGGATCACGAGGGCGTCGGGGCGGCGCATGCGGCCGATCGAAGGGTGCTCGATCGCTGGGCCGTTCGCGCAGATGTGTCCGGGATGGGTGGCAAGGAGCTGCTTGTTCAGCTGCTGGCAGATGCGATAGACGGTGCCCTCGTGGCGCTTCGAGGGGCACATCATGGCGAGTATCGGGCCGGAGGGGCCGATCTCGACATTCCAGGTTCCCTCAAGGCGCTCGGCATAGGCGCCGAGTTCCTCGGCGATCGCGCGCATCTTCGCGTAGTCCATGGTGCGAGGGTAGCGAGAGCGCATCCCGCTTCCCCGCCCCTCGCTCTCTCCGTGCAGCGGCATCCGAGGGTTTTGCCGGTCCTACTAGCCCTGGAAAGCCGCTGTGGAGATGCGGAGAGCTACTCATTGGGGTGTATTTGGGCCTAAGTCAGACTTAGGCCTGAAAGGGAGGCTCTCCATGCGTGGAGCCACGCACGCCAAGTGGGCCGCATGCGCGGTGACCGTCGCACTCGCGGCGACCGCCTGCGGTGGAGGCGGGGACAGCGGCGGTGGCGGCGACGGCTCCGGGATCGTGGGGTCCTCCTGGGGTGATCCGCAGAACCCGCTGGAGCCCGCCAACACCAACGAGGTGCAGGGCGGCAAGGTCCTCGACATGCTCTTCCGGGGTCTCATGCGGTACGACCCGAAGAGCGGCGAGGCGAAGAACATGGTCGCCGAGAAGATCGACACCAAGGACTCGCAGAACTTCACGGTGAAGATCAAGGACGGGTGGAAGTTCAGCAATGGTGAGGCCGTCACCGCGAAGTCCTTCGTCGACGCCTGGAATTACGGCGCGCATCTGAAGAACAACCAGAAGAACGCCTACTTCTTCGGCTACATCGAGGGCTACGAGGACGTCCACCCGGAGAAGGGGGACGCCAAGGCCGACAAGCTCTCCGGGCTCAAGGTCGTCGACGACACCACCTTCACGGTCAAGCTCACGCAGAAGTTCTCCACCTGGCCCAAGACCCTCGGCTACCCGGCATTCGCGCCGCTGCCCAAGGCGTTCTACGACGACCACGACGCATGGCTCGCCAAGCCGGTCGGCAACGGCCCGTACACCGTGGACTCGTACGCCAAGGGGTCCAAGATGTCCCTGCGGAAATGGGACGGGTACAGCGGTACGGACAAGGCGAAGAACGGCGGTGTGGATCTCAAGGTCTACACCGACAACAACACCGCCTACACGGACCTGATGGCGGGCAATCTCGACCTCGTCGACGACGTGCCTGCCTCGCAGCTCAAGAACGCCAAGAACGATCTGGGTGACCGCTACATCAACACCCCCGCCGGCATCATCCAGACGCTCGCCTTCCCCTTCTACGACAGCAAGTGGTCGAAGGCCGGAATGGAGAAGGTCCGCCAGGGACTCTCCATGGCGATCAACCGCGAGCAGATCACCGAGACCATCTTCCAGAAGACCCGCACCCCGGCCACCGACTGGACGTCACCGGTGCTCGGCGAGGCCGGCGGCTACAAGTCCGGGCTCTGCGGCGACCCCTGCAAGTACGACGCGGACAAGGCGAAGAAGCTGATCGCGGACGGCGGCGGCATCCCCGGCGGCACGCTGAAGATCACGTACAACGCGGACACCGGCTCGCACAAGGAATGGGTCGACGCCGTCTGCAACTCCATCAACAAGGCACTCGGGAACGACAAGTCCTGTGTCGCGAGCCCGGTCGGCACCTTCGCCGACTTCCGCAGCAAGGCCTCCCAGCAGAAGCTGGACGGCGCCTGGCGCGCGGGCTGGCAGATGGACTATCCGCTGATCCAGAACTTCCTGCAGCCGCTGTACTACACGGACGCCCCGTCGAACGACGGCAAGTGGTCCGACAAGAAATTCGACGAGCTCGTCGACAAGGCCAACGCCGAGACCGACACCGCGAAGGCCGTCTCCACGTTCCAGGACGCCGAAAAGGTGCTCGCCGAGCAGATGGCGGTCATTCCGCTCTGGTACCAGAACGGCAGCGCCGGCTATTCGGACCGGGTCTCCGACGTGGAGCTGAATCAGTTCAGCGTTCCGGTCTACAACGAGATCAAGGTCAGCTGAGGCCAGGGAGCGGTCATCCGGCGCGGCAC
>NZ_JBSGYY010000029.1:0-127151 GCF_053610705.1 Streptomyces sp. NPDC054872 | reverse complement strand
GAATGTCCCGGCCCGGCGCCCCGCGAAAGTCAGTGGCCGACCCCCGGCAGCAGGGAGACGATCTCGCCGCCCCTCCGTACGACCAACGTGTCCTTGTAGAGCAGGAGTTGCGCCGACCTCCAGAAGCCGGCACCCGGCTTCGGCTCGCCGAAGTCCACGTGTTCACGCCAGACCCGCTCACCCGTCCTCAGATCGAGGCCGGCCAGATCCCCGCGCTCGCCGAGGAAGTACACGACCCCCTGCGCCATCGACACCACGGGAGAGGCGACATCGTGCATGGAGTCCTCGTCGGGCAGCTCGACGCCGACCGGGCCCGTCCACAGAGTCCTTCCCGTGGTCAGCGAATAGGCCGAGGCCTTGCCCTTCCAGTTCACGGTGATCAGGCGGTCACCGACGAGATCCAAGGAGGCCAACGCCCCTCCGACCCGATAGGAATGCGAGGTCTGCTTCCCGGTGCCGCTGATGGTGGTCAGCCGCAGGTCCTTGCGGGCGTTCGTGTCCAAGCCGACTGCCGGGTCGTTCGCCGCGGTCAGGACCATGTGGCCTCCGGAGGTACCGACGAGCTGCTGCCCGCCGGGCAGCGTGGCGACCTTCCTGGCATCTCCGGTGGCGGGATCGAGTCGCAGGATGTCGGTGCTTTCGGGCTTCTCGACGTCCGGCGTGCACGCCAGATGGGGCACGCCACCCAGCACCGCGCGCTGGCACGCGGCCCCCTTGTCCCAGGTGTGGCGCCACTTCTCCTTGCCGGTCCGCGGGTCGAGGGCCGACATCGTGCGAAGGTTCGGCGTGTTGGCGAGGACCGCGCCGTCGATGAGCATCGCGGCCTGGTCGGTGCGGTCGTCCTGCGGCATCTCGACCGTCCACAGCACGTCGCCGTCGTCGGCGTCCACCGCCATCAGATCGGTGCCGCCGGCGTAGTCGCCGTTCGGTTCGTTCTGCGCGGTGTGGTTGCGGTAGGCGTAGACCACGCCGTCGCGCACGGCGAACGGGTGGTCGATCCCGTCGCCTTCACGATTGACCTTGACCGTCCACAGCCGCTCGCCGGTGTTCGCGTCGAACTTGGCGGCGTCGTACTTGGACCCGCTGCAGTACAGCGCGGAGCCGTCCACCAGACAGCCCCGCTCGGCGGCGCCCGCCGTGTCCTTCTCCCACGGCTGCCAGCCCTCCGGCGACACCGCGGGCCGTGCGGGGCGGTCGTCGTCGGTCACACCCGCACCGCCGAAACCGAACAACGCCCCTACGGTGATCGCGGCGACAGCCACCGCCGCCCCCGCGACCTGCGAGAAGCGGCGCCGACTGCGCCGCCGCTCCACCTGTTCGGCCAGGTCCCCGGGCGCGCGCACCTGATCCAGGGCGACCGCGTGCAGCGTCTCGCGGACCTTCTCCTCCACCCGCTCCGTCGTCATCCCTGCATCTCCTTCGGCGTGTAGCTGAGCGACTGCGCCTGTTCCACGGGCCTTTCGGGTCCGAGCTCCGGGACGAGCGCGCGGAGCTTGGCGAGCGAGCGGTGCGCCGTACTGCGCACCGTGCCGACCGGGCACCTCAACAGCTCCGCGACCTCGCCCTCCGGCAGATCCTCGAAGTAGCGCAGCACGACCACGGCCCGCTGCCGCTTGGTCAGTCGACGCAGCGCCGCCCACAGCGCGACCCGCAGCTCGGTGTCCGACTCGGGGCCTGCCGCACCGCCGGACTCGGGCAGTACGGGCACCGTCGTCTCGGCGCGATGTCTGCGCAGCCGCCAGCGGCTGACCTGCTGGCGGTACAGGACTTGGCGGACATACGCCTCGGGCTGCTCGATGTGCGCCCAGCGTCCGTAGGCCTTCATCAGCGCAATCTGCAGCAGATCCTCCGCCGCATGCCGGTCCCCGCCGGTGAGCAGCACCGCCAGCCGCAGCAGCGCGGTGGAGCGCATCGCTACGAACTCCCGGAACTCGTCGTGACTTGAGGCCTCCATCGACCCTCCCCTTCTTCGCAACCATCACGACGCGATGGACCGCCCCCAGCTATCCCTCGACGGACGAGATTATGTGCGCACAAAATCTTGGTGCGGCCCCGGCGGGCGCCGATTAGGGTCCGGGCATGCGCATGTACCTCTCCTCTTTCCGCCTGGGCGACCACCCCGAGCAGCTCCTCGGTCTACTGAGTGGGGCCGGGGTGCGGCCGGAGATCGCCGTGATCGCGAACGCCGTGGACCAGCAGCCCGCGGACGCGCGCAAGGCCGGCGTGGAGCGGGAGATCGCCGCGCTGGCGTCGTTGGGACTGCGGCCGAGCGAACTGGACCTGCGGGATTTCTTCGACCGTCCCGCAGACGAAGTGGAGGCTGCGCTGAGCCGTTTCCCGGCGCTCTGGGTACGCGGCGGCAACGCGTTCATGCTGCGTTACGCGCTGGCCCGAAGCGGTGCCGACGCCGTGGTGACCACCCTCCTGGAACGCGACGCCTTGGTCTACGCCGGGTACAGCGCCGGAGCGTGCGTCCTCGCCCCCAGCCTGCGCGGACTTGATGCCTGCGACGACCCGACCGTGGTGCCCGAGACATACGGCGCCCCCGCCGTCTGGGACGGCCTCGGGGTCCTCGACCACGCGGTCGTGCCGCACGTCGACTCGCCCGGCCACCCCGAGACGCAGGCCTGCGATGCCGTGGCCGCCAACTACCGGGCGGACGGGGTCGCCCACCGGACGCTGCGCGACGGCCAGGCCCTGGTCGTCGACGGCGCGGACGTTCGCGTGGCCTGACACCCGGCTGACACGCGCCACGAAACGGCCGTCGCCCGACGGCCGTTGTTCAACAGCCGTCGCTCACTGGTCGGAGACCTTGTGGACGGTGGTGTCGTCGGGGTTCAGCCGTCGTCCGTCCGCCGACAGCACCTCCAGCGGACGGAGGCCACGCCCCTGCCGACGGTCGACCAACTGCGAGTGGGGTTCGCCGGGGCCGAAGAAGTTCTGCTCGCCCCACTGCCGCAGCGCGACGATGACGGGAAAGAGCGCCTCACCCTTCGGCGTCAGTACGTACTCGCGATAGGCACTGCCGTCCGAGGCGGGAACGGACTCCAGGACACCGCCCGCGACCAGGCTGCGCAGACGCACGGTGAGGATGTTCTTCGCCACCCCGAGGCTGCGCTGGAACTCCCCGAAACGGCGACTTCCGTCGAAGGCGTCGCGCACGATCAGCAGGGACCACCAGTCGCCGATGGCGTCCACCGACCGGGCGACCGGGCAATCACTGTCGTCGAAACGCGTCCTGGTCACCATGCGGTCCTCATCCTCGTCTCTCACTGGCTCTCACGGCTCACCGACTCTCACGACGGTTGCAACATGCTACCAACACGCGCTACTTTCGCCATCAGCAGTGGTAGCAAGTTGAAACCAGAAAGCGAAGGGGCGCCGATGCACGGCAGCAACGAGACCTCCGCACGACGGACCGGGGCCGGGTCCGGATTCAAGTCCGCGTCTGGGTCCGGGTCCAGGTCCAAGCCCGCGCCCGGGTCCCGGAGCAGGGAAGGTTCCGCGTTCGTCCTGACGCGTGGCGTCGTCATGCTCTTCGCCGTCGCCTGCGGAGCCTCGGTGGCCAATGTCTACTTCTCCCAGCCGCTTCTGGTGACCATGGGCCACGATCTCGCCATGAGCCCGGCCCTCGTCGGCAGCGTCGTCACCCTCACCCATGTCGGATACGGCCTGGGACTCTTCTTCCTCGTGCCGCTGGGCGACATGGCCGACCGCAGACGGCTCATCGTGGTCCAACTGCTGTTCCTGGTCATGGCGTTGATCGTGGTGGCCACCGCCCACACAGCGGCGGCCCTGCTCGCGGGCATGGCCGCGACGGGCCTTCTCGCGGTCGTCACACAGACGTCGGTCGCCTTCGCGGCCGCGCTGGCCCCACCCGCCGAGCGCGGACGGGTGGTCGGTCTGGTCACCAGCGGCGTCGTCATCGGGATCCTGCTCGCCCGCACCGCGTCCGGGCTCATGACTGATCTCGCGGGCTGGCGCTCCGTCTACCTCGCCTCGGCGTCGCTGACCGTACTGCTCGCCCTGATCCTGTACCGAGTACTGCCCCACCACAGCGACGCCCCGTCGACAACAACCCTGCGCTACAACGAGCTCCTGCGCTCGACCATCACCCTGTTCGCGCGGGAACGACTGCTGCGGCTCCGGGCCCTGTTCGGCCTGCTGATCTTCGCCGCCTTCAGCACGCTGTGGAGCAGCGTCGCGCTCCCGCTCAGCGAGGCACCGTACTCCCTGTCCCACAGCGCGATCGGGGCACTGGGGCTCATCGGCGTCGTCGGCGCCCTGGCCGCGACCGTGGCGGGACGCCTGAACGACCGCGGACTCTCCGGGCGGACGACCGGCATCGCCCTGGCGCTGCTCGCCCTCTCATGGCTCCCCCTGGCGTTCGCCCGCGGCTCGCTCTGGGCCCTGGTCGTCGGGGTGATCCTTCTCGACCTCGCGGTACAGGCGGTGCATGTCACCAACCAGACCCTCGTCCACGCGCTGCGTCCGGACGCGGGCAGCCGGCTGATCGGCGGATACATGGTCTTCTACTCGGTCGGCAGCGCCATCGGCGCCATCGCCGCGACCTCCCTCTACGCGGTGGCCGGCTGGGGTGCCGTATGCGCGCTGGGTGCCGCGTTCAGCTGCCTCGGGCTCGCGTTGTGGGCGCTGACGCGGCACGAGCCCGGGAACGGCCGGCCGATGCCCCTCAGTGGAGCCTCTGCTTCACTGCGTCCTTGAGACCGTAGGCCGCGCCGATCGCTGCGCCTCGGGTCCGGTGCGCGACGGCCCTGAACCTCCCGCTCGTGTCACCCCGGCCCGTCAGTCGCGCGCAGGTATCAGCGAAGCGGTCCGCGATGAGTGCGGGCTCGTAGCGCGCCGAGGAGGCTTGGGCCGCCTCGGCCATACGCTGCCGGAGCTCGTCGTCGTTGATGAGTTCCAGGAGGTTGCGGGCAAGCGCGCTCGCATCTCCCACGGGCACGAGACGCCCGTCGATGCCGTCGGAGATGATCTCTCTCGGCCCCAGGGGACAGTCGGTGGAGACAACGGGCACGCCGCACCGCATCGCCTCGACGATCGTCATGCCGAACGACTCGTGGTCCGAGGCACTTGCGGCAAGCCCCGCCTTGAGCCATTCAGGATCCAGGGGCGAGACCGCGCCCATCAGAGAAGCGTGCTTCTCCATTCCCAATTCTTCGATGAGGTTCTGGAGTTTCGTTCCGTGGCCTCCCGCGATTCCTGGCCCGAAGATGCGGAGAACCCAGTCGGGACGCTCGTCACGGACTCTGTCGAATGCCCGGATGAGGAGGTCGTACCGTTTGGGCGGAACGAGTCTCCCGGCAGCGACTACCGCCTTGTCCCTGCTGCTCGGCGCCGATCCCGATGGCGCGGGGACGGGATTGGGAAATGCTTCGACGCGCACGCCCGGCAGCGTCATCTTCTTCCGGTAGATTTCCGCGTCCGCCTGGGTTGTCGTCGTCAGCATGTCCAGCCGTGGATACAGCCGACGCAACGTCATGCGGAGTGCCCGCGGGTGATTGCTGAAGGTCAGGTGCTCCTGCCCCACCCGCAGCGGACCCCGCTTGGCCTGCAGACAGATATGTGCGTTCAGACCTGGCCGCGTGCCCACGACGACGTCGCTCGTCAGAGTTCCCAGGTGATGGGCGATCCGCTGATCGGTCAGTGCGCTGTAGTACGGGTACTGCGTCTCGCCGCGAGGGAAGACGGCAGCCGGTCTGCGGGCCTCGGGCAGGTCGCCCTCGTACCCCGGTGTCCCCTCCCGCAGGTCCACCAGGTGCCGGAGCAGGATGCGGGGGTGGAGGGGGAACACGGGTGCGTCCCGGTGCCGGTAGACCGACACGATCTCCACGTCATGCTGTTCGACAAGCGCGTTGGCCAGATTGATGGTGGTACGGATCGTGCCGCCGAAACCGAAGGAATTGTGGATGAGGAATGAGATGTGCAAGGTGCCGTGGCTCCCGTAGCCGCACTCCACAAGGAGTCGCCAAGGCCCCGGAACAATGGAAATTGCACAGACGGGGCCACTCTTCATGCCAACGACAGGGCCGACCGAAGGTTGCGAGAAGCAGAAGGCGCCCAGAGCGCCGGCACCCCCTCGGATGAGTGAAATTATCGGGCAATATGGAGGGACTCGTGCGCAGGTACCGAATCGGCCGCCCGGGTGCTGATGTCGTCCCTGCATGCGCAGCAGCAACCGGCAGTACCTCGTGTCCGTGGATCACCTGCGTGCCTATGCTGCCGTGCTGGTCCTCCTCTGCCACGGCACGCACATGATCTCTCCGCTTCTCAGGGAGACCCCGAACCGGGACGCGCACGGCTGGCTCTATTCGGAGAACCCGCTGGCGACCCTGGTGCTGGAAGGTCATTCCGGGGTGGCCCTTTTCATGGTGCTGTCCGGATTCATCTTCACCATCGGCACCCTGGGCAAGGACGTCCACTACGGCCGGTTCCTGGGCAATCGGGTGCTGCGGATCTTCCCGCTCTACATCGCGTTGATCGTTCTGGGCATCGGCGCACACAAGCAGGGCGCGAGTCTGCTCGCGGTGGTCCAGTCCCTGGTCGGTCTGGGCAATCTGCCCGGCTCCCTCAGCCTGGGCGCCGTGTCGAGCATGTGGTGGGCCATCGCGGTCGAGTTGCAGTTCTACCTGCTGTTCCCGCTGTTCAGCAGACTCCTCACCAAGCGCGGGCCTGCCGCTCTGGGCAAGCTCCTTGCCGCCGTCACCGTGATCCGTGGCCTCGTGTGGGCCTCGGCCACCGGCAGCATCAGCGTGAACTCGATGCTCTACTACAGCCTCGCCGGCAGGATCGACCAGTTCCTGCTGGGCATGGTCGCCGCCTGGTTCTTCGTGCACCACCGGGAACGGTTCCAGGGGCTGCTGAAGGTCGGCGTCGCGACAACGCTGGTCACGGGCGCCATCTGGGCCTTCAACCAGACCCACTCCTTCCACGAACGGCACGCCACCCGCCTGCTCTGGGTCGACGTGGAAGGAGTTCTGTGGGCTCTGGTGGTGCTGACCTACGTGGCCACCATCTCCTCGACGGGGATCGTGTCGCGAGGTATCGCCAAGGTCGGTGAGATGAGCTTCTCCGTCTACCTGCTCCACTACATGGTCGTCACCGCGATCATCTCCCGCCGCTGGTGGTTCGAGCTGACGGGGCGCCCGGTCGTGGACGCGTTCCTCACCGCGACGGCGGCGGTGCTGCCCATCACCCTGGCTGCGGCCGTGGTCACGTACAACGGCATCGAACGGCCCTTCCTCCGCTGGCGTCGCGCCTACCTCAGCGAGGACGCGCCCAAGCCCGCCGCGCTCCCCCCTGCCCCCAAAGCCGCTGTCGTGTCACCCCGGTAGCGAAGAACCACGCCGACCTGTCATCAGAGCGGGGAGAACACCCGCCGGAACAGGTCCAAGGCCTCATCGGCCCAGCCCATGACGCTCAACGCCGAACCCAGGTTCGCCGGCGGGCGGTTGACCAGCGTGTCGTGGCGGATCAGCCGGTCGAAGTCGACGAGCACCGGATCCGGGCGGCTCGCGCCCCCGACGGGCCGGTAGAACCGCACGCCGGCCAGCCGCATCACGTTGATCACCTCCTGGGCGAGAATCCCGTACCCGACCGTCGTCGGGTGCACGCCGTCGAGCGAGAACAGGCCGCCGTCCGTACGCCGTTCGCCCTCGACGGCAAGGAAGTGGGAGTTCGGCGGCGGCGACAGCGCCCGCAGGGCCGACGGCAGCGGATACGGCTGCCACCACGGCGGGCGGGCCTGCGGGTCCTCGGCGTACCGGCGCGAGGCGAGCCGGTCCATCAGGCCGCAGGTCTCCAGCAGATACCAGTCCTTCCCCTTCTTCCGGGCGGCCCGGACCGTCTCGGTGATCGCGTCGTTGTAGTCGTCTATCGCGTCGTCGACCTGATGGGCCTCCTCCCCGGTGATGCTGGGGTCCCTGCCCGCGTCGAAGTCACGGTCCTTGATCCACGGGCGGGTGTAGTAGGGGAAGTAGCGCGATCCGGGCTGGGTCTTGCCCGCCACACCGCGCGCCATCGGCGCGATCGTGACGTGCGGAACCGTGCACCAGATGACATGACGCGCCTTGATGTCGAAGACTTCCGCCGCCACCTTGCGCAGTTCCGACCTGAAGTGTTTCGGCTGCCAGACGGTGAAGCGCCGCTTGGCGTCCAGATCGTCGAAGCCGGAATCCTCACTCCACTTCACGCGGAGATCGGTCACCGCCCGCAGGGCGTTGTTCGCGCCCAGGAAGACGATCAGAGTCTCGATGCCGTGCTTCGCCCCTGTGCCGTCGGTGTCCTTGCCCAGTTCGGCCGCCGCACCCAGTTGGGTCAGGGCCCCCGCGGCCTGGGGCTGGGTGGGCAGCACGCGCAGGGCGGCGCGCTCACCGGCGTTCTGCACGACCTGGCTCACCAGATCGTCCTTCGGGGTGTCGATCCGTTTGCGGCACTCGTCCGCCGACTTGGACAGGGCGTCGCGCAGGTCCCAGCCGAACACGGCGAGGTTGTGCATGATCGCGGAGGTGGACGGCACGGTCCGGCCAGGACCCCGCTCCCAGTAGTCCTCGACCCGGTCCATCGTGTTGCGCGCCCGGAACAGCGCGAGCGGCGCCTCCCACCAGTCCACGTTCTTCCCGTAGCGGGCGTCCAGGTCACGCAGGAAGAGCTCGAGGTTGAACGGCAGCCCGCCGAAGCCCTCGTACAGGGGGAAGCGGAAGCCGGGGAGGCAGCCCAGCTCGTACGCGACGATCGCCGGATACGACAGGGACGTGTTGAAGACCGCGGCGCTCTGGAAACCCTGCGTCAGCGAATCCCCTATCGCGACCAGGCGGTGCCGGGGCGCGCCCGTCCCCTGCTCGGTGACTTCGACCTTCACCTTGGGATCGAACACGGGCACGCGCGGTTCCCGACGACGTACGGAGTCGGCCATGATTCCCCCTCGGCACACCGCGGCGCACCGGCTGCGCCCCCGCGCGATGCCTCTTCCTGCGTAGCAGAGCCCGAACCTGGCGGCACCGTCCCCGACGCGAAATACGCGGAACCCGGTGCACATCCGACCGGCGCACGCTCCCGACGATGGAGCACGGCCGCCCGGGGACGGACCGGGTGACATTGACTGGTGTCAAGGGCCGCAGTACAAGTCCCCTACGACATCCATGCCCCAGCACCCTTTTTCCGTGGCGGCCGCGGTGATTCACCGGTCGTCCCGGCACATCTCTGACAGGGCCAGCTGGGCGTTCCGTGCGGTCGAGCCCGGAACGAAGGGGGGAAATCATGGGTCTGCGCATCACTGTGGACATTTTCTCGGGGCGCGCCAATCCGTCGTGGGAAATCCAGGACCAGGAACAGGTGCTCGAGCTGATCCAGCTCATCGCGCACCATCAGGAGGCGGTGGCCGACGTTTCCGACGGATTCTCCGGACTCGGCTTCCGTGGAATCCAGGTGGAGATCACCGACGACCTGGACACCGGGGGGCTGCCCGCGGTGTTCAAGATCGCGGGGGGCGGGGACCGCGACCCGTACACCGGAGCCGATGTCGCCGAGCGCCTGCTGGAGACCATGCCGGTCGGCGAGAGCACCGAGCGGCGTCCGGCCGAAGGCCAAGGCGACACGGAGGTGCTCGAGGAGAGCTACCCCGAGGACTTCCGCGAGTCGGTCCGCGAGGAGATCCGGCGCACGGCCCGGGAGGGCGCGGGCGGAGCGACCACCATCGAGCCCACCGAGTCGGGCGGCGTCTCCGAGGCGGACGCCGCGGAGGTCGAGAAGCAGTTACAGACCCTCGTGCACCGGGCCGCGCTGGCCTGCGCGTACGACGTGACCCCGTTCAACCCGGCCTTCTGGAACCGGCCCGACACCCAACCTCACAACAACTGCTACAACTTCGCGGTCAACCGGCGCACCAACACCTTCGCCCAGCCCGGCCGCGCGCACGGCTACACCATTCCGCGCACGGTGCGCTGCGGCGAGGTCTCCACCGGGGCGCAGCGTGACGGTCTGCGGATCTGGGGCAACTGCCAGCCTCCGGGTTCGCTGCGCTACGTGGTGGCGCTCGTCACCGGCACCTTCCCCGGCAACATCCGGGACTACCACTGGTACCGCCTGCACCCGGGCGGCCTCTGGGCCCACAAGCCGGGCGGTACCGCGGCCCGCAACACCGACAACTCCGGTCGCCTCATCACCAATCCGTACACGTGCGACCGACGCCCTTACAACGAATGGTGCGGCCTGTTCCAGACGCACAATGCGCTCGTCATTCGCTGACCCCGCTCGCGGGGAATTCACCGGGGCATCTGCGGAGGACTGACGTCCTCCCCCGTGAACGGTCCGGCCGAAGGGGCCGGACCGTCCTCAACCGTCTGTCAAAAGCTCACCCGAGATATCGGAGGAGTGAGCGCCATGTCCACACCCTTTGGCGATCCCACAGCCGAAACAACGGAATCCGTGTCGCCCGAACTGTACGACGTCGACCTCTCCGACATGGCGGTCGACGAACCGTCGGAGGACATCGCCGACGACTCCTCCCCTGAGGCCGCCACACCCGCTTACCTCCTCGTCCGGGGCAGCTACCGCAGTGTGGGCACCCGCGTCCTGGAGTTGCGGGTCGACGTCGACGGGCCCCGTACGCTGCGCAAGGTCAGCGGGGACTTCTTCAACTCCGGTGGCGGCACCACCAGTTACGGCGGCTCCTTCGTCGTGCACGCTCCGGCCGTCACCTGGACGGCCACCCGTGTGGTGATCACCGGTCAGGGCCGGTTCACCGGGACGACCAGTTTCCCGGTCGTACGGGTGACCATCGCGCGCCGGCGGGTCGGCCAGCAGCAGGCCGCCGCCACCGTGCAGTTCCTCAGGACGTCCGGGCAGGTGGGCGCGGCCTTCACCTGCGCGTTCAGGTCGCCGTACTTCCGCACCATCCAGTGGGAGCAGGACTCCGTCGCCGGCAAGGTGCCCTTCGTGTCCTACGACACCGGCTCCCTGCCCGGGCCGCCCGGCAGCCCGGCAAGGAAGCTGACCGTGCCGCGGGCCTACGCGGAGGCGGGCATCGACGTGCTGGTCTCCAGCGCGGCCAACGTCCTCGGCGACAGCGCGGCCGGCTGGAACAACGCGGAGCTGCACGCCGCGATGCAGACCAACTTCAGCCTCTGGCGGAACATGCCGCAGTGGCGCGTGTGGCTGCTGGTCGCCAGCCGTTACGAGGGCAACGCAGGAGTCCGCGGCATCATGTTCGATGCTGCGGACACCTTCCAGCGGCAGGGCTGCGCCGTCTTCTACGACATCATCAAGGGCACCGATGCCGCCTCTGTCCGCGCCCAGTTGCGTACGTACGTGCATGAGCTCGGCCATGCCTTCAATCTGCTGCACTCGTGGCAGAAGGGCCTCGCCACACCCCCGGCGCCGCTCGGCCCGAACAACGGCTTCGGGGACCTGTCGTGGATGAACTACCCCCAGAACTTCAATCCCGGCAACGGCGCTCCGACCGGCACAGAGGCGTACTGGAGGGCGTTCCCCTTCCAGTTCACCGCCAACGAGATCACGCATCTGCGGCACGGCTTCCACCGTGACGTGATCATGGGTGCCAACGCCTTCGGCAGGGGCTCCGCCGACATCGACCCGGACCTGTTCGACCAGCCCATGGTGGACGACTCCGGGCTACGGCTCGAACTGCGCGGGAAGGAGCACTTCGGGTTCGGTGAACCGGTGGTCGTGGAGCTCAAGCTGGACACGACCGACCTGCGCGGCCGGGACACGCATGAATTCCTGCACCCGGACTACGACTTGGTCAGCATCGCGATCCGGCAGCCGTCCGGCCGCACGCTGCTCTACCGGCCGCTGATGCGCCGGTGCGTCGAAGCGGACGCCACGGCCCACCTCACCGTGGACGGCGCGCCCCTGTACGCGAGCGCCTACGTGGGGTACGGCCAGGACGGGCACTACTTCGAGCAGCCGGGTACCTACCTGCTGCGGGCCGCTTACGTCGCCTCGGACGGGTCCCGCATCGTCTCGCCGGTACTGCGCACGACGGTCCGCAGCCCCTACAACGAGACCGACGAGCAGGTCGGCGAGCTGATGCTGGGCGAGGAACAGGGCACGCTCCTCGCCCTTCGCGGGTCCGACTCGCCGTCGCTCCAGGCCGGGAACGACGCCCTCCAGGAGGTCGTGCAGCACTACGACAAGCACCCGCTCGCCCTCTACGCCCGCATGGTCGAGGGGCTCAACGCGGAAAGGGACTTCAAGTACCTGGCGCCGGACAAGAGCGAGCTGAAAGTGCGCCGCGCCGCCCCGGAGCAGGCCGTGGGTCTGCTGTCACCCGTCGTCGAGGCATCGCTGCACGGCAACGGCGTCGACAACATCACCCTGAACATGGTGATGCGCCGCCTGGCCCGGGCGCACGCCAAGGAGGGCAACTCCGAGCAGGCGAACAGCGTGCTCGACCATCTGGTGAGCTACGCCGAATCGAAGTTCAGGCCGCACGTCGTCGACACCGTGCGCCGCCAGGCGGACGAGACACGGCGGAGCATCAGCGAGGAGCCCGGCACCTGACCGGCCCCGTGCCATGGGTCGCGGGCGGGGGCGCCGGTCGCCGGACCGCCCGGATGCGGTACGAAGGATTCTGTGAACGAACAGAACCCGCCCGCGACCGTTCGTGTGTTCATCGCTCTCGCCCCGCCCGACGACGCGAAGCAGGAACTGGAACGGGCCCTCGCCCCCGCCTACCAGGCGCATCCGCGGATGCGGTGGAACCGCGTCGAGGACTGGCACATCACCTTGGCGTTCCTCGGCGAGGTCCCCGTCTCCGTGGTGCCGCTCCTGCGTACGCCGCTCGCGCGCCTCGCCGCCGCCCGCAAGCCCCTGAACCTGGCGCTGAGCGGCGGCGGGCACTTCGACGAGCGGGTGCTGTGGAGCGGGATCGACGGAGACCTCGAAGAGCTGCGTCTGCTCGCCGACGAGGTGCGTGCCCTGGTGGATGACTGCGGGGTCGCTCAGGTGGGCCGGCCGTTCCGCCCCCATCTGACCCTGGCCCGCGCCCGCCGGGACACTCCGTCGTGCGCGGTGGAAGCCGCTGCCGGGCTCGCCGGGTTCGCCGGCCGCCTCTGGCAGGCCGAACGCCTGCACCTGGTCGCCAGCAACATCGGCCGCGGCCCGGGCCCCATCCACTACCGTGATGTCGGCGTCTGGAACTTCGAAGAGGGCCCGCGCACCTAGGGTTTCCCTGACGGATCTCCGTCGGAAGGAGCCCGATCCGCAGCGTGGTGGCGCTTGTAGTGGCGGGCCGCGCGGGCCCGGTTCCCGCATGAGGTCTTGCACCACTCCTGCCGGCCGTGACTCTTGACGAAGTAGCGCACGCACCGAGGTGCCGTACAGGCACGCAACTGCTCGCGCCACGGGCCGCTCAGGAAGTCGATGGCGGCGCGGGCCAGGGCTGCCGTGAGATCGGCGTGCGGATCCTTCTGCTCTGTCAGCAGCCGGGCGGCGGGGGCTCCTTCGGGTGGCCATTCCAGCTGGGGGGCGACGAGTTGCCCGGCGGCGGTCGCGTTCAGGTGGGCCAGTGCCTTGTCGGCGGGCATCAGATGGTGGGCGTCCGCGGGGCTGGGCGGCGCGGGGCTCACCGCTCGCGCGAACAACGCCCGTACCGCTCGCCGCAGTTCGGTGACCGCCCACCTGAGGTCCTCGTCCGCCGTCAGGTCCCCGGCCCGCACATGGGCGGGCAAGAGGTCTTCCTGAGCACGCGCCCAGCGTGCGATTCCGTCGACCGTGGCCAGGTCGTCGGCGACTCCGCCGTCCCCGTCATGACGGATCGTGCTCGCCAACTCCAGTGCCAGCCAGCGTTCCACAGGTCGCCTCCCCTTGATCGCATCGCCCGGCACACTCTACTGTCCCTAACGCTTGATTCATATTTCCCGTTAGGCATGGAGGAGACCGCGCGATGACAGCGTTGCTTGCCCACATCAGCGACCTGCACCTGGACGGCACCGAAAGGGCCACCCGGCGCGCCACGCACGTCATGGACTACCTGCGCGCCCTGCCCCGCCCCGTCGACGCCCTCCTGGTGACCGGCGACATCGCCGACCACGGCGACGAGGCCGAATACGAGGAAGCAGCCCAGATCCTGGCCGCCCCCTTCCCCGTCCTCACCTGCCCCGGCAATCACGACGCGCGCCCCGCCTACCGCAAGGCGCTGCTCGGCCTGGCGCCCGACGACGGCCCCGTCAACCAGATCCACCACATCGCCGGCACAGCCGTCCTGATGTGCGACTCCACCATTCCCGGCCGCGACGAGGGGCTCCTCGACGGGGAGACACTCACCTGGATCGACGCCACTCTCGCCGCACTCCCCCACGACACCCCGGCGCTGCTCGCCTTCCACCAACCGCCGGTCACGCTCCACCACCCCCTGCCCGACGCCCACTGCCTGCGAAAGCCGGGACAACTGGCCGCACTGCTCGAAGCCCACCCCCACGTGGCCGCCGTCCTCACCGGCCACGCCCACACCGCCGCCGCCAGCACCTTCGCCGCGCGCCCGCTGATCGTCGGGCCCGCCATCACCTGGACTCTGCGCCTGCCCTGGGAAGGCGAGAACCCCGCGGACCGCGAACAGCCCCCTGGCCTCGCCTTTCACGTCCTCGACGACGACCGCAGGCTGACCACCCACTACCGCGTGCTGCCGTGAACCGCCCTGGCCGCCGACGCGTGCGGACAGCCGAGTGCCCCGCCCCCCGCATCACGGGGGCGGGGCGGCAGCGCTGCAGCCACAGCGCGGATGGAAGTACCCAGGCTATCGACGGGCACTGACAACCGCGGGCCGCCTACGACTGTGGGGGCTGGCCCTGGTCCCGGCCAAGCTGGTCCCTGAGCTTGTCCTGGGCGGTGTCGACCTGGCCGGAGTACTTGCCCTGGGTCTTCTCGTCGACGAAATCACCCGCCTTGTCGACTCCCTTCCCGGCCTGGTCCTCGTGCCCCTTGAGCATCTGCTTGAGCTTGTCCATGACTGACATGGGCAGCCGCCTCTCTGTGTCGCCCCCACAACCAGGCTCACACCGCGCGGCATGATCCGCATCCGGTGGCTCCGCGGGCCCCCGCCCGCTAGGCGGACTCCCGCACCACGAGTTCCGGCTCGAAGATCACCGAGGTGGGATCGGTCCGTACGCCCTCGATCTGTTCCTGCAGCAGTCGCGCCATCTCCGCACCCATCTCCTCGACGGGCTGCCGCACCGTGGTCAGCGTCGGCGTGCAGGTGACCGCCACGCTGGAGTCGTCGAAGCCGACCACCGCCACGTCCTGGGGTGCCTGCCTTCCCTGCTCCCGCAGGACCTGGCACACCCCCTGAGCCATCAGGTCGTTCGCCGCGAACACGCCGTCGATGTCCGGGTGCTCGGCCAGCAGGCGGCGCATCGCCCTGGCCCCGCTCTCCAGGGTGAAACCGCCCTCGACGACGGGGACGTACGGCTGTCCGCCCCGCTCCATGCCGTCCTGGAACCCGGCGAGCCGTTCACGGCCCGCCGGGATGTCCAGCGGGCCCGAGACCGTCGCCACCCGTCGGCAGCCGCGGCCAAGGAGATGCTCGGCGGCCAGCCTCGCCCCGTCCCGGTGCGCGAAGTCGACGAACGTGACGCGGGCCCGCAGCGAGGGGCGCGCGAAGAACACCGCGGGCAGCCCGGCTTCGGCGAGCAGCCCCGGCAGCGGGTCCTTGGCGTGTGTCGAGACGACCAGGGCACCGTCCGCGTTGCCCTGGCGCAGGTAGGTCAGAACCTGCTGCCGGGATTCCTCCGTCTCCGCGAACATCAACACCGGATGCATGGCGCGCGGGCGCAGGAACCCCACCACACCGCTGACGGCGCGGCCGAAGAAGGGGTCGGCGAACACCCGCGCGGCGAACGCGTTCTGCGCCGTGTCGGTCTGGTCTCCGGCACCCGAGACGACCAGGGCGATGGTGCCCGCGCGCTGGGTCACCAGGGAGCGCGCGGCCCGGTTGGGTGCGTAGCCCGTACGCTCGATGGCCGCTTGGACCACGTCCTGAATCGCGGGGGCGACATTGCGCACGCCGTTGACCACCCGGGAGACGGTGGCGCGGGAGACCCCCGCTTCGCGCGCCACGTCCTCCAGCGTCGGCATCTGTCTGTCCATCCGGGAACACTAACGCCCCTGACATCGGACGTCATAGAGCGCTCTCCCGCACCCGCTCGCCGACAACGGCAGTGGATGCACCGGCGCGCCGGAGCCGCTCTACCCGCGCACCGTCGCCGTCAGAGGCAGCTCTCCGGCGCTGCGGCCCGCAAGGACCTGCCAGGCACCCGCCTCGGTCCGCCACCGGTGCTCTTCCGCGTCCCAGTGGCGCAGCATCCTGGCCGGTACCTCCACCGACGCCGTCACCGTCTCCCCCGGCTCCGCCCGGACCGCCGTGAAACCCGCGAGCCAGCGGACGGGGCGCTCCACCGCGGAGTCCGGCCGCGCGAGGTAGACCTGCACCACCTCGCGCCCCGGGCGCGCACCGGTGTTCCGCACCCGCACCTCGACGGACAGGGCTGCTCCCCCGCCCTGTCGCTCTTGCGTCCGCACGGCCCGAAGGCGGTCGTAGCTCCACGTCGTGTAGCCCAGACCGTGTCCGAACCAGTAGGCAGGTTCGCGGCCCGACCGAAGCCAGGCCCGGTAGCCGATGTGCAGGCCTTCCGCGTAGGCGAGCGTGCCGTGTCGTGGCCGGGTCTCGCGGACGGGCGCGTCCGCCAGCGTGGCCCCCCAGGTGGTGGGCAGGCGTCCGCCCGGCTCCGCCTGCCCGAAGAGGACGTCCGCGAGCCCGGACCCCGCTTCCTGTCCGGGGAACCACGACAGGAGCACCGCCCCGGCCTGTTCCCGCCAGGGCAGCTCCACGGGGCCGCCCGAGTTGACCACGACCACGGTGCGCGGATTCACGGCGGTGATCGCCGCGACCAGTTCGTCCTGACGGCCGGGCAGGGTGAGCGAGGTGCGGTCGTGGCCCTCCGATTCGCTGCCCTCGGTGGTGCCGACGACGACCACGGCGACATCCGCGGTCCGCGCGGCCTCCACGGCCTCCGACAGCGCCTGTTCGGGATCCGGTTCGGGCTCGGCGGCCGTCACGACGACGGCGCGGCCGGTGTCCGGAGCCAGTTCCCTGCGGGCCACGACATGCGCGCGATGACCCGCGGGGAGCCATACCGAGGCGTGCCGGCGTGGAGGGTCGAGATGAATGACCGCGGGGTCCTCGGTGTCCCGCGGGAACTCGCCTTCCACCAGGTCCTGTCCGTCCACCGCGAGACTCATCCGGCCGTAGCCGCCCACGCCGAACGTCCACTTGCCCTCATCGCCCGTGCGCACCAGCGCGCTGACCTCCACGGTGTGGGCCTCCGGCGCGAGAGGAGGCTCCAACTGCCGCCCGGAAAGGCGGTGTTCCGAGGACAACGCACGCCCGTCCGCCGTCAGCACCCGCAGCAGTACGCCGGGTTCACCGGTGAGGGGGTTCTCGCACCGCGAGGCGTCAAGCGGCCTGGGCTGCCCGCCCAGGTCCGGCCCGGGCGCGTACAGGACCCGGGCCCGCCCCCGCAGCCGGGCCCGGATCCCGGCCAAGGGTGTGACGACATCCGCCGGGAAGACTCCGGCACTGCCTTCTCCTTGGAGCCGAGGTGCCGAGGCGTGCCGGCCGACGACCGCCACGCTGCGCAGGGAGGACGCCTCCAGGGGCAGGACGTCCTCGTTGCGCAGGAGTACGGTGCCGGCCGCAACGGCCCGGCGCAGCAGACGGCGAGCGGTGCCGCCGGGCCAGGCGCGCGGCGGCAACCGCCGGCCGCCGCCCAGCGCGCCGACGCGATCGGCCAGGGTGAGCAGGCGCAGCACCTTGTCGTCGATCGCCTGCTCACGGACGCTGCCGCCGCGGACCGCCGCAACCAGAGCCGCGCCCCACGGACCTTCCGGACCGGGCATCGCGAGGTCTTGGCCCGCCGCCGCGCTCTGTTCCGTCAGACGCACGGCGCCCCAGTCGGAGACGACGGCCCCGTCGAATCCCCACTCTCCTTTCAGCGGTTCGGCCAACAGTCCGTTCGCGGTCATCGTCGTGCCGTTCACGCCGTTGTAGGCACTCATGACAAGCCAGACGCCCGCTCGGACGGCCGCTTCGAACGGGGCCAGATACACCTCGCGCAACGTCCGCTCGTCCACCCGCACGTCCAGGGTGAGCCGCTCGGTCTCCGAGTCGTTCGCCACGTAGTGCTTGGCGGTCGCGGCCACCCCGTGCGCCTGGATGCCGCGGACCAGGGCGGCCCCGGTCCGCGCGGCCAGCTCCGGGTCTTCGGCGAGGCACTCGAAGTGGCGCCCGCCCAGCGGCGTGCGATGCAGGTTCAAGGTGGGCGCCAGGACAGCGTGCACCCCCTTGCGCAACGCCTCGAAGGCGAGCAGTTCACCGAGTTCCCCGGCCAGACGCTCGTCCCACAGCGCACCCAGCGCGGAGGCGGAGGGAAGGAGCAGCGACGGGCGGCGCTCGTCCCACTCCTCCCCCCGCACTCCGGCGGGACCGTCCGAGAAGACCATCTCCCGCAGCCCCACGGCAGGTTCGGCCCGAGTGCGCCAGACGGTGGCTCCGGTCAGCAGCCCCACCTTGCGCTCCAGGTCCAGCCTGCCCACGAGCCGCAGCAGTTCGTCGCGTGTCATTCCTTGCTCCTCCTGCCCCCGACGGGGAAGCGGCGCCGACGTCGGATCAGTCCCGGATCAGCCGGTCACCTCACTTGTAGACGCCGAACTCGTAGAGCGAGTAGCCGTATCCGGTGCCTCGCTCCGTGCCGTTGATCCGCACGTAACGGCCCGAAGCGTTCACGTCGAAGTCGTCGACACCGCCGTTGCCGCCACGCACCTCGTGCACGGTCCGCCAGTTCTGCCCGTCGTCCGAGGTCTGGACCGTGTACGTCTTCGCGTACGAGGTCTCCCAGTTGAGCTGGATGTGCTTGAAGGAGGTCGTGGAGCCCAGGTCGACCTGGAGCCACTGAGGATCACTCCAGTCGCTGGCCCACCGCGTGCTCTGCTTGCCGTCGACCGCGTTGGCCGCGGTGCACGGGCAGTCGCCACTGCCCGGCTGGAAGGACGAGGCGGTCGCGGGCTTGCCCTGGGCGATGTTCGTGCCGTCGACCGGCGGCACCACCACGCGCACGGACCGTGTCTCGATGCCGACGTTGCCCTTGCCGTCGCTGACCTTGACGTAGATCTTCCAGACGCCCGGCTTGTCCGGGGCCGTGACCTTCAGGCGGCCCGAGCCCTGGTCGGTGACGGCCAGCGGGGTGAGCTCCTTGCTCTTGTCCACGTACATGCTGTTGGCGAGCACTTCGTAGGAGAGCGCGTCGCCGTCGGGGTCGCTGACCTTCGTCGTGAGCGTGAGCGGACTGCCCGCGGGAACCTTGCCCGCGTCACCGTCGACGGTCAGATCGGAGATGACCGGCGGGGTGTTGTCACCGGCCGTGCTGCCCTTGTAGGCCTTCTTCACGGCGTAGTAGGAGAGTCTCTTCTGGCCCGCGGGAAGCAGGTTGAACCACACGCCGCCGAAGTCGTACTCCGTGCCGTAGTGGAACATGGTGGCGCCGAGCGCGACGCCCCGGTGACCGGTGACGCAGTCCCAGGCCTTGGTGTAACCGGCGGCCTTCGCCCGGTCGGTGGGCTCCTCGGGAGCCCCGTTGGCGTCGTCGGGGACCTCCCACTCACCGGCGGGCCCCGTCTCGGTGACTATGTAGGGCTTGTCGTAACCGCCCTGCTCCCAGTCCGACTTGACGTCACACGTGGCGTCGTAGGCGTTGACGGCGTACAGGTCGAGCTCGGGAGTGTTCTTCTTGTAGTACGGCCAGGCCCCGGTCCAGGCATCGGTGGACGTGACGGGGTGGTTGGGGTCGACCGCGTGGATCTTCTTGGCGACGTCGTTGACGAACGTGGTGTACGCGTTGCGCTGCTTCTCCAGTTCATCCCCGGCGTAACAGTTCTGCAGGCCGAGCACCGACTCGTTGCCCACGTTCCACATCAGGACGCCGGGGTGGTCCTTGTAGGTGCCCACCCACTTGGGGAACTCCTCGAGCATCTGGTTCTTGTACGCGGTGTCCGTCAGGTAGTTGACGCAGCCGCCGCTTCCCGGGCCACCGCCGGGCTGCAGCCAGAAGCCCGCGACGACCTTGACGCCATGGGCGGCAGCGGAGTCGAACAGCTGCTTGCTGGAGGCGTCGGTGCCCCAGGTCCGGATGGTGTTGACGCCCATGGACCGCAGATCAGGCATGTACTTGTCGGCGTCAGCGACGGAAGGGCCCCAGGTCAAGCCCTTGACCTGGTAGGGCGAGCCGTCGACGGTGAGCTGCCAGTTGCCTTGCGAACCGGTCACCTTCACGACGCTGCCGGCCGCGTGCGCCTGCTGGGCGGGGAGCGCGAGCGCGCCGGTCACGAGCAGGCCCGCGGTGGCGGGGGCGACGAGGCCGCGGAAGGAGCGAGCGGTACCAGGTCTGCGCATGGGGGTCTCCTGGGCGAGGGGGCGGGGAGGATGCGGAATGGGGTGCGGAGGGAGTGGGTGGGCGCGGGGTGGGTGCGGGGTGGGGCGGCAGCTGCGAAGGGCGGAAGGGAGTCCGCCCTTCGCAGGCCGAGGTCACGGCAGCTCGTAGTTCTCGTCGAGTGCCGCGCCCGCTTCGGGGTGGGTCTGGTCATAGCCGCGCGGGTCGCACTGCAGACCGCCGACGATGCAGTGGTCCACCAGCGCCTTCAGCGTCGCGTCGTCCCATGCGCTGAAGAAGTCGTAGTGGAAGGAGTGGCCGGTCCCACTCGCCAGGCGGACCTTCGACATGTCCCCGTTGACGGGGAACGCCATCTTGAACTCGATCATCGGCAGGGCGACGGGGTGGCTCGTCGGGCAGACGTTGTCATTGGTGCCGTCCTTGACCACCGGGTAGGACATGTGGCTCTGGTGGTCGGGGGCGTCCATTGTCCTGCCGTCCCAGCAACTGGGCGCCTGGAAGCGGATGTTGAGCTGGGTGTCGCGCGTCGTGGGGCAGTCCTTGGGGAAGTCGACGTTGAAGTAGCTGGTCCCGCACTCCCATCCTTCGACGAAGCCGGGGTGGTCGCGGAACTCCTGCGCGGACTGCATCGGATTGCCGACGACGAACCGCAGCCCCTTGGGGAACGGCCGCACACTCGTGTAGTCGGTGACCCCGGCCTTGTAGTAGATCGTCTGGTCCCCTACGGGCCGCACCTCCTTGCCGTCGTTGTACAGCGTGGGCATCCAGTACGCCGACCGGTCGCCGGGGGCCAGGCACTTGGTGGAACCGGCGTCCAGGGACCCCGTGGTGCTGTGCGCGTTCGTCGTGGTGTTCCCCATGAACGTGTGGTCGTGCGACTTGCCGGGCTGCCCGGGATAGACGATGGGGTCGTCGGGGGCGGTGTGGGTCACCGAACAGTGCGCCTGGAACTCATGGAAGTAGCGGTGCGGCGGCTGTGCCGCCGACGGCTCGGCGCCGGTCACGGGCTGTTTCGCGGGGATGTACCCGTCCGCGTCGGCATCCTCCGCCGACATGCGGGTGGAGGCGGCCATCGTGTGGCCCGCGTGCGATGCCGCGGCCTTCGACGTCCGGGACTCGGACGCGTGGTCGGCGCTCACCGCGATGCCGCCGATGCCTAGTGAGCTCAGTATCAGGGCGCCCGCGATCAGCGCTCCCGAGATCGTTCTCGATCTCCGTGCCATGGAGACCTCCTGCCACGTGGAGAGGGATGTGGGGACCGGCGCCTGCCGGGAGCCGTGGCCGTGCGCTCCCGATGCCGGGACGGCGCGCTCTGACCGCGAACAGGGCGGGAGAGCGCTCTCCCGGAGTGTTCCCACCGTGACGCGAGCGTGTCAAGAGATGGGGAACCCCTGTGAGCCCGCAACTCCGTTTCGACGGCGGGCATTTGCCGCACGAAGCCGCCCGCTCGCGCGGTCGCGTTGAGCTGCTGGGGGTAACTTCCGCCTGTTCAAAGGGCGTTGAAGCCCCTGACATCCTTCGGCTACAGCCGCCTCGGACTCGACGCGCCGCCTTTCGGCGGAAGTCGACGAGTGGGTGCGCGAGCGTTGACGTGTCATTCAGGGGCGGGGAGGATGGCGCTCGGGAGAGCGCTCTACCGTTGCCCGTGCAGAAACTGCGAGTCGACCTCTAATTGCTTCACATGGTCGGCACCGTTGTGCTTCACGTGGCCGGCACCGTGTGCTGCACGTTCCAGTCCTCGGCGGGGCCGGGACGCGTACGTCCCGGCCCCGCGGTTGTCGTGCTTCAGAGCCCCTGGGTGCTGGAGATGTCCGGGGCGACCACACCGACACCGGCGCCGGGCGTCGGAGGTGCGGCCACGTCCCGCTGACCGGCGTCACCGGCGACGTCCAGAGCGCCCGCGGGGTGGACGGGCTCCCGCACGTCCGCGGTGTCCGCTCCCTGGGGCGGGCTGATCGCGGCGATGACAGCCCCGGCGGCGAGAGAGGCAACGGCCAGTACGCTTCGCTTCTTCATACCGGGGTCAACTCCCCTACGCTCATAAGGGCACGGCCTGGCCCCCGAGATCACTACAGCGGACGTTCACGGTTCCGGTGCAGGACACGGGTTGACGGAGCCTACGCTGTGCGGATGTTGCTCTACGCCCCCGCGGCACTCCTCTTCCTCGTCTTCTGCGTGCGCGTGGTGCGCGAGCGCAGGAAGTTCAGCAATGCCGTGATCCTGGGGCTCGCCGCGCTCTGCGCACTGGCGGCCTGGCTGTTCCAACTGGTCAGGTCCGGCTCGGCATCGGGTCAGGCCGTGGCGTGGGCGCTGGTGGTCCTCGGCGCCCTGAGCATCCTCGTGCTGACGTGCTTCCTGTTCTCCAACGGCCTGCAGATGGTGCGCAAGGAAGGCAGGAGTCCGACCAACCTGCTGTCGCTGGTGGCGGCGTTGGCGATCCTGGCGGTGGTGGCGCTGGTGGTCATGGCCGTGGTCGTTCGGACGCCGGTGTGGGTCGGGGTGGGGACGGCGGCCGGTGGCCTTGCCGCCTATCTCGCGTTCCTGTTCCTCTGCTTCGTCTGTTACGCGTTCCTCTACGGGCGGCTGCGGGTGCACCGCAAGGCCGACTTCGTGGTCGTACTCGGCTCGGGGCTCGTCGGTGGGTCCACCGTGCCGCCCCTGCTGGCCAGTCGCCTCAGGCGGGCGCAGTCGGTTCACGCGCGCCTGGCGGAGCGGGGCGATGCGCCGGTGCTCATCACGTCGGGGGGCCAGGGGCCGGACGAGGATCTGCCGGAGTCCCACGCGATGGCCGACGATCTGATCGCCCACGGGTTTCCCGCCGCCCTCATCGAGCGGGAGGACCGCTCGACCACGACCGACGAGAATCTGCGGTTCAGCAAGGCGATCATGGAGCAGGCGAAGCCGGACTACCGGTGCGTCGTCGTCACGAACAATTACCACGCCTTCCGTGCCGCGCTGACCGCCCGGCGGACCGGGATCAAGGGCCAGGTGGTGGGCTCGCACACCGCCGCGTACTTCTGGCCCACCGCGACGATCCGTGAGTTCGCCGCTGTCCTGGTCGCCTACAAGCGGACCAACGCGGCGGTCTGTCTGCTGTTCGTACTCGGCGGGGTGCTCGCCTGGTGGGCGCAGCGGAACGGCTCCGGGTGACCCCCGGCCGCGCGGCCCGCGAAGGCGGAGCCCTCCGGCCACGAGCGGGGCAGAAGGACCCTAGGAGCGACGGCGGGGCTTGCCCCGCTTGGCGCCCTTCGGTGCGCCGGCGGAACCGCCGCGTGCGTTCTTGCCCGACTTTCCGGTGGGCTTGCCCGTCTTCGCGGCGGGCTTGCCCGCCGACGGCTTACGACGGGCGGCGCCCTTGTCGGGGCTCTTGCGCTGCGACTGGACCGCCGCCGATCCGGCCGCGGGGGCCTGGGAGCGGCCACGGGAGCTGTTGACGGTGCGGCCCCGCACGATCCCGATGAAGTTCTCCACCAGGTCCGTCGTCGCGTCCTCGGGCCAGGACAGCGCCACCCGCGACTCGGGGGCTTCCGTGAGCGGCCGGTAGGTGAGGTCCTTGCGGTGGTGCAGACGGGCGAGCGACTGGGGGACGACGAGGACGCCGATGCCCGCCGCCACCAGCTCGATGGCGTCCGCCGTCGTCTCGGGTCGCTCGTTCGCCGGCTGTCCGGGCAGGTTCTCCCACGGGAGGGTGTCGTCGAGGGGGTGCAGGACGATCTCGTCCGCCAGGTCCTCGGCGGTCACTTCGTCGACCGCCGCGATCACGTGGTCCTTGGGGATCACCACGACCGTCGTCTCGGTGTAGAGGGGGATCGCACTGAGGTCCGTACGGTCGACGGGGAGCCGTACGAAACCGGCGTCGGCGCCGCCGCCGCGCAGGAGCTCGAAAGCCTCGCCCGGGTCCACCGCCACGAGGGTCAGGGGCACGTCGGGCAGCCGCTCGTTCCAGATCCGCACCCACTTGGTGGGTGTCACCCCCGGGACGTACGCGAGCCTGAAAGAAGGGGTTACCTGCGAGTCCGTCACTCCGCCAGGTTACCGGTCGTGGTCGGCGGTAGCTCACACGCTCGATACCCTGGGGAGCATGACGTCGCACCAGACCACCCAGACCATGAAGCCCGCGACCGCGGCGAAGAAACTGGGTGTGTACCTCGAGGCCACCCCCGCCGAGTTCCAGGAGGGTGTCGTCTCGCGCACCGAGCTGAACGCCCTGCAGACCGAGCCGCCCGAGTGGCTCCAGGAGCTGCGGCGCAACGGACCGCACCCCCGGCCGGTCGTCGCGTCGAAGCTCGGTGTGTCCATCGCCGGTCTCGCGCGTGGCGGGGTCACGGAGGCCCTCACCACGGAGCAGATCGAAGCGATCAAGACCGACAACCCGGAGTGGCTGCAGAAGGAGCGCGCCACCCAGGCCGAGGTCCGCAAGGAGACGGTACGCATCAAGGAGAAGAACGCCGCGGAGCAGGAGCGTCGGTCGGGTTCCTGAGCTCGGCCAAACTTTGAGCCCCCGGACACTGACCCGGTCAGCCGGGGGCTCAGCCATGCCGCGCGACACCCTGCCCTGATGTCCGCCCCCCATGGCGGGCGTCGCCGGGGCCCCTGCGATGCTGATGGCGTGGTCCTCATCCCCGCCGTGCCGGAACCGATAACCGCCGATCCGCCCGCCTCCGCGGAGAACCCGCTGCTCACGCAGTCGTGGCTGGACCTTGCCTTCGTGCACTGGGCCGTGGACCCCGCGGATGTCGCGCCGCTCCTGCCGGCCGGTACGGTTCCGGATCTCCACGACGGGGTGACCTACGTGGGCCTGGTCGCGTTCCGCATGCACCGGGTCGGCTGGTTCCGGCTGCCGGGCATCCCGTACCTGGGCACGTTTCCCGAGACCAACGTCCGCCTCTACTCGGTGGACGCCCATGGTCGCCGCGGCGTCGTCTTCCGTTCCCTCGACGCCTCTCGCCTGATTCCGGTGGCGGTCGCGCGCGGCGCCTTCCGGTTGCCGTACCAGTGGTCGCGGATGAGCATCCGGCACAGCGGCGACACCGTCACGTACACGAGTGCGCGGCGCTGGCCGGGGCCGCGGGGAGCGCACAGCCGTATCGCCGTCCGGGTGGGCGAGCGGGTCGATGAGCCCACCGATTTCGAGCACTTCCTGACGGCCCGCTGGGGCATGCACAACACGTTCTTCGGACGGCAGATGTTCCTGCCGAACGCGCACCCGCGGTGGCCGCTGCACCGGGCCGAACTGATCGAGTGCGACGAGGACCTGGTCGCGGCGGCGGGGCTGCCGCGGCCGGCCGGGGAGCCGGTGAGCGTGCTGTACTCGCCAGGTGTCCCGGTCCGTTTCGGGCGTCCCGCCCGGCCTGGCGGCATCCCGACTCCCTGAGGCGACGGAAGGGACAGCGTCAACGTGCCCGCAGGCTCGGCCGGTTCGGATCCACGCCTGCCTGAGAACCGGCAAGCGCCGTAGTCGGCTCGCGACTACGGCGCTTGACTGCTGCCGGGCATGGCTAGGCGGCGTGGGACCCTGTGGTTCCTTTGCGGCGGCCGGTGTCCGCGTCATGGTGGATCGGCGTGCCCGAGCCGGTCAGCGGAGCCCCTGTCCCGCCCCTGCGCGCCGCGATGATCTCGGCCGCGATGGACAGGGCGGTCTCCTCCGGGGTGCGAGCCCCGAGGTCGAGCCCGATCGGGGAGTGCAGGCGGGCCAACTCCTCGTCGCTGACGCCGACTTCACGCAGCCGTGTGTTGCGGTCCTCGTGGGTGCGGCGGGAGCCCATCGCGCCGACGAACGCGACCGGAAGCCGCAGGGCCACCTCCAGGAGCGGGATGTCGAACTTGGCGTCGTGGGTGAGGACGCACAAAACCGTGCGGCCGTCGGTCGCCGTGTCCCGGAGGTAGCGGTGCGGCCAGTCGATGACGATGTCGTCGGCCTCGGGGAAGCGGGCCTTCGTGGCGAAGACCGGGCGGGCGTCGCACACGGTCACGTGGTAACCGAGGAACTTGCCCGCGCGCACCAGGGCCGCCGCGAAGTCGATCGCACCGAAGACGATCATGCGGGGCGGGGGTACGCACGACTCGACGAACAGCGTCAGGGGTTCCCCGCAGCGCGATCCGCTCTCCGAGACGTCGAACTCGCCGGTACGGCCCGCGTCCAGCATCGCGCGGGTCTCCCCCACCACCGTACGGTCGAGGTCCGGGTGTTCGTCCAGGCCTCCTTCGTACGAGCCGTCGGGGTGCACGAGCACGACCCTGCCGAGGAGTTCGGCCGGGCCCCGGGCGACGCGGGCGATCGCAGCCGCATCGCCGCGGGCGGCGGCCGAGAGCGCCGCCTCGAAGACCTGCCTGCCCGGCGCGTCCGCGCCGAGCGGCGTGACCAGGACCTCGATCACGCCGCCGCAGGTCAGGCCGACCGCGAAGGCGTCCTCGTCGCTGTAGCCGAACCGCTCGCGCACGGTCGCGCCGTCCTGGAGGGCCTGGACGCACAGGTCGTACACCGCGCCCTCCACACAGCCGCCGGAGACCGAACCGATGACCGTGCCCTCGCTGTCGACGGCGAGCGCGGCGCCGGGTGGGCGCGGTGCGCTGCCGCCCACCGTCACGACGGTGGCGACGGCGAAGTCCCGGCCCTCCTGGACCCAGCGGTTCAGTGCTTCGGCGATGTCAAGCACCCGGAACTCCTCCCGCGTTCAGGACACGGTCGGGGCGGATGGGCAGTTGGCGGTGGCGTACGCCGGTCGCGTGCCAGACCGCGTTGGCGATGGCCGCGGCGGCCCCCACGATGCCGATCTCTCCGATGCCCTTGATACCGACCGGGTCGTCCGCGTCCGTGTCCTCCACCCAGTCCGCCTCGATGACCGGCACGTCGGCGTTGGCGGCGAAGTGGTAGCCCGCGAAGTCGGCGCCGACGTGGCCGCCCGTCGCCTGGTCGCGGTGGGCCTCCTCGTGCAGGGCCATGGACAGGCCCCAGGTCATGCCGCCGACGAACTGGCTGCGCGCGGTCAGCGGGTTGATGATCCGGCCCGCCGCGAAGATGCCGAGCATGCGCCGCACCCGCACCTCACCGGTGGTGACGTCGACGGCGACTTCGGCGAACTGCGCGCCGAAGGAGTGCCGTTCCTTCTGCGCGAGTGCTCCGACGGCCGTGCCGGTGTCGGACCGGACGGTGATTCCCTGCGGCGGGATGTCGCCGCCCAGGGCCAGTTGCTCCCGCAGGTCGGCCACCGCTGTCCTGACCGCCCAACCCCAGGAGCGGGTGCCCATCGAGCCGCCGGAGATCGCCGCCGGACCGAAGTCGCTGTCGCCTATGCGCACCCGGACACGGTCCTGGGGCACCTCGAGGGCTTCCGCGGCGATCAGGGTCAGCGCGGTGCGTGCCCCCGTGCCGACGTCCGCCGCGTTGATCCGCACCGTGAAGGTGCCGTCGGCCTCCGCCGTCGCGGCCGCGGTGGACGGCGCGACGATCACCGGGAAGGTGGCGGCGGCCGTGCCGGTGCCGAGCAGCCAGCGTCCTTCGCGCCGCAGGCCGGGACGCGGGTCCCGGTCCGCCCAGCCGAACCTGCGGGCCCCCTCCTGGAAGGCGGACAGCAGATTGCGGCTGGCGAAGGGCAGCCCGGAGACGGGGCCCACGTCCGGTTCGTTGCGGGCACGCAGCGCGATCGGGTCCACACCGCACCGCTCGGCGAGTTCGTCGAGCGCGGACTCCAGGGCGAACGAGCCCGGGGCCTCGCCGGGAGCGCGCATGTAGGTCGGCGTGGGCACGTCGAGGCGCACCACGCGGTTGACGCTGCGGTGGGCGTCGGCGGCGTACATCGGACGTCCGAAGCCGGCGCTCCCCTCGACGAACTCGTGGATCGTCGACGTGAGGCTGTGCGCCTGGTGGTCGACGGCGCGCAGCCGCCCGTCGGCGTCGGCGCCGAGCCTGACGCGCTGGGCGGTGGGGCTGCGGTAGCCGGTGAGCGTGAACAGCTGGCGACGGCTGAGGACGACCCGGACGGGGCGGTCAAGCAGCGTCGCCGCCATCACGGCGAGGATCTGGTGGACGCGTACGCCCTTGGATCCGAAGGCGCCGCCGATGTGCTCGGACCGCACCCGTACCGAGGCGGGGTCGAGCGAGAACAGTTTGGCCAGTTCGTCCGCGACCCAGGTGCTGCCCTGGTTGGAGTCGACGACTTCGAGGCGTCCGTTGTCCCAGCGTGCCATCGCCGCGTGCGGTTCCATCGAGCCGTGGTGCTCTTCGGGGGTGGTGTACTCCTCGTCCACGACGTGTGCGGACGCGGCGAGTTCGCCCTCCAGGTCGCCCTTCTCCATCAGATGGCCCTCGCCGTCCGGCGTGTACGTGCCGGGGTGCTCGGCGGAGAACGCGACGTCGTGCGGCTCCTCCTCGTAGCGCACCACCACCGCCTCGGCGGCCTCTCTGGCCTGCTCGGACGTCTCGGCGACGACGAGCGCCACCGGCCAGCCGACGAAGGGCACCCGGTCGTGCTGGAATACCTCCACGATCGGGTCGGGGGCGCCGAGCATGCCGACGTAGTCCCCGTCGACGCGCGGCGCGTTGCCGTGGTGCAGGACGGCCAGGACACCGGGCATCTCGCGTATGGGATCCGACTCGACCGACAGCACACGGCCGCGGGCGATGGTGGACAGCACCAGCCATCCGTGGGCGAGTTCGGCGAAGGGGATCTCTCCCGCGTAGCGGGCCGCGCCGGTGACCTTGTCCAGGCCCTCCACGCGGGTGTACGAAGCGCTGACGGCGCTCGACGCCCCAGTGGACGTGGTCGTCGTGGTCTGCGCCGTCATCGGGTCGCCTCCTCGGAGAGCTCGGTCAGCAGGGCGACGACGAGGTTGCGCATCAGCGTCACCTTGTAGCCGTTGTCGGGCAGCGTCCTGGCGGCGGCGAGTTCGGCGTCCGCGGCGGCGGCGAACGCCTCGGCCGTCGCGGGACCGCCGGTCAGGACCCGCTCGGCCTCCCGGGCGCGCCACGGCCGGGACGCCACCGCGCCGAAGGCCAGGCGCACTTCACGTACGACACCGTCCTGTACGTCGAGCGCCGCGGCGATCGAGCCGATGGCGAAGGCGTACGACGCGCGCTCGCGCACCTTGCGGTAGCGGGAGTGGGCGGCGACCGGGGCCGGCGGCAGGGTGATGCCGGTGATGAGGGCGCCGGAGGGCAGCGCGGTCTCCAGGTGCGGGGTGCTGCCGACGGACAGGTAGAAGTCGGCGAGCGGCAGTTCGCCGGTGCCCTCGGCCGTCTCGTACGAGATGACGGCGTCGAAGGCGGCGAGCGCCACGCCCATGTCGGAGGGGTGCACGGCCACGCAGTGTTCGGTGGCACCGAGGATGGCGTGGTTGTGGTGTTCGCCCTCGATGGCGGGGCAACCGGTGCCGGGCGCCCGTTTGTTGCAGGGTTTGGAGAGGTCGGCGAAGTACCCGCAGCGGGTGCGCTGAAGGAGGTTGCCGCCGACGGTGGCCATGTTGCGCAGCTGGCCCGAGGCTCCGGCCAGGACGGCTTCCGCCAACGCGGGGTAGCGGCGGCGGACTTCGGGGTGGGCGGCGAGATCGCTGTTGGTGACGGTCGCGCCGATCCGCAGCCCGTCGTCGTCCGTGGTCTCGATGCGGTCGAGGGGCAACTCGCGTACGTCGACGAGCAGTCCGGGCCGCTCCACGCCGGTCTTCATCAGGTCGACGAGGTTCGTGCCGCCGCCCAGGACGCGCGCGTCGGGGTCGGTGCCGAGCAGCGCGACCGTACCGGGGACGTCGAGCGCCCGCTGGTAGCCGAATTCCCTCATGCCACGGCCTCCGTACCCTTGGTCTCGGCGGCTGCCGCCTGCGCGACCGCCTGGACGATCGACACATACGCGCCGCAGCGGCACAGGTTGCCGCTCATGCGTTCCCTGATCTCGTCGGCGCTCAGCTCGGGAACGCCCGCTTCGGGCCGTACGTCCGTGGTCGCGGCGCTCGGCCAGCCCGCCGCGTGTTCCTCGATGACGGCGATGGCCGAACAGACCTGTCCCGGCGTGCAGTAGCCGCACTGGTAGCCGTCGAGGTCGAGGAAGGCCTGCTGCACCGGGTGCAGCTTGTCGCCGTCCGCCACGCCTTCGATGGTGGTGATCTCGCGCCCTTCGGAGGCGACGGCGAGTTGCAGGCAGGAGACGGCGCGGCGCCCGTCGATCAGCACCGTGCAGGCGCCGCACTGTCCTTGGTCGCAGCCCTTCTTGGTGCCGGTCAGATCGAGGCGCTCGCGCAGGGCGTCGAGCAGGGTGGTGCGGTGGTCGACGGGCAGCGTGTGCTTTTCGCCGTTGATGTTCAGCGTGATGGCGCTGGACGTCGTTGGGGCCACGATCAGCCTTCTTTCGCTTCTGTCAGCTTGCGTCAGCTTGCGTCAGCTTGTTCACGCAAGAGCGTGAGCGTCGTCGTGCGGGGGCTCCCGGCGGAGAGCCCGGGAGGAAGATGGCGCTGTGCGTCAAGGGGGGTCTGCTCGGGGTACCCGTGGCGTACGCGGTGGGGCGAGCGGTCACGGCCCTCGCGGCCGACCTCCCCACCGGCTCCGTCTGCCGGTATGGTGACCCTAAGCGGACAGCTGTCCGTTAGCTTCAAAACTTAACGGACAGTTGTCCGCTTAGCAAGAGTGGCCCGGGCCGCGATTCTCGGGAGGAGGACGAGTGCACCAGAAGAAGGACCCACAGCTGCGCTCGGACGCGCAACGGAATCGCGAGCGCATCCTGGAAGTGGCACTGGCCGAGCTGACGCAGTCGGCGGACGCCCCGCTCAGCACGATCGCCAAGAAGGCGTGCGTCGGGCAGGGGACGTTCTACCGCAACTTCCCCAACCGGGAGGCTCTCGTCCTCGAGGTCTACCGCTACGAGGTCCAGCAGGTCGCCGACACCGCCTGTCAGCTCCTTGAGACCCGCGCACCCGACCAGGCTTTGCGGGAGTGGATGGACCGCCTCGCCCAGTACGCGATGGCCAAGGCGGGCCTCGCCGACGCGATGCGCAAGGCCACCAGCACCCTGGGCACGCTGGCCGGAGTGGGCCACGGGCCCGTGACCTCGGCGGTCACGCTCCTCCTGAAGGCGAACGAGGAGGCGGGCACCATTCGCCCCGGCGTCACCCCCGACGACTTCCTGCTCGCCATCGCGGGCCTCTGGCAGATCGACCCGCACGGCGACTGGCAGTCACGCTCCGGACGCCTCCTCGACCTGGTCATGGACGGACTGCGCGCAGGAGCGCCGCGGTGACGCCTGCCGCGGCCAGCAGGATCACGAAGGCGACCATCAGCGCCGTGGTGTAGCCGTGCACGGAGGCAGCCGTGCGGGTGGCGTCCGCGGTGGACGCCAGGTAGGACGCGCCCGCGCCCGCCGCGACCGTGTTGAGCAGTGCGGTGCCGAGCGCGGCGCCCAGTTGCTGGGAGGCGTTGTAGGCCGCCGCCGCGGCTCCGATGTCGTGCGGGGGCAGGCCCACGGTGGCCAGGCTCGCGGTGGGAGGCAGGACGCAGCCGAGGCCGAGGCCGGTCAGGACAAGGGCGGGCACCAGGTAGAGGCCGAAGACGTCCGTGCTCTGCGCCGTCAGGCGGGTCAGCAGGAACATCCCTGCCGCCGCGGCCAGCAGCCCCGGCACGATCAGCGCGGCGGGCCTGACACGAGCGTGCAGCCTCCCGGCGATGAGTGTCGCACCGACCAGGGCGGCCAGCGCGTTGATGATCAGCGTCAGGCCCGCCTCGACGGGTGAGTAGCCGAGGACCGTCTGCGTGTAGTAGCTCATGAACAGGTAGAAGCCGAACATCGCGACGAACAACAAGGTGACGGAGACGAACGCTCCGGCACGGGCACGATGGACGAGCACGCGCATCGGAAGCAGTGGCCGCGGCGCCCGGAACTCGACGGCGACGAACGCGGCCAGCAGCAGGACACCGCCCGCGAACAAGCCGACGACCTTCGGTGCGTTCCAGCCGAGGGGCTCGGCCTCGTTGAAGGCGTACACGATCGCGGCGAAGCCCGCGGCGCTGAGCAAGGCGCCCACGACGTCGAGCCGCCCCTCGCCCCGGACCGGCCGGTCCCGCGGCACGAACGCCGCGCCGAGCACGGCGAGCAGGGCAACGGGCACGTTGACGTAGAGGCACCAGCGCCAGCCGGCGTACTCGGTCAGCAGTCCCCCGGCGACCAGGCCGACCGCCGATCCGGCGGCGCCCACCGCGGCGAACACCCCGAAGGCCCGGCCGCGTTCCCTCGGCTCACAGAAGGTGATCGTCAGCAGGGAGAGGCCCGCGGGTGCGAGGGCCGCGGCGAACACCCCTTGCAGGGCGCGTGCCCCGAAGAGCATCTCCGGATTCACGGCCGCCCCGCCGAGCGCGGACGCGGCGGCGAAGCCGACAAGCCCGATGAGGAACGTACGCCGATGGCCCAGCGCGCTGCTGACCCTGCCGCCGATGAGCAACAGCCCGCCGAAGGCGAGCGCGTACGCGGTGATCGCCCACTGCCGGCTCGCGTCGGACATGCCGAGGGCGCTCTGCGCGGACGGGAGCGCGATGTTCACGATGGTGCCGTCAAGGACCACGAGGAGCTGGGCCGCGCTCACCGCGAGGAGCGTCCACCAACGCCGTCGGGCGGGGGTGGGACGTCGGCTCGTCTCCCGAGTCTCAGGGGCGTCCGCGTACGGCTTCGCCCCGGTCAGTTCGTCATCCGCTGGATTCATGACTTCAATGGTTTCGTTGAACTCGCCCCGGAGACTTTGCCCCTTCTTCCGGTCGGCGGCCCGGGCGTATCACGCTGTGAACCCTCAAGCCCCGGTTGAAGCCCGCCGTGACAGAATCACCGCCTGAACAGCGGCGATGAGGGTGTGAGCACAGTGAGACGGCGGACCAGGACCGGCACATGGGACCGCTTTGTGGCCTCGGACCCGGGGCTCCTGCGGTTGATGGCGGGGCTGCGGACGGTCGGCGCGATCGCGCTCACGCTCGTCGTCCTCGCGCTGCTCGGCACCGACGTCACCCACATGGTCGCGGGCGCCATGACCGCGATGGTCTCCACCTTCGCCATCAAGGAGAAGGAGGTGCGCGGCCAGGCGATCACGCTCGCGCTCGGGCTGCCCGTGGCGATCGCGGCGATCTCCCTGGGTGCCCTGCTGCACGACCAGGTCGTCGCGGGTGACATCTTCTTCATCGCGCTGATCTTCGGTGCCGTCTACAGCCGCCGGTTCGGCGACAGGGGCACCGCACTCGGCCTGATCGGCTTTCAGGTCTACTTCGTCTCCCTGTTCGTGGGCGCCACGGCGTCCGCCCTGCCCAGCCTGTGCCTGGCCCTCGCCGTCGCCTTCGTGTGCAGCGCCGTCGTACGGTTCGCCGTCGTGCCCGAGACGCCAGGGCGTGATCTGGGGCGGCTGCGCGTCGCCTTCAGGGCGCGGCTCGCGCAGCTGGTGGCCACGCAGATCGAGCTTCTCGACGCCTCGCCCGAGCAGTTGGAGAAGGTCCTCACCGAACTGCGGCGCGGCACCTCCCGGCTGCACGAGACGGCCCTGATGATTCAGGGCCGCCTCGAGGAGGGCACTCCCGACGCGGCCACGGCGACCCTGGTCCAACGCCGCGTGGCGGACGCGGAGATCGCCGCCGAACGCCTCGGCGTACTCCTCCTCAACGCGCGCAGCGCCGAACGCGCGGACACCCTCACCCTGCATCTGCCGCAGGCCCCCGTCCCGGCGACCGGGACGCGCATCCGCGCCGAGGACGACGCCACGGTCACCCTGCGCCGGGACCTGAACGCGCTGCACCTGCTGGTCGGCCGACCCGTCGCCGACGACCGGGGCACGGCCCTCGCCCACGTGCGCAACCGGCTGCTCGGCTACCGCGACGAGGACAATCTGCCGCGGGCCTCGACGGCCGTCCAGGACGTCTTCCGCGGCATCGGTGAGGCGGCCCGAGCCGTCCTCGGCCTGCGGATCGCCCTCGACGGTCCCCAGGACGAGTCCGACGACTCACCGGCGACGACCCGCTCCCGCGAGGAGTTCGACGCCGAGGACATCGCGATCGCCGGCGCCGAGGAGACCGCCGAACCCGAGGAGGACGACCGCACCGGGCTGCGGCGCCCCACCACCCGGGCCGCGTTCCAGGTCGCGGTGGGCTCGACCCTGGCCATCATCGGCGGTGAGTTCCTCTCCACCCAGCGCTGGTACTGGGCGGTGCTCACCTGCTGGGTGGTCTTCCTCAACACCGCGTCCACGGGCGAGATCCTGGTCAAGGGCTACCGAAGGCTCCTGGGCACGGTCCTCGGGGTGGTCGCCGGAGTGGCGCTCGCGGGTCTGGTCGGCAACCACACCTGGGTCGCGTTCGGTCTTGTCCTGCTCTTCATCTTCGCGATGTTCTTCACCGCTCCCCTGTCGTACGCGCTGATGTCCTTCTTCGTCACGGCGATGCTGGGCCTGCTCTACACGCTTCTGAACACCTACAGCCTCGCCGTGCTCTGGCTGCGCATCGAGGAGACGGCGCTCGGCGCCGCCTGCGGCATCATCGCGGCGGTCCTCGTCCTGCCGGTGCACACCGACCGCCGCACCGACGACCTCCTGAACACGGTCCTGACCCGCCTCGCCGACGTCATCTCCGCGTCGGTCGAGCAGCTCAGCGGCGGCCCGGCAGCCGATCTCCTGGACAAGGCGCGGGACCTGGACACCGCGCTCGACGACCTGCGCGCCTCCATCCAGCCGCTGACCCACCCGATCACCCCGCTGCGCGGCCGCCGCAGAACCGCACGCTATCTGGTGGCGCTCCTGGAGACCTGCGCCTATCACGCCCGTTCCCTGGCGGCGACGGCCGAGCTCGTGCCGTACAGCAAGAACGTCGCGGCCGACCCGCGGCTCGAACGTGCCGGCTTGCGCATCGCCCACAACATCGAGGTCATCGCCGCGTACGTGGAAGACGACAAGGCCACCGGCGAGGTCGAGTCGGGCGCCAGCATCGCCTCGATGCTCGAGGCCGAGGGGTCCGGCGCCCCGCGTTCGGGCACCGTCACCTACCGAGTGCTGCGCCATCTGCAACGCCTGGACGAGGGAGTGGTGGGCCTCGCCCGGCCTCTCGACGTGCCGGTCGCGGGGCGGGGCACTTCGACGGGCAAAGCCCCGCGGGTCTGACCCGGCGCATGCCAGGATGGGCCCATGATCGGAAAGCCCGGCGTCAGCAACGGGGACATCGTCCGGCACGTCCAGAACGCCTACGGCCTGCACGTCGTCGACGTCGAGCCGCAGGCCCTCGGCGCGGACGCCGAAGCTGCCACATACCGCCTCGCCTCGCACAGCGTCACGTACTTCCTGAAGCTTCGGCAGGGAACCGCTGACGACACGACAGCGCCCCTGCAGGACTTCCTGGCCGGAGCCGTCGCCGCCGCAGCCGGTTCCGAGGCTGCCCATGTGATCGCGCCCGTGCCCGACCTCCAGGGCCGGCTCTCGACGGCACTCGATGGGTACGTCGCTGTCCTCCACCCCTTGGTCGCAGGGCGCAGTGGCTTCGACGTACCCCTGACACGCGACCAGTGGACGGCGCTGGGGACTTCCGTGCGGGCGCTGCACCGGCTCGACCTGCCGCCGTCCCTGCGCTCGGCGGTCCGGGTGGAGACGTACGGCCCGAAGTGGCGTGACAAGGTGCGCGGCCATCTCGCCACCGACACACCACCGGCGCGCCTGCCCGACGCCCCGGCACGGGAGTTGGCCGCCGTCCTCAGGGCTCGGCGGCAGCAGCTGACCACCTTCGTCGAGCGAGCCGAGCAGTTGGCGGCGGTGCTGCGCGGGAAGGAACGCGAGCTGGTGCTCTGCCACGGTGACCTGCACGCAGGGAACGTCGTGGTCACTGACGACGGTGCGGTCGTGGTGGTGGACTGGGACGATCCCGTGATGGCGCCGCGGGAGCGTGACCTGATGTTCGTCGGCGGCGGTGTCGGAGGCGTCTGGAACGATGCCGCCGGGAGCGCCGACTTCTACCGGGGCTACGGCACGGAACAGGTCGACGCACAGACGCTCGCGTACTACCGGTGCGAGCGCATCGTTCAGGACGTCGCCGAGTACTGCGATCAGTTGCTCGTCCGCGACCCGCACGAGGGCGACGAGGGACGCGAGCTGAGCTTGCGTCACTTCGTCGGCCAGTTCCGGCCGGACGACGTCGTCGACATCGCCGAGCGGACGTACGCGGCGCTCCGGGGCTGAGCCGCCGCCCCGTGGCCCGTCAGCGGCGGTTCAGTTCAGCAGCTGCGTACGCAGACGGTCGATGAGGGAGTCGTCGACGCCGAGTTGCTTGACCGCGTAGTCGCGTACCGAGCCGTGGGTGGCGGTCAGGTCGGCGAGGAAGAGGCGCATGATCTCTTCGGGTGCCCGCCCGTATCCGGGCCAGTTCAGCGGCCTGTCGGGATGTCCCGCCTTCCAGTCGGCGATCAGCCGGTCCGTGGCCAGTTCGGTGAGGGCGAAGTCCGCGGCGATGACGTCCTCTTCGACGCCGAGCAGCGCGAGGACGAGCGCGGCGAGGAGCCCGGTGCGGTCCTTGCCCGATGCGCAGTGGAAGACCTGCGGGGCATCGCCGGAAGCGATGACCTCCAGGGCCTGACGGAGTTCCTCGGCGCCGTCGAGGGCGACCTCCGCGTACCGGTCGGCGAGATAGCGCCAGGGGTCGAGGCCGGGGTCGATCTCCGCCTGGTCGTATGGGCGGTGTTCCACGCTGAGGTTGACGTAGGTGAGCCCCTGCGTCTCGGGGACCCGCCCCTTGGCCTCGATCTCCCACGGGTAGCGCAGGTCGATCACCGTGCGGACGCCCAGCGAGAGGAAGAGGTCCCAGTCGGCGCCCCGCAGTTTGGCGAGCGAGTCGGAGCGGTACAGCCGACGCCAGCGCAGCGTGCGCCCGTCAGAGGTCCGATAGCCGCCCAGATCCCGGAAGTTGTGCAGGTACTCGAAGCCTATGTGTCGGTTCACCTGCGGGATCCTACGTCGTGGAGTGCCGAAGCAAGAGGCGCCGCCGGGCATGCGGCCCGGGCACACTCTCCAGCAGGAACATCGCCGCCTCCCGCAGGGGCACGGGAGTGTCAGGTCTGCTCAGCAGGTGGGTCGCCGTCGTCCCGAGCGTCTGGATCGCCCGTACGGATCCGATGCGGGCAGCGCGTGGAGCAAGCTCGGCCATGAGGTCCTCGGCCTCCCTCCATGCTCCGGCCCGCGCCAGGGCCGAGAGGAGTTGCGCGGTGAAGAGGTCCCGGTAGGAGGGTCCCGGCGCGGTGGCCGCCTCGTGCAGGAGGGGGATGGCCTGGTCCCACTTGCGCAGCCTGGCCAGTACCCATCCCCGGTGGCCGAGCAGCTCGGTCCGGTCGATCCACCAGGCCCAGGGCGGATCGTGGCGCGAGACGCCGTCCAGGAACCTGCTGCGGGCGCGGGCCATCAAGTCCATGGACTCTCGGCGGCCGCCGAGCATGGCGATCGCGTGTGCCCGGCGGATCAGGACGAGACTGCTGACCCTGGCGGGGAGCGCTCGCGCGCCCCGCACACGGGCCGCGCTCTCCAGGGCGCTGCGCGGCGCCCCCATATGGGCCAGGAGCATGCTGTCGTTCAGCAGCACGAACCGTGCCGTCCAGCGGTCACCGCAGAGCTCCGCCAGGGCCAGCGCGCGTGCGTTCATGCGGTGGGCCTCGCGGTAGAAACCCGCGTCGAAGAGGATCCACCCGATGACTTCGCACAGCTCGGCGAGGGCCGCGAGCGCGTCACTGTTCCGCGGGCGAAGGCTTTCGGGGGCGGCGGACAGCTCCGGGAGGCGCCGTATGGCCTCGCGCACGGCGGGCATCGCGGAGGTGGCCCCGGACGTGGCGTCGAGTGCCACGAGTCGCTCGATGGTGCGCAGGACCATGGGGATCACCCTTCGATGATCCCGCATACGCCGTCGCGGTCACCGGTCAGCGATACACCTCGGCACTGTGCGAACGGCCCACATCGCGGACGACTTCGAGCCCGAGGACACGGTCGAGGTGCGCGAACGTCTCGAACTTGGCGCCGCCCGGAACGTCGGGGGCCGTCTCCAGAGCGCCGAGGAGCCGCAGCACGGCCGGGGTATCGAGGCCGTTCTCCAGCGAGGCGCGGGCCCGGTCCACGAAGTCGGCAGGCATCGCCTTGGACGGCTCCTCGGCCCAAGTAGCCACGGAATGGCGCCAGTTGGCCAGCTGTTCGCCGGCGGCGTCGACGGCCTGCCGTGATACGTCGACGGGCTCGTGGTGCGGGCGGCCGAGCAGGAGCAGCCGCAGGGCGAGCGCGTCCGGGCCCGCCTCCTGGTCCGCGTCCGCCCCTGGGGCCGCGCCTGCGGGCGTCACGGCTTCGCCGACGTGGAGCGACAGTCCGCCGGCTCCTTCGTACGTACGGCTGGTGAGGTGCACGGTCGGCGGGCCGCCGAGAGTCTCGGTGAGCTCCTCGACGGTGCCGTGGGCGTCGGCCGGACGGATACCGGCGGCGTCGGCTGCCGCTGCCGGCGGGCAGGTCCACCCGAGGAGGACCGTCCGGCCGCGCAGCTCGGCGACGCGGGCCAGCACGTCCGCGACGAGGAGCACGCGCAGACCGGTCAGGTCGTCCGGGTCGTCGGCCGACTGCGCGTGGGCGCACATCCGCAGCGGTCCGAACCCGGCCAGATCATCAACGATGCTCAGCACACCACTGAGACTAGGCCTACGGGTCTCCGAAGGCACCTGACGGAAGCGGCCCGCCCTCGACGCCGCGGCCCGATTGCGCCACCACGTGCGGCAGGGCGCGCTTCACGAGGCCCGCGACGTCATGTCCCGATCACTCCGCCGACCACCGCGCACGGCGGCCGCCGGACCCGCGGCCCGTGACGGGCAAGCAGTGTGCGCGGGTCCGGCCCCCCCATGCCACGCCGTCCACCCGACTCACACCGCGTGATGCGCGAGCGCCCTGTGCGGATCCGATCCCCCGGGCTCCACCGCCGGGTCGGCGTGGACCAGCGCCGCGGTCAGTTTCGGCACCGCGTGCAGCAAGGCGTGCTCCGCGTCGACCGCCACCTCGTGCGCCTCGCGCACCGACAGGTCGCCGTCCACCACGACCGCCACTTCCGCGCGCAGCCTGTGGCCGATCCAGCGAAGGCGGAGTTCGCTCACGCCACGTACGCCGGGGACCGTCAGGAGCCGCTCCTCCGCCGCGTCGACCAGGGCCGGGTCCACTGCGTCCATCACCCGGCGGAACACCTCGCGTGCCGCGTCCCGCAGGACCAGCAGGATCGCCGCGGTGATCAGCAGGCCCACGATCGGGTCGGCCAGCCGCCAGCCCAGTGCGGCGCCGCCCGCGCTCAACAGGACGGCCAGCGAGGTGAATCCGTCCGTCCGGGCATGCAGACCGTCGGCCACCAGGGCGGCCGAGCCGATCTCGCGGCCGACGCGGATGCGGTAGCGGGCGACCCATTCGTTGCCGATGAAGCCGATGACCGCCGCGGCGGCCACCACCCAAAGGTGTTCCAGGGTACGGGGGGTGAGCAGCCGGTCCACCGCCGCCCAGGCCGCGAAGGCCGCCGACGCCGCAATCGTCAGGAGGATGACGATGCCCGCGAGATCCTCCGCGCGTCCGTACCCGTAGGTGAAGCGGCGGGTGGCGGCGCGGCGGCCCAGGACGAAGGCGATGCCGAGCGGGATCGCGGTCAGTGCGTCCGCCGCGTTGTGCACGGTGTCGCCGAGGAGCGCGACCGAACCGGTGAGCACGACGATCACCGCCTGGGCCGCGGCCGTCACGCCCAGAACCGCCAGCGAGATCCACAGTGCGCGCATGCCGCGCGCGGATGATTCCAGCGCTGTGTCGACCTTGTCGGCCGTCTCGTGCGAGTGCGGCTTCACCAGGTGCCCGAGCTTGTGCCGCCACCGGGCCGGACGAGCCGCAACGCCGTGGCCGTGCTCGTGGCCGTGGTGGTGCTCGTGGTCGTGGCGGTGCTCATGGTGGTGCTCATGCGAAGGGTGCGGGTGTCCGTGCTGCTCACCGACGTGTCCGTGCTGCTCACTCACGTATACGGCCTTCCGACGCGGGACGGAGAGGAGAGTGGACACCGCGAGGTGCCCGAGCCCATTATGTGCGTATGAGCGCACGCATGCACCTATCACCTGCGCACGATGCGCACCCGCAAGATCCGGGCGCCGAGCACTACACCCACGCGGCCGAGGTCCTGGGCCTCCTGGCGGACCGCACTCGCCTTGCCCTGTTGCACACCCTCGGCAAGGGCGAGGCGGACGTCACGACGCTGACCGCCGCGTGCGGCGCGGCTCGCCCGGCCGTCAGCCAGCACCTGGCCCGACTGCGCCTCGCCGGACTCGTGTCCGTACGCAAGGAGGGACGACGCATGGTCTACGGCCCTCCCGACGGGCACCTGCGCCGCGTGGTCGACGAGGTGCTGAACCTCGCCGACCATCACCTCAGCGGTTCGGCCACCCACGACTGAGCCGGACTCAGGCGTAGTTGCGCACCCCGCGCCGGTAGGCGATCTCCCCCAGCACGATGTCCACGGCGAGGAACGCCGCCAGCGGGATGCCGAGCAGCGGCACGAAGTAGCCGAGCACGGCGATGGCCGCCATCAGCGGGACCAGGACGTACGCCGGAACGTGTCGCCACGCCCCGCGCGGCAGCGGACGCCCGAACGAACTGCCGCGCCCGCGCTGCCACCACATGCGGTACCCCCACACGATCATCAGGATCAGGCAGAGGGCGAGAGCGACGAGGGCGATCTGGTTGGCGAGCCCGAAGAGTGTGCCGGTGTGCGCGTCGATACCCCAGCGGGTCAGCTTGGCCAGCACCGGATAGTCGGCGAACCGCAGCACTTCGGTCACCTCTCCGGTCGCGGGGTCGACCGCGACGGAGTCCTGCTTCTCGGGCCAACTGCGCTGGATCTGCCGCACGACGTACGCGGACGACTCGTCGGCGGGCGGTACGACCTCCACCGGGTTGGAGAGCCCCTCGGCACGGGCCGCCTTCAGGACGGCGTCGAGCCCCACCCCGTCGGCGGCATTTCCCGAGCCCGATCCGCCGTGCCCTGCGTGCTCTCCGCCGCCCCCGGCGGTCGCCGTCAGCGCCGGTGTCGTCTGCCCGATGGCCTCACGCAGGTCGCTGACGCTCTGTCCCGCGTACGCCGACCAGGTCAGCCCGGTCGCCGACAGGAAGATCAGCCCGGCGGCGGCCCACACGCCCACCGAGCCGTGCAGCGAGAGCGTGCGGCGGCGGCCGGTGGTCCCACGCAGCTTGCGCAGGGAGCGGCGGCGCGCGAACCACAGCACCAGACCGCCGCCCGCGATGACCCACAACCAGCTGGCGGCGAGCTCGCTGTAGAGCCGGCCGGTCTCGCCCAGGTGCAGATCGCGGTGGAGCTCGTCGATCCAGGTGCGCAGCGGCAGCGCGCCGGTGGAGCCGTACTGCTCCAGGGCGCCGCGCACTTCGCCGTTGTACGGGTTCACGAACACGGCGAGGGTGTGGTCGGCGTCCACGCCCGGGGTCCCGGCGAGCAGGACACGGGTCGTGGCGCCGTCCTCGGGTGAGGGCCGCACCGCGCTGACCGTGCCCTCGGGGTGCGCCTTGCGGGCGGCGGCCACCTGTTTCGAGATCGGCAGCTCGGTCTTGTCCTCGCCGACGGGGACGCGCAGTTCGTGCGAGTAGACGATCTTCTCGGCCTGGTACGAGCAGGCGTACAGGAGTCCCGTGGTGGCGGCGACGAGCAGGAAGGGCGCGATGAGCACCCCTGCGTAGAAGTGCAGTCGCAGCACGAGCGGACGCAGCGACGCCCATCCGGACCGTCCTGCGGAGGGCGGCGCCCCCTGGGTCTCCTGCCCGTCGTCCGGGGCGAGGAGTGTGGGTTCGGCGGACATGAGCTGCTCTCCTGGCTGAAGGTGGCGCGATTCGGCCGTAGTGGGCCGGTGCAGGAGTCGGCCGGCGGGGTGAAAGAGTTCCCGGCGATGCGCGGGAGTTGTGTGATGCGCGCCACATGGGCGGCGGGGTGGCGGGCAGGGGCGGGACCAGCGTCGGGAGACCGGGCGCCCTCAGGACCGGAACCCCGGGGACAGGGCCCCGACACTGCCCGTTGGAGACGCGATGCTGCATGCTCCAGACACGCGAGTTGTTCGACAGCCTTGCCTCTCGTGCCGACCACCTCGACAACCAGACCCTGTCCACCGCCGTCGACGCCCTCTCCGCGTGCGAACTGGCCGTCACCGCCTGCGCGGTCGGCATGCTCGCCGAGAAGGAGGCCGACGAACGGCGGGCCGCCGTCAACCGCGATCTGAACTGCGCCGACGTGGCCTCCGCAACCCGCCTGGCCCTGACGCGCGGCTCGGGCGCCCACCCCACGCTCCAGATGGCCCAATTGGAGGCGTGCGCGTTCGCCTGCGAGCAGAGCCACGAGGTCCTGCGGAGTCTGCGGGCCTGACCCGTCCCGGAAGCCGGGCTCGCTGGCAGCTCCGGGGGTAGATGCGTAGGGCGGTTCCGGGGGCCACGGGCGCGGTTCGCCCCGCGGCCCTGGATCCGGCAAACTGCCCGGATGGACTATGAGTTCTGGAACGACATCCACACCCGCGGCGGCATCCCCGCGGTCAAGGGCGCCCTGGAGGAGCTTGCCGAGCGCGGTTCCGCCGAGGACGTGGACGCAGCGATGGAGCTGGCCTGCCAGGTCATCGCCGACGACACCGCCCGCCTCCAGGCCCGCGCGGATCAGGCCGAGGCACGCCTGCGGATGCTGACCGACGAGGCACGTGAGGTGGAACGACAGGTCGACGCGCACGCCGCGACCGAGGGATCAGCCGAGCCATCGGGGCGCGCGAAACGTGACTGAACGCCTCCGGGCGCCGCTCGGCTGAGCCGGCGAGCGGGGCGGGCGCCCAGGGTGCACGGGCGGCGATCGACGTGAAGCCCTGCGCGTGCTGCGTCCGGGTGGGCGGTTCCTGTTCACGGAGTTCGCCCTGCGCGGCAGCCCCGCCGCGGAGGAGGTGGCGGCCTTCACCCGGATGTGGTCCTGTCCCCCGCTCTCCCCCTTCGCCGCCCTCATCGACGAGGTCCAACAGGCCGGTTTCCGCGTGGAGTCCGTACGGGACATGACCGCGAACTCGGCGTTGTGCGGCGAGCTGATGTGCGTGCTCTACGAGGACCGGCGCGGCGAGATCGAGGAGCGGTTCGGCAAGGAGGCCCTGGCCCACACCGATCCGCTCATGGCTCCCTACCGCTCCTTCTGCCGCGACCACATGGACTACTACCTGCTCGTCGTGCGGGCGCCCGGGGCCTGACGCGCGCGGCCCCACACGATCCGCCGGCCCGCGCGGGGCCGGCGGATCCGCGCATCACCTCACGGTCACCGTGACGACCGGCGAGACGGTGGTGCCGCTCGCCACGCGCAGTTCGTTCTTGCCCGTGAGGCCGAGCTTGACGCGCAGGCCGTAGCTCCCGGAGTTGTTGGTGACCGTGTCGGCAGGCAGCGCCTTCCACGCCCCGTGCTGCTTCTGCTGCAGGGTCACCTTGCTGCCGGCCTTCAGTCCGGTGGCCTTGCCCGTGATGCGCAGCTCCTGCCATGCGCGTACGTGGGACACGGACGCCTTCGCCGTCAGGGTGGTGGCGACGGACTTGGCCGCGGCAGGCGCGCCCGGGACGGGTCCGGCCGCCGCGGCCTGCGCCGGCTGGGGCTCCGGGTCGGATCCGGCGGCGAGCGCGGCGGTGGCGGGAATCAACAGGACCGACCCGGCGAGGGCGGAGACGGCGGTGGTACGCAGAAGGCTGCGACGGTTGTTTCGCATGGCGGCAGTGGTCCCCTTGAGTGTCGGTCGGTACGTGTTCCTCGTCGTGCGACGAGCCGCACAATGAGGAACATAAACGTATGCACCCGACATTGCGATCACCCGGAGAGCGCGTAACGGAATCCGTCACAGGGCCGCAACTGGCCGCACGGCCCCCCGCGTTGCCATCCGGCCCAGCGGTCCGGCTCACCGACGGACCAGGTGGGCGTGGGTCGCCGCCGCGGAACTCACCAAGTCGGTCACCCGATAACCGTCGATCCCGTCGGCGACGTCGTCGAGCAGCCGCTCACCCCTGCCGACCAGCAGCGGCACGACGACCAGGTGCAGTTCGTCGATCAGTCGCGCGCGCAGATACTGCTGTACGACGGCCGAACCGCCTCCGATGCGTACATCCCGGCCCGCCGCCGCCTCGAAGGCTCGCGCGAGGACCGTCTCGACGGGCTCGTCGGTGAAGTGGAAAGTGGTTCCGCCCTCCATCGCGAGCGGAGGCCGCAGGTGATGGGTGTGCACGAACACGTCGTGGTGGTAGGGCGGATTCTCTCCCCACCAGCCCCGCCACGACTCGTCCTGCCACGGCCCGCGCTGCGGTCCGAACATGTTGCGGCCCATGATCGTGGCGCCGATGTTCTCCTCGCTGCGCTCGATGCAGTCGACGTCGATTCCCGTCTTGCCTTCGGCGCGGTCGCGCATCGCGGCGACCATCCAGTCGTGCAGCCCTTCGATGTTGTCCCCGAAGGGTTCGTCCAGGCGCTGATGGGGCCCGGCGGCGAAGCCGTCCAGCGAGACGGTGATGTTGTGAACGCGCACCTTCGGCATGACGTCCCTCTCCTCGGGGTTGCTGCTCTCATCATTACGTCGAACGAACGGCCTCAGGATCGACACACTCGGGGAATAGGGATTTGGTTTCCCTGGCTGAACGCTCGTGCACCGCCTCGCGTGGCGCGTCGTCCGGTCACTGCGCTCGCGCGGTCCTGTTGCGGACGAGAGCGATGAGCGAGGGGCCGCCGCGCAGGCACCAGAGCGCGATGACGGGATCGCAGATGGCGCAGCCCAGCGACGAGTCATGGGCGAAGGGGATGATCGGATTGCCCTTGAGATGGTGGATCAGGTCCCATGCGGTGTGGAGCAGCCAGCCGACGCCGATGAAGGTCCAGGACTCCAGGCCGCGGTAGGCGCAGTAGGTGACGGCGGCCGTGAAGACGAACTCCCAGCCCCCGAGGCCTCCGCCGCTGAGGTAGGCCGCTCCCGCACCGGCCACCATGATCGCGTTGAAGCGGCGCCGGTGCGGTTCGCGGATGAGAGACATCACGAGGGCGTAGAGGACGCCGATCAGGATCGGTGCGACATACGGCATGGCCTGCATGGAGTTCCTTCGGGTGGCGGTGCGCGGCCGGCCGGTGCCGGGCTCGCGGGATCACCGCCGAAGTTATCCAGGTTCGCTGTCGCCTCCCAGTGGCATTAATGACAGGCTTCGACGGGATAGCGCCACCAGCGGTGACGCTCGTTCCCGCGGCCCGTCATCAGCGCACGGCCTCGCCTTGGAGCGCCTTCTCGGCAGCCAGGACGGACTCGATTCCGTGACGCCTTTCTCCCAGTACACGCCGGCAGTTGGACGCCTCGGCCGCCGCCCCGAAAATTTCGGGAGCACGCCGCGCCGCCACCGCCGCCGCGATGTCGGCGGTCACGAGATCGGCGTTGATCGCCATGGCCGCCGTCATGCCACCGGCTGCGGACACCATGACTCCCGCCATCAGATCGGTGACGTTGCCCGCGGCCCACACCCCCGGGACGCCCGTGAACCCGGTCGCGTCCGACTCCACGTGACTCCCCACGCCCCTCGGGTGGTCGACCTTGCTCAGGCCGAGTTCCGAGAGCACCGAGCCGCGCGCCTCGAACCGCGGCGCCACGGCGAGAGCCCGTACCGGAATGCGCCTGCCCGAGGTCAGACGGACGCCGGAGAGCCGGTCGTCCTCGACATCGAGGCCGGCCACCTCGCCGTCGATTACCGCGATGCCACGCGCGGCCAGTTGCTCCCACTGCTCCTCGGTCAGCTCGGGCGCGGTGTGCAGGAACAGGGTCACGTCCGACGACCACTGGCGGAACAGCAGTGCCTGGTGCGTCGCCATCGGGCCGGTCGCCAGGACGCCGATCGGCTCGTCGCGCACCTCCCAGCCGTGGCAGTAGGGACAGTGCAGGACGTCACGACCCCAACGCTCGCGTATGCCGGTGACTTCGGGCAGTTCGTCGACGAGCCCCGTCGTCACCAGCAGCCGCCGCGTGCGATGGCTGCGCCCGCCGGCGGTCTCCACTACGAAGCGCTCGCCGACCCGGCGCACGTGCGTCACCAGGTCCGACGCGATCCGCCCGCCGTACCCCTCGACCTCCTCCCGGCCGATCCGCAGGAGTTCTCCGGGCGCGCGGCCCTCGCCGGAGAGGAACCCGTGGACCCCGTCGGCCGGGGCGTTACGCGGCTCCCCGGAGTCCACCACCAGGACGGAACGCCTGGCCCGGGCCAGGGTCAGCGCCGCGGACAGCCCGGCCGCGCCACCTCCGACCACCAGCACGTCCACGTCCATGTCCACGTTCACGTTCACGTTCACGTCAGCGATGTTTCGCTCATTCGTCTCAGTCATGCCGACACCGTGCGCTCCACCCGAGAGAAACGGCAAGCTTCCTTGCTGTTTCAGCAACGTCGCCGCATCTCCGGTCACGTACCCACTGGCCCCAACGGGCCATCGCGCAACGGACCAGGCCTGGAGCGCGGCACCGGCCTGGAGCGGCAGTTGGCGCGTCACCGTGCAGCGCGCTCCCGACGGCAGGGCAGGCTTCACCGGCGGCTCCGGGCGCGAGGGTATGGCCCAACTCCTAGCTCCTGGCGAGGAGTTCACGACTCCGCGACAGGCCGGTCTGTTCACGGACGGCCGCTTCGGCGCGACGAGCCGCGCCTGGCACGCGTACGTACTCGCCCATGAGCTGCCCCACCGGGCAGTGCACTCCGCGGCGGTCCTGAGCGACTACGGTCTACGGCCCGAGCTGCCGCAGGGTGACTGGGCGAGTGCGACGGGGTGCATCTGGTGCGAGTTTCCTGACGAGGCCTCGGCTCACCTCGACGTGTGAGAGGGCCGCCTACTCGCCGGCCATGGCGCGCCGGACACTGTCATGGAGCAGCGCGCGGCGCTGCTCGTGCAGCTCTGGGGGCTCCTCGGCTGTGGCGGCGTAGACGTTGCTCACCGGGGACCAGGCCATGGACATCGCGATGACCATGGCCATCACGTCGAACGGGTCCCCTTCACGCACCCGGCCGGCGGCCTGCGCCTCGGCGATGGAGCGCAGTTTGTGGTCGTCGAGGCGGTCGGGGTCCTCGACCAGATGACCTGCCGGGCGTCGCTCCAGACGCGCCCAGGTGGCAAGTCGGATCAGGTCGGGGCGGCGGAGGTACTCGTCGTAGAGGCGCACCGCCCAGTCCGCGAGGTCCGTGGCGTCGATCGGGACGACATTCACGATCCGCTCGAGCGAACCGAAGAAAATGGCGTCGAAAAGGCCTTCCTTGTTCCCGAAGTAGGAATAGAGCTGCGCCTTGTTCGTGCGCGCGGCGGACACGATCCGCTCGATGCGCGCCCCGGCGATCCCGTGCTCGGCGAATTCCTGGGTCGCCACGTCGAGGATGCGCTGGTAGGTCGCGGCTCCGCGGGTGGTCAGGGGCTGGTCGGCCATGTCCGGCAGGCTATCAAACAGAACAGTTGGTTTGCCGGATGGAGGACAGGGCTCTACTCTTCAAATAGACCGAACAGTCTGTCTTGATGTGCTGTCCGTCGGTCGGCGGCCAGCCGCTTAAGGAGAGGGAACCCATGAGGACCACTGTGTGCTTGCAGGCCGACGGACCGGACGCGGCGCTGCGGCGCATGCCGCTCAGGCGGCGCGATCTGCGCGCCGACGACCTCGCGGTGCGTGTGGACTACTGCGGGGTCTGCCACACGGATCTGCACGCCGTCCAGGCCTGCGAGGCCGGCCAACCGCTGGTGCCGGGGCACGAGTTCACCGGCGTGGTGACCGAGACGGGGTCCGCGGTCACGGGCTTCGCCGTCGGCGATCCGGTGGCGGTGGGCAACATCGTCGATTCGTGCGGTGCCTGTGCCATGTGCCGGGCCGGGCAGGAGAACTTCTGCCACTCCTTCCCGACGCTGACCTACAGCGGCGTCGACCGCCATGACGGCTCGACCACCCAGGGCGGCTACTCCCGTGAGTACGTCGTCCGCGCGCACTTCGCCTATCCGCTGCCGCCAGGCCTGGAGCCGGCCGCCGCCGCTCCCCTGCTCTGCGCCGGGGTCACTGTCTGGGAGCCGCTGCGAGCCCTGGGCGCGGGGCCGGGTTCCCGCGTCGCCGTGGCCGGACTCGGCGGTCTTGGGCATCTCGCGGTCAAGCTCGCCGTGGCACTCGGTGCCGAAACCTCGGTCGTCAGCAGGTCCCCGGAGAAGGCCGAGGACGCGCACCGCCTGGGCGCCCACGAGGTGATCGTCTCCACCGATCCGGATCAGATGGCCGCCGCCCGCGACCGCTTCGACGTAGTCATCGACACCATCGCCGCCCCGCACGACCTCGGCCCCTACCTGCGCCTGGTCGCCATGGACGGCACACTCAGCCAGCTCGGGCACCTGGGCTCCGTCACCCTGGAGACCACCGACCTGCTCGTGGGGCGCAAGAAGCTCAGCTCCGCGGGCAGCGGCGGCAGGACCGCGACCGCCGCCATGCTCGCCTTCTGCGCCGAGCACGGCATCACCGCCGACATCGAACTGCTCCCCTCGACCCGCGTGAACGAAGCCCTCGACCGGCTCCGCCGCAATGACGTGCGCTACCGCTTCGTCCTCGACATGTCCGACCTGGACTGAACCGGCCTCCTGTCCCACCCAGAGCAGGCAGGCCATACCCCCGCGGCCGACCCTCGGCCGCAGGCCGCACACTTGCCCCATGACCAACTCCCGGGGCGCGAAGTCCCCCCGCCACCAAGTACCCGAGCTGACCTGGGTCGAGTCGATGGGCGGCCCGCTCATCGTGGTGCCGGTGTCGGCGCTCTCCTGGTGGCACGGCTGCACCGAGGCAGGAGAGGTCCTCGGCGACCCGGGCATCGCGGACGACTACGACCGTGCCTGCGCGGTGGATGGTTACGCCGAGGCGATCCCCGTGGGCAGCGACGGTGCCACTGCGCTCGTGCTGGGTGACGAGCCCGCCATGACCTGCTACTTGCCCGAGCACCACGCTTTCGTGCGCTGGCTCGGCGCCGACTCCGAGGCCGGACTGCTCACCGCCGCCGAGCATGCGATGGCGGACCCGGGCACGGAGTGGGAGGACTGCGGGGTCTGGGAGACGAATGGGGCGGCGGTGCTCATGGATTCCGCGGTCGCGGGCGGCGAACTCACGGCGACCGAAGCCGAGTTGACGCCCGACCCCGAGTTTCCGGAACAAGCCCCCGTCGGCCTCCCGGCGGGACGATGGGCGGTTCAGGCGGCTCATGCCCAGGCCGAGAACACCTCGGTCGGGATCGTCCGCCTCGTTGCGCAGCGATAGCCGGGGACTTGGAGGCTGTTGAGCCGCTATTCCGTGCGCCGCCGAGGCCCCCCAGGCCCGGGCGGGCCAGCGTCTCGGTCGGCGGCAGCCCGTCCCTTGCCCCGCCGCGGCAACCTTTTCGAGCCCGGCGCCGACCACAGGGTGAGCCGCTCATCGGAAACTCCCCGAAGGAGACGTTCCCATGAACATCCCCCGCTCCCCCATGCCCGCCCGAGCACGACTCCGGGCCCGCGTACGGAGTTCGGTACGCGCCAGGCGCCTTGCCTCGCTCGCGGGCGCCACCGGTATCGCGGCCGCGGCGGTGCTGGCCGTCCCGGGCACGGCAGCCGCGCACGGCGTGGCCATGGTGCCCGGGTCGCGCACCTACCTGTGCTACAAGGATCTCCTCGCCAACTCCTCCACCCAGATGCCGTCAAACCCCGCCTGCAAGGCGGCAGTTCAGGACGCGGGCACCACTCCGCTGTACAACTGGTTCGCGGTACTCGACTCCAACGCGGGCGGCCGCGGTGAGGGGTACGTCGAGGACGGCACCCTGTGCAGCGCGGGCGACCGCAGCCCGTACGACTTCTCCCCGTACAACGCCACCCGTACCGACTGGCCCGTCACCCATCTCACGGGCGGCGCCACCATCGAGATGAACTACAGCAACTGGGCCCACCATCCGGGCACGTTCAAGGTGTACGTCACCAGGGACGGCTACGACCCGGAACAGCCGCTGGGCTGGTCCGACCTGGAGAACGTGCGGACCGTGCAGAACCCGCCGCAGGAGGGCGGGCCCGGCAGCGAGGCGGGCCACTACTACTGGGACCTGCGACTGCCGGAACGTACCGGCCAACACATCCTGTTCGTCCAGTGGATCCGCTCCGACAGCCAGGAGAACTTCTTCTCCTGCTCGGACGTGGTCTTCGACGGTGGCAACGGCGAGGTCACCGGCCTGACCGGTGGCGAACGGTCCGGAGCCGCGGTGACCGCGCTCGGCGCCGGCAAGGAGAACACCAAGGCCGAGGCGGCGCACCAGGCCCACGAGAAACATGGCGCCCCTCAGGTCGGGGGCGGCCGCTCGTCGGCGGGGTCCCGCTCCACGGCCGACGTCGCACCGGACATCGAGAACGCCGCCTCCGGATCACCCACGCGCTCCCCGGGCTCCGGCCTGGTCGGCCCCCTCGCGGGCGCCGGCGCGGTGATCCTGGCCGGCGGCACCGTCCTGCACCTGCGCCACCGCGAGCCGAAGAGCTGAGCGGTGAGCACGTTGCGGAGCGGCGCCCCGTGCAACGCCCCTCACCCCGGGTCCGAAACCTCTCACCCGCACCATGAATTTCTGCCCAACCGTGCCTTACAGCGAATTGTCACGCCCCGGATGAGCAATCAAACTCCGCTGGCCATCGGCTACTTGAGTCAATCGCTCCGAGTATCAGCGCACCCACCCCTGCCACACCGCATGACAACCAACCGCGAACCCCGTCAGTCACACGTAATTGCAAGGACCACGTATGACTCATGGAGGTTTTGTCATGCCCTCTCACCTCATCCGCCGCCGGATTATCCGCACCACGTCCGCGGTGACGCTGGCTCTCGGTACGGGGCTGGCCGCTCCCTTCCTCCTGGCCGGCACCGCCGGCGCCGCGGCACCGGAAGCGACTGCCGCGTTCAGCGCGAGCGATCACGCGATCGTCTACACCGCCGCCACCGGTCAGACCAACAAGGTGACGGTCACAGCGTCCATGTCCGAGGGGTCCGAAGAGATCACTTACGTGATCGACGACGCCGTTGCGATCAACGCGGGAGAAGGCTGCTCCTACCCCGACAGCGCGGACCGCACCCACGTCTCCTGCACGGTCGCCACCCTGGAGACCCAGGACCCGTACGCCACCTTCAAGTTGGGCCTCGGCGACGGCGACGACACGTTCACCTATGACAACTCCACCGATCAGACCTACTACTTCGCCTCGGCGGACCTGGGAGCCGGCAAGGACGTCGCGACCCACACCGGCAGCGTCGACGGCAACTCCGTCATCGGAGGAGCGGGCGACGATGACCTGTCCGTGGGTGAGGCGGGGGTGGTCCTCGGCGGTGACGGCAACGACACCCTCCACGCCGCGGGCGGCAGCATCGCGCAGGGCGGCAACGACAACGACACGATCTTCTCGGAAGGCGACGAAGCTGCCGTCGACGGCGGCGCGGGCAACGACGTGATCCAGGGCGGTGCGCAGAGGCAGAACCTGTCCGGCGGCGACGGCAACGACACGGTCCGCGCCGGATCCGGCGACGACTTCGTCTACGGCGGCAAGGGCAACGACATCCTGTACGGCAACAGCGGCAACGACACCATGTACGGGAACAGCGGCGACGACAAGCTGTACGGCGGCGCCGGCCAGGACACCCTCTCCGGCGGTCCCGGCACGAACGTCGTCCGACAGGACTGACCCTTCTCACCGGTCCTTCTCACCGGTCAGGGCACTGCGCGAACTGCCGCGCAGTGCCCTGACCGCGGATCTCGCGGGGCTTCAGCGAACCCTGTCGTAGACGAGGGCCAACGTGCCGTGCTCGCCCGCGGTCTGGCTCGCGAGCATCCACTTTCCCGTGGGCAGCCCGTCGTCGAAGAGGCGGGGCCCGCCGCCGAGGAAGACCGGAAAAATCGTGAGCGCCAGCCGGTCGACCTTGTCGGCCGCCAGCAGGGCCTTGATGACGCTCGCGCTGGAGAGCACGAGAATGTCGCCGCCCTCGGTCGACTTGAGGTCCGCGACCACCTCCGCGGTCGGCTTGTCGACGACCGTCGTCCGCTCCCACGGAGCCTCGCCGAGGGTGGCGGAGAGGACGACCTTGTCGGTTTCGACGAGCCATTTGGCGAAAGCCTCGTCGCGCGGGTCGGCGCCCTCCATACCGATGACCGTGGGCCAGAAACTCAGAAACCCCTCGGCGTTGACCCTTCCGAGCAGGGCCGTCGTCGCCGGCTCCCACAGGCCGGTCAGGTGGTCGCGCGCGACATCGGTATGGGCGTACGGCATCACCCAGCTCATGTCCAGCGGGTTGTCCGGTGCGGCGTAGCGGCCGTCGAGGGAGAGGCTCATGCTCGTGACGACGCGCCGCCCCGCGGACGACTCCGTCCGCACCGCCTGCTCCGTCTGCTCCACCTGCTCCGTCTGCTCCGTCTGCTCCATCCGCTCTGCCTGCTTTGTCACTTCGTGCTCCTTGAGTCGATGGGGGCGTCCGAGGCGTGGGTGTCGTACGGGTGCGCGGCGAGGGCCGCCGCGAGCTTGTCGAGGCTCTGACCAAAGCCGATCTCGACGCCTGCGATGAAGTCGGCGGAGTCGACCGTGCTGTCGGTGATCCGCCAGTGGACGTCGAGGTCCGTGCCCGTGCCGGTGGGGCTCAGGCCGAGGTCGACGTGGGCGGTGAAGGCGAGGCCACCGTCGGGAAGCAACGGGGAGAGCCGGTAGGCGAGGTGCTCGCCGACGCGTGCCTCGTCGACCACGCCCTCCGCGCGCCCGACGACCATGTCGGAGCCGTCGGTGTCCTCGACGTCGCGGTACTCGTGGACGATCCGTCCGCCCGGTCGCGCCTCGAAGAGGAGCTCGGAGACGCGGAGATCATCGGGCGTCCACCACCGGGCGAGCAGCTCGGACTCGGTCAGATGGCGCCAGACCAGCTCGGGGCGGCCGGCCAGGGACCGGCGGAACCTGAACGAGCGACCGTCGGCCCACCCCGGATCCTGCGCGGCCAGCCGCTCGGCGTGCAGGCTGACCCCGTACTTGTCGAAGGTCGCGCGCGTGCCGCCGTCCTGGTCGGCGGTGTCGGCGACGCGGTTGAGCGCAGCCGCCAGGTCGCGCAGGGCAGCCGACCTGAGCGCGTAGACGCGGCGTTGGCCCGTGCGCTGGGAGGTGACGACCCCGGCGCGCTCAAGGACTTGCAGGTGCTTGGTCGTCTGCGGCTGGCGGGCCTCGGCGAGCTGGGCGAGTACGCCCACGGAGCGGGGCCGCTCGGCCAGCAAGGTCACGAGCCGCCACCGAGCCGGGTCGGCCAGAGCCGAGAGAAGTGCGTCCATGGCGACAAGTATTCCTCACAACGAATATTCGCGTCAAGGAATATGTGGGTAGCTGCCTCACTGCTGCTACGCCAAGGCGGTCGCTACGGTCGTGGTGGTGATGCGCTCGACCGCCTGACGCGTCAGCTCACGACCGCACGACGCACCGCCCCCACTGCTGTCGCCCTCACCCTCACCGTCGCCGTCCAAAGCCCGGTGCAGCGTGAGCCCTTCGATGAGCGCGTCGAGCTGCCGAGCGGTGCCCGGATCGAAGTGCCGTTCCAGCAGACGCCGACTGTCGCGCATCCACGCCCGGGTCAGTTCCCGGTACTCCGGGCGCCGAGCGGCGAGGGTGTAGAGCTCCTGCGTGAGGATCAGGTCGCGCCGAGGCCCCTCCGAGAGTGCGTGGATGAGGTCGGTGACGGCCTCGCGCGCCTGCTCGGGGCTGACGGCCTGGCCCAAATGCCGCTCGAAGACGGCCACGATGTGGCCGGCGAAGAGCGTGAAGGCCTCGCGGAGCAGGTCATCGATGCCGGTGAAGTGATAGGTCATCGAGCCGAGCGGAACAGCGGCACGCGCGGCGATCTTGCGGTGGGAGACACCGGCGACGCCTTCGTCGGCGATGTGGTCCAGAGTGGCGGCGAGGATGCGCTCGCGCCGCCGGGGATCCGCGTGTCCGGTTGCCATCGCCGCGGCCCCTAGAGGCTTCGGACAGGGCGGGCGGGGTTCCCGACGGCGACCACATCGGCGGGTACGTCCTTGGTGACCACCGCACCGGCACCGATGACGCTGTTGTCCCCGACCGTCACGCCGGGGCAGACGATGACACCGCCGCCGAGCCAGACGTTGTCCCCGATGGTGATGGGGAGCGCGGCCTCCAGCTTGTCGCGCCGTGGCCCGGGCTCCAAGGGGTGGGTGGGGGTGAGGAGTTGGACGTTGGGGCCGATCTGGCAGTCCTCACCGATCGTGATCCGGGCGACGTCCAGCGCGGTGAGGTGATAGTTGACGAAGGTGCGCGCGCCGATCGAGATGTTGCTCCCGTAATCGACGTAGAGCGGCGGCCGCACCTCCACTCCCTCGCCCACCGAGGCGAGCAGTTCGGCCAGGACCGTCCGGGCTTCGCCCGCGTCCTCGAGGAACACGGACTGATAGCGGGCGGCGAGCCGCATGGCGTTCTGTTGCCTGCGAGCGATGTCCGGGTCGTCGGCGATGTAGAGGTCCCCCGCAAGCATGCGTTCCAGGTTGGTGCGCGGGTCGTCAGCGAAGTAGTCCGTCGGCATGCGTACGATCGTACATTCTGGAAGGTACGGACGTACGCTCCCAAGTCCGCCGACAGCTCATGGGATTGACCATGCGGGGTACTCGGTAGCGGCTGCGGTTTCCGTCGATTCCGAGGAGGTACGTCCCATGTGCGCCTTCAAGCGCTGGCTCGATCACAGTCTGGCCGCACAGGCGGCCATGATCTTCGTGCTCGGTGTGGGGGTCACCGCACTCTTCCGCCGCGACGAGCATCCGGTCGTGTGGATCATCCAGGGCATGCTCTACGCCGCCATCGCGACGACGATCGTGGCCGTGCAGCGCCGTAAGGCCGGCCGGGCCGCCGGTACCGACGCGCGCGGGGTCGCCGAACTCAGCCGCAAGATTCGGCATCGCGAGGTACCGAGCGAGCCCCAGGAGCGGGCTTCCATGCGGCGCCTCGTCGCCGAGCAGTTGGGCCAGATGGAACGGGCCCGCAAGTGGCTGCCGTACTGGCTGGGCTCCATGGTGGTCATCGCCCTCGGCATGCTCGGTCTCGGGGCGGCCACCGGCTCGTTGACCATTCCGCTGATCGTCGCGGTCGGTCTGATCGGGTTCTGTGGCTGGGTCATCTGGATGCGCCGCCGCTCCATGGACCGTTTTCGTTACATGCGCTCCTCCTTGCAGAGCTAGGGCGCGCGGGCGTCGACCCCTCTCGCAAGGTCCGTGAAGTATCCGGGGTCGACGACTCGGCACTCGCCCACTCGGCTTCTGGGTGGCGGATGGCGTGTGGCGTGTGGCGTGTGGCGGGGTGATGAAACAGTCGGGCGGAAATCGAATTCGCCTGTCCGTGCGAACATTTGCCGGTTGTACGGGCCATTGCCGTACATGCCTCCGACGCGTATTCGATTGCGCCCCGCCAACACTCCGCGCCGAGGGCCATTCCTGCGCCCGTGCAGATTCCCGTCCCCCGGCGCCGTGAGTAAACTGTGCCGCAAACCGGCATGTGATTGCCGGAAACCTACTTCGCATATTCGCCAGCCAGATGTTTGGCCGGGAAGGCCGAGGCGCGAGATCCTGACCGCTTGCTCCGCCCTCGGCCCCGGGTCCCGGAGGACCCGACCAACCAGCAGCGGCTGAATCCGCCTCTCCCTGATGAGACTGCTCCGGCCAAGCGCTCTGCCACCGGTACGAGCGCTGGGCGAAGCCCCCATGTTTGGCCCCCTACGCAAGGCAGATCATGCGGAAAGGTTCCACTCGCACGTGGTCCGAGGCCGACCCACCACGGCTGAGGGTGCAGGTCCTGGCGGCTACGGACGGCAGTGACACGCTCACCTTCGAACTGGCCGGTGAACTCGACGTGCTCAGCGTCAACATGCTGTGCGACCTCGCCATCATCCATGTGGAGGACGGCCACCGGCATTTACACCTGGATGCGAGAGACGTGGCCTGGTGTGACAACGGCAGCCTTTACATGCTTCTCGGTCTGCGGCATGCGCTGGAAACCGCGCAGGGCAGCCTCGGCTTGATCGCGATCAGCTCCCCCGTCGAACAAGTGATCATGCGTAACGAACACAGCCTGCACTTGCATCTGCACCCGCGGCACGCTCCGCCATGCTGTCCCACCGCCGCGACCCTTCACTTGCCGTAACCATCTGAGCGAGTACCAGGGTTACGTCATCGGGTCGGCGTGCACGATCCTGCCGCCGGGGCGGACCACACGGATCATTTCGTCGAGAACTTGCTCCGGGTCGCGCACGTGGCGCAGCACGCGGTCCGCCCACGCATCCGTCGAACCAGGCCGCGCGGATGGGCAGTTGGTGTCCATCCGCGACCGGTGTGGTGCCTCAGACCGCCCTTCCTCGCCGCGACTGCCAAGGTCAGAGAGCTGTCCGCCCGCACAGCAAATATCGTGTCCGTGCCAGGCGAGACCTCTTCCCCAGCAGTCCTTTCACTACCGAGGAGACCCCCATGAGCACTTCGCCCTCCGTCGCGGGCGCTCCCCAACTGCAGCGACGGTTCGGGGTGGGCGACGCCGTGCTGATCGGCCTCGGGTCGATGATCGGGGCGGGGATCTTCGCCGCGTTCGCTCCGGCTGCCCGCGCCGCGGGCTCGGGCCTGCTCGTCGGCCTCGCCGTCGCCGCGGTGGTCGCGTACTGCAACGCCACCTCATCGGCACGACTCGCGGCCCGTTACCCCGCGTCGGGAGGGACCTACGTCTACGGCCGCGAACGGCTCGGTGAGTTCTGGGGCTACCTCGCCGGCTGGGGATTCGTCATCGGCAAGACCGCCTCCTGCGCGGCCATGGCCCTCACCGTCGGTGCCTACGCCTGGCCCGGTCATGAACGGCCCGTCGCGATCGCCGCCGTGGTGGCACTGACCGCCGTCAACTACGTGGGAATCCAGAAGTCCCTCTGGCTGACCCGCGGCGTCGTCGCCCTCGTCCTCGCGGTCCTCGCCGCGGTCGTCGCCGCCTCCTGCACGAGTGGTGCAGCCGATGTCAGCCGCCTGGAGCTGGGCGGGGACGCCGGCGTGGGTGGCGTGCTGGAGGCTGCCGGACTGTTGTTCTTCGCCTTCGCCGGTTACGCGCGCATCGCCACCCTCGGCGAGGAGGTGCGTGATCCGCGGCGCACCATCCCCCGCGCGATCCCACTCGCCCTGGGCATCACACTCGTGGTGTACGTCGCCGTCGCGGTCGCCGTCCTGGTCGTGCTTGGTCCCGGCGGCCTTGCCGAGTCCGCCGCCCCGCTCACGGACACGGCACGCGCGGCGGGGGTGCCCGAACTGGCGCCGGTGGTGCGTGTCGGTGCCGCCGTCGCCGCGCTCGGCTCCCTGCTCTCGCTGATCCTCGGCATCTCGCGCACCACGCTGGCGATGGCCCGCGACCATCATCTGCCGCACGCGTTGGCCGCCGTCCACCCGCGGTTCCACGTTCCCCACCGGGCCGAACTCGCCGTCGGTGCGGTCGTGGTGACCCTCGTGGCCTTCGCCGACCTGCGCGGAGCGATCGGCTTCTCCTCCTTCGGGGTACTCGCGTACTACGCCATCGCCAACGCCGCCGCCTGGACCCTGACGCCCTCCGAAGGCCGCCCGCCTCGCGCCGTCCCCGCCATCGGCCTGGCCGGCTGCCTGCTCCTCGCCCTCAGCCTCCCGCTCTCCTCGGTCGTCTCCGGCGGCGTCGTCCTGGCGATCGGGGCAGTCGCTTTCTTCGTACGCCGGAGGGTCGCGGGTCGCCCCGGTCGGCGCTGAAGCGCACGCCGGGAGGGGTATCAACCCCGTCAGCGGGAGCGGTCGGCGCGGGACAGGGCCATGCCGCTGAGGGCGATGGCGATGAGCGCGATCACCAGAGCCATGAGAGCCCCGCCCCGCCCGTTGCCGCTGCCCACGCCGCCGTCGGAGCCGGACAGTTGCACCACGCTGACGACCATGCCGATCACGGCCACCACGGGGGCGGCCATGGCGCCGCCTCGACCGTTGCCGGTGCCTATGCGTCCCGCGGACCGGGCCAGGGCCACTCCACCGATGATCACGCTGATCAGCGCGATCACCACGGCGACCATGGCGCCGCCTCGTCCCGAACCACCCTCGTCGGCGGCGACCGAGACCTGAGCGGCCGCTGGTGTGGCGAGCACCAGCCCTCCGAGCACAGCGGCAGCAGTGGCGGTGGCGGTGAGCAGGTGGCGGACGGACATCGAGGACCCCTTCGGTCGCCTGGCAGGTACAGACAGGAGCGTATGGATCCGCGGGGTCGCGGGTCGTCGTACGGGAGTTGTCAATCACCGCTACCACCAGGGCAGTAGGGGCTCGAGGGGAAGCCTGCTTCCACAGCAGTCGTGTACCGCGCCCGCCGCAACAGCGGGAGTAGATGCCGCGAAAGTACTGCGCGGGTGGTAGTGCATTGTTGGTCCCCGAGGGCGACTCCGGCGAGAGAGCGCCCGATTAAGGTGCGCGTATGACCACAGGACTTTCCAGAGTCTGGGCCCGGACCAAGGACTGGGTGATCGCGGTCGGCGTGACGGCGGCGCTCCTCATCACCGCGCTGGCGGAGGATCACGCCTCCACAGATCTCGACTCACTCGGCTACGCACTCGTCGTGACCGGCGGCCTGGCTCTCATCGCCCGTCGGCGCACTCCCCTGCTCGTCCTGGTCGTCACGGGGCTGTGCGTCGCGGGCTACAACGCCGCGGGATTCGAAGTGCCCGCGGTCGCCTACCTGTTCGCGGTGTACGCCGCCGTACGGGCCGGGCACCGTCTCGTCACCGTACTCACCTCGGTGGCCCTCCTCATCCTTCTGCCGCTCGCCGTCCTGGCCTCGCCCGCGGACGGGGCGACGGCCGAGGCGCTGGCCCAGGCCCGCAGCGTCCTTGAGATCGCCTGGCTGGTCGCGGCCGGTGCCGCTGGTGAGGCGCTGCGGCAGGCGGAGCGGCGGGCCGACGAGGCCGAGCGCACCCGCGAGGAGACCGCGCGGCTGCGGGCCACGGAGGAACGGCTGCACATCGCGCGGGAGTTGCACGATTCGCTCACCCACCAGATATCCATCGTCAAGGTGCAGTCCGAGGTCGCCGTCCATCTGGCCCGCAAGCGGGGCGAGCAGGTGCCCGAGGCGCTTCTGGCGATCCAGGTGGCAGGCCGTGAGGCGACCCGGGAGCTGCGGGCGACGCTGGAGACACTGCGCGACGACACCGTTCAGCCTCTCTCGCACGGGCTCGACCACCTTCCCGAACTGGTGCGACGCGCTCATGGGATCGGCCTGAAGACGACGCTGACGATCGAGGGCCGGCGACACGACGTGCCGGACGCGGTGGACCGCACCGCCTACCGGATCGTCCAGGAGTCGCTGACCAACACCGCCCGCCACGGGGCGGCCGCCAGCGCATCGGTCCGCATCGACTACCTCCCGGACAGTTTGTCCATTCAAATAGACGACGACGGCAAGGCCGAGCCGGGCTACGCCCCGGTGCCCGGCGTCGGGCTGCTCGGGATGCGCGAGCGTGTCACCGCCCTCGGCGGTCGTCTGCGCGCGGAAGCGCGTACCGAGGGCGGCTTCACCGTCCGGGCCGAGCTCCCCGTGGCGAGGATTTCATGATCCGTGTGCTGCTTGTCGACGACCAGCCGCTCCTGCGCAGCGGCTTCCGCGCGCTGCTCGACGCCGAGGACGACATCGAGGTGGTGGCCGAGGCCGGCAACGGCAGCGAGGGTCTGGCCCTCGCGCGGAAGCACTTGCCCGACCTCGCCCTTGTCGACATCTCGATGCCGGTCATGGACGGCATCGAGACGACTCGGGAGGTCGCCGCGGACCCGGCCCTGACGCAGACGCACGTCGTCATCCTCACCAACTACGGCCTGGACGAGAACGTCTTCAACGCGCTGCGTGCCGGCGCAGCCGGGTTCCTCGTCAAGGACATCGTGCCGGAGGACTTCCTGCACGCCGTCCGTGTCGCCGCGCGCGGAGACGCCCTGCTCGCGCCTTCGATCACCAAGATGCTCATCGACCGGTACGTCGCGCAGCCACTCGGCACGGAAGTCGGCACCGGCCTGGATGAACTGACCAACCGCGAGCGCGAGGCCGTCGTCCTGGTCGCACAGGGTCTGTCCAACGAAGAGATCGCGGCCGGCATGGTGATCAGCCCGCTGACCGCGAAGACCCACATCAACCGGGCGATGAACAAGCTCCAGGCGCGCGACCGAGCCCAGCTTGTCGTCCTGGCCTACGAATCCGGGCTGGTGTCCCCCCGCAGCCGCTGACGCGCCCGGGGGACCCAGGGCAGCATGAGAGTGCGCAGGGTGCGGCTGAACCCGGTCGAGTGCAGCTGGGTGCGGGCGGTGCGATACCAGTCGGCGTAGGCCCACCGGCCCTGGCGGGTCTGGAACCGGTGAAGGCTCGCGCAGATCTCCCACAGAGGATCGGGTCCGGCCGCGACACGTGTCCGGCCGAGGTCGGCGTCGATGAAGTGGATACGGAGCATTCGCTTCCCCCTTGTGGCCTGCCGGCCGGTCGCCCGGTGAAAATCGTGTGCCTTCAAGATCTGTGCGCGTTATCGTCGGCCGTATGAACGTCACCGGCCTCTACACCACCGCGACCGCGCGAGCGCCCAGCTCGCCGGTTGCCGCCGCCTGACGTAACTCCCCTTTCCACCGGCGACCGGACACGGTCCGCCGGTGGCTTTTCCGTGGCCCTACCGCCCCGGCTCCTGTCGCGGACCCCATGTTCGGCGCCTCCCCGCTGCGCACGCGAAGGAGCCACTCATGATCAGCAAGGTAATGACCACCGAGGACGTCGTCCGTGGATTCGTCGAGTACTACGAGGAGCGCGGCCACCGCCGGATCACCGGCTCGACGCTGATGCCCCCGCCCGGCGACCCGGTGCTGTTCACCACCTCGGGCATGCATCCCCTGACCCCCTTCCTGGAGGGGCAACCGCACCCGCTCGGCAGGCGGCTCGTCAACGTGCAGCGCTGTCTGCGGACCACGGACCTGGACGAGGTCGGTGACTCCACTCACCTGACCGTCTTCGAGATGCTCGGCACCTGGTCGCTCGGCGACTACGAGGGGCAGCAGAGCCTCGACTGGGGGTACGACCTGCTCACCGACGGGTTCGGCATCGAGCCGCGGTTCCTGCACGCCACCGTCTTCGGCGGTGACGGACAGGGCGGGCCCGACACCGCCTCCCTCGGCCTGTGGCAGGACCGCGGGGTTCCGGTGGAGCTCACCGTCGAGGACAACTGGTGGTCCAACGGGCCCACCGGACCGTGCGGACCCGACTCGGAGATCTTTCTGTGGACCGGCGACACCCCGCCCGAGTCCACGCCGACCGGTGACAACCGCTGGGTGGAGGTGTGGAACCACGTGATGATGCGCCACCGTCGGCTCGTCGACGGATCACTCGTGCCGCTCCCCCAGCGCAACATCGACACCGGGCTCGGACTGGAGCGGCTGGCCTCGCTCCTGCAGGGAAAGACATCGGTGTTCGAGTGCGACCTCTTCGATCCCTGGCGACGGCTCGTGCCGGGCCTGTGGCAGTTGGACGAGACATCGCTGCGGGTGGTGTGCGACCACCTCCGCTCGGCCATGGTGGTGATCGGCGACGGAGTACGCCCCGCCAACACCGGCCGCGGCTACGTGCTGCGCCGCCTCGTACGACGCGTGCTCACCGTGCTGTGGCGGGAGGACCCCACGCGTCACCTGGGCGATCTGCCGGGCGAGTTGGTGACGCACACGCTCGATCACTTCCGGCAGGACGTGGACCCGGACGACGTGCGCCGCGTTCTGGTCGAGGAGGAGCGCCGCTTCCGGCGCCTGCTTGAGCGGGGCCGGCAGGTACTGGCCCGGCCCCGGTTCCGGGGCCCGCTCGGCGAGGATGACTTCCACTACCTCCACGACACCCACGGTCTGCCACGCGATCTGATCCTCGCCCTGCGCGAGGGGTGACGGGTGCCGATCGGAAGGCCTCAGCGAGTGCGAACCCCGCACCAGGGCGTGGGCTCTACGCCACCGGCACGGGCCTACGCGTGTGGCCCGCACCGCTGGTCGGCCACCGTCCGCAGCACCTCGACCAGGGCGGCCACCGCCGGGCGCCCTTCGGCGGAGGCGCGGCACACCACGACGATGTGCCGTTCGATCCGCTCGCGCAGCCGCACCACGTCGAAGCGCGAGGCGCGCAGGCCGAGCATCAGCTCGGTCACCGTACTCACACCGATGCCCGCCTCGACCAGCGCCAGGGTCGCCGCGGTGTCGGTGACCTCATGCCGCACGTCCGGTTCGAGACCCGCACGGCGGCACGCGGTACGGACGGCTCTGCCGTAGTAGCTGTCGGCCGACGGCAGGATCCACGCCAGGTCCCGGGTGTCGGTGAGGGCGGCACGCTCCCGGCCGCCCATCCAGCCGGTGGGCACCGCGAGGGCGAAGCGCTCGCGGTAGAGCCGGGTCACGCGCAGGGCGGCGTCGCGCGGGATGGGCACGTCCGGGTAGTCGAGGCCGAGCGCAAGGTCGACGGCTCCCGAAGCGACGGCGTCGTACACCTCGTCCACGTCCATGTCGCGGCTGTGCACGGTGAGTTCGGGGTGGCCCGCGCGCACCTGGCGCAGGGCCGGTGGCAGGATCTCGGCTGCGGCCGTGGCGAACAGGCCGACCAGCAGGGTCCCGCGGACCACTCCGCCACCGCGCTCCAACTCCTCGACGGCCTCGGCCTCCGCGGCCAGGATCCGCTCGGCGTACCGGGCCAGCATGGCCCCTGCGTCGGTCAGCTCCACCCGTCGGCCCGCCCGGCGCAGCAGCGGTGTGCCCGCGGCCCTTTCCAGTGCGGCGATCTGCTGGGAGACGCCGCCCGGTGTGTAGCCGAGGGCCTGCGCGACGGCGGTGATGGTGCCGCGCCGGGTCAGCTCGACCAGGGAGCGCAGCTGGGAACTCGTCCAGTCCATGAGGCGACCGTATAGAGACCGTCAAAGATCAGGAGCAGGAACTGTTCATGGACGTCAAGGGTGGGGTTGCGTCACGATGGCGAGCAGTCGGCTGATCGGCGGCCCCGCAAGTCATCGGGCCTACTGAGCTAGTTACCTATTGAGCAGGTTGCTTACGGAGCAAGTTACCGACGGCCATGCCACGCCCTTGAATTGACGCTCCATCAGGCGAGTTCGTCCGGGCGCCGGCCTCTGGAAAGGATCGGCCTCACGTGTCCCGCTCACCGCGTCCGTCCTCCGCACCCCGCCCCTCCACCACCTCCGCCTTCCGTACCCTTCCGCCGACCGCCGATGTGGTGGTCGTCGGCGGAGGCGTGATGGGCGCCTCCATCGCCTTCCATCTCGCCGAGGCGGGGGTGCGGGACATCCTCGTCGTCGAATGCGGCGACCTTGCCTGCGGCAGCTCCGGCAAACCCATCGGCGGCGTGCGCGCCCACTTCTCCGACCCGCTCAACATCGAGCTCGGGCAACGGAGTTTGCGCGCCTATCACGATTTCCCGCACCGGCCCGGTGCGGACATCCGGCTGGACACCGTGGGCTATCTCTTCCTGCTCACCGGCGAGCGACAGGTCTCGGAGTTCACCGAGAGCACGCGGCTCCAGAACAGCCTGGGCGTGCCGAGCCGCATGATCGGCGCCGACGAGGCCCGGCGCCTCTGCCCGTATCTGAGCACCGACGGCCTCATGGCCGCCGTCCACTCCCCCACCGACGGGCACGCCCGCCCTGGCCTGGTCGTGCACGGGTACGCGGAGGCGGCGGCCCGGGCAGGTGTCCGCCTCGCCACGCACACGCGCGTCACCGGCATGGACACCACCGCGGACCGCGTCAGTGCCGTGCACACCGACCGCGGCGACGTCGCCTGTTCCACCGTGATCTGCGCGGCGGGCGCGTGGTCCGAGCAGATCGGCGCCATGGTCGGCGTCGACCTGCCGGTGCGGCCCGTTCGCCGCCAGCTCGCCTTCACCCGGCACCTGTCACCGGCCGCTCCGCGCATCCCCTTCACCATCGACTTCACGTCGTCGGCGTACTTCCACAACAGCGACGACGGCCTGCTCCTCGGCCTCGCGGACCCCCGTCAGACCGACGGCTTCGACACCACCTGGACCCCGGAGTGGCTCGACCTGTTCCGCGACGTCGTACGCCATCGCGCCCCCGCACTCGCCACCATGCCGACCGTCGGCGGTTGGGCAGGGCTCTACGAGGTCACGCCCGACCACAACGCCTTGATCGGGCGCTCCGGTGAACTTCCCAACTTCCTTTACGCCACCGGATTCTCGGGGCACGGCTTCCTGCAGGCCCCGGCGGTCGGCGAGATCGTGCGCGACCTGCATCTGGGCCGTGAGCCATGCGTCGACATCACACCGATGAGCGCCGACCGCTTCCGGACCGGACCCGCGCCCCGCCCCGAGGCCCATGTCGTTTGAGCCGTGAACCGGACCCGCATCCCTCCCCCCCCCTCGTCTCTTCGGACCTCCGCACCCGCACCCGTAACCACCGTTCGAAAGGCAGACCATCCATGATCAGCCAGTGGCAGTTGCGGGCCGCCTTCGCCGCGCGGCTCTCGGAGATGTACGGGCGGGAAGTCCCGGCCTACAACACGCTCGTGGACGTCTCACGCGAGGTGAACGAGGACACGCTGCGCGCGCGAGGCGCCGATGCCGAACGGCTCGGTCCCCTCAGCCGGGTCACCGCGGAGCGGCACGGCGCCATCCGCGTGGGCACTCCTGCCGAACTGAACCATGTGGCCCGGGTGTTCGGTGCTCTCGGCATGCGTCCGGTCGGCTTCTACGACCTGCGGGAGGCGGCGGCGAGCGCGGTGCCGGTCGTGTCGACGGCCTTTCGCCCGGTGGACGCGGACGAGCTGGCGCGCAACCCCTTCCGGGTCTTCACCTCGCTGCTCACGACCGCGGACCCGCGCTTCTTCGACGCCGGCCTGCGCTCCCGGCTTGAGACCTTCCTCGCCGGGCGCGAACTCTTCCCGCCCGAGCTGCTCGCCCTTGCCGACCGGGCCGAAGCGGAGCGCGAACTGCACGAGACGGATGCCGAGCGTTTCCTCCATCTCGCGGTCCGTGCCTTCGAGTTGTCGGCCGAGCCGATCGACCGGGCCTGGTACGAGGAACTGGAGAGGGTGTCGGCGGTTGCCGCCGACATCGGGGGCGTCCGCTCCACCCACATCAACCACCTCACCCCGCGCGTCCTGGACATCGACGAGCTGTACCGGCGGATGACCGGCCACGGGATCGAGATGATCGACGCCATTCAGGGCCCGCCCGGCTGGAAGGGACCCGACCTGCTGCTGCGCCAGACGTCCTTCCGCGCCCTCGCCGAGCCCCGCGCCCTGCGCCAGTCCGACGGCAGCGTGACCAGCGGCGCCCTGCGGGTGCGGTTCGGGGAGGTCGAGGCCCGCGGCGGCGCCCTCACCTCGGCGGGCCGCGCGCTCTACGACCGCCTGCTCACGCTGGCCGACGACGAGACCACCCGGCGCCCGACGGCCGACCGCGCCGAAGTGGCCCGCGGCCTGTGGATCACACATGTGCCATCCACCGAGCGGGAGCTCGCCGCGCAGGGGCTGGCCTACTTCACCTACCACGCCGCGCCCGATCGTCCGCGAAACGGTACGCAACCTCCCACCACCATCGTCGAGTTGGAGAGCCAGGGCTGGGTGCGGGCCGAGCCCCTCGTCTACGAGGACTTCCTGCCGCGTTCCGCCGCGGGCATCTTCCAGTCCAACCTCAGCGGCGAGGGCTCCCGGAACACCGGGCAGCAGGGCGCCGCGTACGACAGCGACTGGCTGTCCGGTGCCATCGGCCGTGAGGTTCTGGACCCGTACGCCCTGTACGCACGTCAGCGGAGCCTCTCGATCGCTCAGGCGGGCCGTGAACTGGGCCGCGACATCGACGACACGCACCACTGACCCCTCTCCACCCTCACCCCGCCCCGCCCCGCCTCACCTCACCTCACCTCACCTCACCTCACCCAGGGAGCGTCATGACCGGGACCACCGCCCTGCCCACCACCGACGACCTGCGAACCCGTGCCCGCGCGAGCCTGCGGCGCGTCGGTGTGAACGTCCCGGAGGGCGGCGACTTCCAGGCGCGTACGCCCATCACGGGTGAGGACCTCTTCGGTCTGGCCGCGTCGACCGCCGCAAATGCGGGGGACGCCGTCGCCGCCGCCCGCGAGGCGTTCCTCGTCTGGCGCACCACGCCGGCCCCGCGCCGCGGTGAACTCGTGCGCCGTTTGGGCGAGTTGCTGCGCGACCACCAGAGCGACCTGGCCGACCTGATCACGATCGAGGCGGGCAAGATCCGCTCCGAGGCGCTGGGCGAGGTCCAGGAGATGATCGACATCTGTGACTTCGCGGTCGGCCTCTCGCGTCAGCTCTACGGCCGCACCATCGCCTCCGAACGACCCGGCCACCGGCTCGCCGAGACCTGGCATCCGCTGGGCGTGGTCGGAGTGATCTCCGCGTTCAACTTCCCCGCCGCGGTCTGGTCGTGGAACACCGCGGTGGCGTTGGCCTGCGGCGACACCGTGGTCTGGAAACCGTCCGAGCTGACCCCGCTGATTTCGCTCGCCTGTGACCGGCTGCTGGCGCGGGCCGCGGAGGAGACCGGCGCCCCGGCCGACGTGCACCGTCTCCTGCTCGGCGGCCGCGCGGTGGGCGAGCGGCTCGCCGACGACCCGCGCGTCGCGCTCGTCAGCGCCACCGGGTCCACCCGCATGGGCCGCGAGGTCGGCCCGCGCGTGGCGGCACGGTTCGGGCGCAGCCTGCTGGAACTCGGCGGCAACAACGCCGCGGTGGTGGCGCCGTCGGCCGACCTCGACCTGGCGGTGCGCGGCATCGTCTTCGCCGCGGCGGGCACGGCGGGACAGCGGTGCACCACCCTGCGCCGCCTCATCGTCCACCGCGACGTCGCCGACACGCTTGTCGCGCGCCTGACGGCCGCGTACGCCCAGCTCCCCATCGGTGACCCGTTCGACGAGAGCACCCTGGTCGGCCCGCTCATCTCCCCCGCCGCACTCGACGGCATGCAGGACGCGCTCACCCGCGTGCAGGCGCAGGGAGGCAAGATTCTCGCCGGTGGCAACAGGCGTCTGGCGGAAGCGGCACCGCGGGCCGCCTACGCCGAGCCGGTCCTTGTCCGCGTCGACGAACAGACCGACGTCGTGCGCCAGGAGACCTTTGCCCCCGTCCTGTACGTGCTCACGTACGACACCCTGGAGGAGGCCATCGCGCTGCACAACGACGTACCGCAGGGGTTGTCCTCCAGCATCTTCACCCGCGACCAGCAGGAGGCCGAGTTCTTCTTGTCCTGCGAGGGCTCCGACTGCGGAATCGCCAACGTCAACATCGGCACGTCCGGCGCCGAGATCGGGGGCGCGTTCGGCGGCGAGAAGGAGACGGGCGGCGGTCGCGAGTCCGGCTCCGACGCCTGGCGGGCGTACATGCGTCCGGCCACCAACACCATCAACTACTCCGGCCACCTCGCCCTCGCGCAGAACGTCAGCTTCCTCTGACCACCGCACCGCAGCGCCCAGTTGGGCACTGCGGGGCCCTGGCCCCGCACACAGGCTTCAGGACGTCGAGCGAGCCCACCCCTCGACGCTTCGGTGGCGGCCAAGACCCACAGCGGTGAACTCGTCCTCGCCGGTGGCAGCCACCACCCCCAGCCGTCGCAGCGCCTGGGAAATGGGGCTGCCGGCGGGTGGAGAGGGGGTGTTCTCCGGCTCGTGAAGGGGGCCGAGAGTGAGGGTGCCTCCCTCCCAGACAACGGCAGTCTGCTCGCCCGCACCACCGAAGCACTCGGCCTCCGCATAGGCCACCGGACCCGCGGTTGACCAGTCGGCGAGGGTCGCCGCGAACCTGGCCGACAACCGCCAGAAGCCCAGTACGCCGTCGTCACCGTCATCACCGCCGTCACCGCTGTCCGCGAAGGAGGCGAGCAGAGCCTCGGTCATCGGCATGAGCGACAAGCCCTGACCGAGCGGAGCCAGCCGCGCGGCAGGTAGATCCCGTGCCGCCGCGCGCAGCACATCGCCACCGATCACGGCTTGCAAGTCGTATCCCATCCCAACGCCCCCTCCATCAACAGCATGTGGCCTCATCCTGGCATCGCACGAGTCGACCTGAAGCAGCAGAACCCGTGATCAGTGAGCGAAGATGATGTCGGCGGTCACCGGGAGATGGTCGCTGCCCGTGGCGGGCAGCGTCCCGATGTGTTTGACGGTCGCCGAGCGGGTCATGACGTGGTCGATCCTGGAGACGGGGAAGGAGGCCGGCCAGCTGAAGGCGAAGTTCCGTCCCGCCGAGTCCAGGCGCGTGGTGACCGGGTCCAGACCGCGGTCGTCCACCGTGCCGTTGAGGTCGCCGAGCAGAATCACCTTCTCCAGTTTCTCGGCGGCCAGCGCCGCGCCCAGCAGGCCCGCGCTCTCGTCCCGGAGCCCGGAACCGAAGCCGTGCCACTGCACGCGCACCGAGGGCAAGTGCGCGACGTACACCGCGACAGCACCCCACGGCGTACGCGCCGTCGCCCGCACCCCGCGGTTCCAGCCCCTGCCGACGCCCTCCGGCCTGATGTCCACCGCCCTGACGTCCGTCAGCGGATGCTTCGACCAGAGTCCGACCGTGCCCCGCACAGCCCGGTGCGGATACTTCGCCGCCAGTTCCCTCTCGTACACCGGCAGCGCGGCCGACGTGACCTCCTCCAGGGCGATCAGATCCGGCCCGGAGTCACGCAGGGCGCGTGCGGTGGCCGCTGGGTCGGTGTTCACGTCGCTGACGTTGTGCTGGACGGCCCTGATGTCGTGGGCGCCGCTGCCCCCGGCAGTCGCACGCCCGGCAAAGAGGAGCCCCCATGCGGCCGTGGGCAGTGTCAGGGCCACCAGCGCCAAGGCGGATCGGCGCAGCAGGGCCAGGACGAGCAGCAGGGGAACGGCCAGGCCGAGCCACGGCAGGAACGTCTCCAGGAGGCTGCCGATGCGGCCGACGGTGTTGGGCACCGCGGAGTGGAAGGCCAGCACGGCGGCGGTCAGGACGGCCAGCGCGGCAAGGATCCGGCCGCGCGTCCAGGGCGACCGGCCTGTCGCGGCCTCTCCCCACCGCAGCCAGCCACCGCGCCCCAGCCTCCGCCGCGGGCGCGCGCTCCGCGTTTCCGGCGTTGCCCCGCTGTCCACCTGCTCCACTCGGCTCCCCTGTCTCCCCCGCTCCCCGGCCGTGAGCGACACATGGGTGGTAGGACGCCACCCTCGGGTGATCAGGTTCCGGCCGGCGGATGCGGCCCTCGCGGGCAAGGGGAACACTGGGGGTCGCAGGTCCGTACAGCGAGTGCGCACGCGCTTGCGCACCCACATCGCCACCGCGTCAACGCTCCGTCGAAGGGATCACCCGTGGCCGACCTCTACGCCCTCGTCGGCGAGCACCTCGAGAAGGCCCGCACCGCCGCACACGGGCGCAGCGCGGAGCTGCTCCTGCACGACGGTCCCCTGCGGCAGAGCCTGATCGTGCTCACCACCGGCACTGAACTGGGCGAACACGACACGCCTACGGCCGCGACCCTGTTCGTCCTGCGCGGCCGGGTCGGACTCACCACGGGGAGCGACACCCTCGAACTGGGCGAGGGCGAGTTCGCGCCCATCCCGCACGAGCGCCACGGCCTGACCGCGCTGGACGACTCGGCCGTCATACTGACGGCCGTCACCCAGGTCTGAACAGGCGGCACTCAGGGGCTACCGCGCTCCCACGGCCTTGATCCAGTCCTCGACGGCGACGACCTCCGCCCACTGCGGGAAGAGCTTGCCGATCAGGACGTCGTGCACCTCGGGGTCCAGGTCGAGGCAGGCGTCCGACAGGACGGTGAGTCCGAGGTCGTGGTCGTTGGCGTGACACGCGGTGTGCAGCACCACGCCACTGGTGGCTATGCCGGTCAGGACGAGGTGGTCGATGTCGCGCGCCCTGAGCACCAGGTCCAGGTCACTGCCCGAGAACGCGCTCCCACGCCGTTTGGTGATCACGGTGTCGCCCGGGTGCGGCGCGATGTCGGGATGGATCTCGATGCCGGGCCCGCCCTCGGCGTGCAGGCCCGCCCGCACCACGGCGGTGAGTGCCTTGTTGCGGGGGCTGACGCCCGGAGGGCCCGGCCGTAACGCGATGGCCACGTAGATCACGGGGATGTCCGCGGCGCGGGCGCCGTCGATCGCCCGGCGCAGACGCGGCAGATACCCCGAGCCGTCGTCGGCGAGGTCCACGATCTCGCGCTGGACGTCCATCACGAGGAGGGCGTTCTTCGCCATGCTCGAAGTCCCTTCTGCTCTTCTCGTCGTCTGTTCTCGTCTTGTCTTCTCGTCTTCTCGTCTTGTCTTCTCGTCCTCGTCGCTTCTCCTCGAGAGGGCTGCTACGGCCGCGCCGCCACCGCGTCGACCTCGAACAGCATTCCCGGCAGCGCGAGCGAGGCCACCCCGCTCAGCGTCTGCGCGGGGAGCCGGTCGCCGAAGCGGGCGTACAGCGCCTTGCCCAGGGTCTCCAGTTTCTCCAGGTCGTGGGCGACGATGAACGTGCCGAGCCGGACCACGTGCTCGTATCCGAGGCCGGCCCCCTCCAGGGCCGACAACAGCCGGTCGAAGGCCAGGTCCACCTGGGCGGCGAAGTCGCCGGGCACCGGGGCGCCGGTGGCGTCGGAGGCGTACTGGCCGCCGATGAAGACCAGTTCGCCGGGCGCCGACACGGCGTGGCTGTAGCCGAACGGCGTCGGGTCGTGGAGCGTGGCCGGGTTGCTGATGGTGCGCTGATCGGTCGTCATGTCTGATCGAACTCCGGCGGGGGCCCTCCCATTCCGCCGGAACGCAGGCAATCCGCGCCCGGTGCGATCATGGCGCGTGATGAACGCCGAGGAAGAGTGTGCCGAGCGGGAGCCCGCCGGCGACGGATGGCCGGACGCGCCGGGTGACACCGCCCTCACGATCAAGGTCCCTGAAGCCGATCCGCTGGTCCGGGCGGGGGTGCCGGCCCATGTGACGGTGCTGTACCCCTTCGTGCACGAGAGCCGCCTCGACGCCGCGGCCCGCCGTGATCTCTCGGCGCTCTTCGCCGGGCACCACGCCTTCACGCTGACCTTCGCCGAGTTCGCCCACTATCCCGGTGTGCTCTACCTCGACCCGTGGCCGCACGCCCCGGTCACGGCCCTGACCAAGGACCTCACAGGTCGCTGGCCGGAGGCCGTGCCCTACCGGGGGATATTCGACCCCCCGCTCGCCCCGCACCTCACGGTCGCGAACGACGAGGGCCCCGCGACCCAGGACGCCGCATACGACGCCTTGCAGACCGAACTTGCGCCCCTGTTGCCGCTGAGCTGCCGCGTCCAGGCGGTACACCTCATCGTCTTCGACGGCACACGCTGGCGGGACCGCGCCGAGTACCGCCTCGGCCCCTGACCGCGGGGCCCTGCCGCGGTGCGGTGACCGCCCGGGATGCGTGCACTCGTTTTCAGCGGTATGCCTGATGCAACGGAATTACTTCCGCGACCTCGCGGACTCCGTGAAAGGGGCACCCGCCGTGGACGACTACCCGCTGCTGAATCTGTTCCTGACGATGCTCTACCTCTTCCTGTGGATCATGTGGTTCTTCCTGCTGTTCAAGGTGATCACCGATCTGTTCCGCGATCACACGCTCAGCGGCTGGTGGAAGGCGGGCTGGCTCATCTTCGTGCTGGTCCTCCCGTTCCTCGGCGTCCTCGTGTATCTCATCGCGCGCGGCCGCAGCATGAGTGAACGGGATGTGGCACAGGCCAAGGAACAGGAGCAGGCCTTCCGCACCTACGTACAGAAGGCGGCCGGCTCAGGACCGGGCGGCGGACACGTCGATGAGCTGGCGCGGCTCGCCGAGCTGAGGAAGAACGGCGACATCACCACCGAGGAGTACGAGAAGGCCAAGGAGAAGGTCCTGGCCTGAGCGGCCGAGTGAGCGGCTGCCGGCGCTACGCCTCTCGGCCTGCCACGCGCACGGGAAGCTTCTGCACGCTGTTGCCCACGAAAGAGGCATGGCGGGGCAGTTCGGGCTCCGGTACGGCCAGGTCGAGGTCGGGGAAGCGGCCGAAGAGCTGCTCCAGGGCGATGGTGGCCTCCATGCGGGCCAGCGGGGCGCCCATGCAGAAGTGCGCGCCGTGGCCGAGGGACAGGTGCCGGGTGGAGGTGTGGTCGCGGGTGATGTCGAAGCGGTCGGCATCAGGGCCGTGCGCCTGCTTGTCACGGCCCGCCGCGGAGTAGCCGGCAAGCACGGGGGTGCCCTGGGGGATGACGGTGCCGTCGAGCGTGAGGTCCCGGGTCGGGTACCGGAAGGGGAAGTAGCTGACGGGGCTGTCCCAGCGCAGGGTCTCCTCCACCACGTCCGCCCAGCTCACCTTGCCCGACTGGGCGAGGCTGAGCTGCTCACGGTGGGTGCACAGGGCGCGTACGGCGTTGGTGATCAGGTTCAGCGTGGTCTCGTGCCCGGCGATGATCGTGAGCATCAGGGTGCCGAGCAGTTCGTGCGGGCTGAGCCGGTCGCCGTTCTCCTCGCGGGCCGCGATCAGGGCGGTGGTCAGGTCGTCGCCCGGGTTCGCTGCCCGTGCCGCGGCGACCGCGCCGAGAACCTCCACCATCTCCTTGTTGGCCGCCATCGCCTCTTGAGGACCGATGTCGGTGGCGACGATCTGGTTCGACAGATGGTGCAGTCGGTCGTGGTACTCGGCGTCCACGCCCAGGAGTTCGCAGATGACGCCCATCGGCAGCGGCAGCGCGAAGTGTTTGCGCAGGTCCGCCACGCCGTCGCCCTCGACGGCGGCCCGGTCCAGATCGTCGAGCAGCTCCGTCGTCAGGGCCATGATCCGCGGCTGCAGTTCCGCCACCCTGCGGGCGGTGAACGCCTTGCCCATCAGGGAGCGCAGCCTGCGGTGGTCGGTGCCGTCGGCGGTGGTCATGCCCTGCACCGTCGCGAACGTCTTCAGCGGCCAGCCGTCGGGTATCTCCCCGGCCTGCAGCGCCGCGAAGTGTTGGGCGTTCTTGGCGACATCGGGGTGCGCGAGGAACTCCTTCAGCGCGTCGTGACCCAGGACCGCCATGCCCTCTACATCTCCGGGCAGCACCACCGGTGCGACGGCGCCGCCTGCGAGCAGCCGGGCGTTGTCCGCGTGGGGGCAGCCGCCGGAGGGATCGAAGCGGTGCGGCTGGCTTGCTGCGGCGTCGGTGTTCACCGGTGACGTGTTCAACGGGCTCTCCTGGTCCGGGGGCGGGCGGCTGCGGGGGCGTGCGGTGTGTCCGGTCAGAGCACGGCGTGTGGCTCGGACGGGGCGGGATGCTGTGACAGGACCGGGGCGGTGAAGCGGACCGGCAGCGAGGCGAGTCCCTTGCTCCAGGGCGACTTGATCCACTCCAGGTCGGCCTGCGGGATGGCCAGCTCGAGGTCGGGCAGCCGGTGGCGGATCGTGTCCACGGCGGTGCGGGTGATGAGCCGGGCCGGGTCCTGGGCCGGGCAGATGTGCGGACCCGCGCCGAAGGCCAGGTGCGAACGGTTGCCCACGACCGGGGCTCCGTCGTCCGGCAGGATCTGCGGGTCCGCGTTGGCACCGGCCAGGCCGAGGATGAGCATGTCGCCGGTGCGGATGGACTGCCCGCCGAAGGTCATGTCGCGGGTGGCGTAGCGGGCGGGGAAGTTCTGCGTGGGCGGGAAGCGCCACAGGACCAGGTCGAGCGCGTCGTCCACGCTGAGGTGGCCGCCGGTCAGCGACGAGCGGAACTGCGGGTCGCAGAGCAGGATGCGCAGGGTGGTGGCGATCCAGTTGACGGTGGTCTGGTTGCCCGCGACGAACATGACCACGAGGTTGTGCAGGACCTCTTCGTCGGTGAGCCGGGCCGGGTGGTGCAACAGGGCCGAGGTGATGTCGTTGCCGCGGCGGCGCCGCTTCTCCTCGATCAGCTGGAGCAGGATCGCGCCCATGCGCTTGCTGGCGTCGGCGGAGGCGCTGGTGGCGGCGACCGTTCCGGCGACGGCCTCCACCAGCTGCCGCCCGGTCCGGTCGTCCACGCCGAGCAGCGCGGTGATGACGCGCATCGGCAGCTTGCGGGCGTAGTCGGCCACCAGGTCGGCCTCGCTGCGCTCCGCGAACGACACGATCACCTGCTCGGCCTCGGCCCGTACCGTGCGCCGCAGTTCGTGGCCGTTGATCCCGGCGAGCGCGGCGGAGACGGCGGCGCGCATCCTGCGGTGCTGCTGTCCGTCGGCGAACAGCAGGGCGGGACGCCAGCCGACCATGGGCAGGATCGGCGAGTCGGCGGGCACCCGGCCTTCCCGCAGCAGGCTCCAGCGGCGCGGATCGTGGGAGAAGTCCTGCTCGTCGCGGGTCAGTTGCAGCAGTTCGCGGTGGCCGATGACGAGCCAGGCGTCCACGCCGGGGGCGATGGACACGGGTGCCACCGGCCCGTGAGCGCCGCGCAGTTGCTCGTACAGGGCGGACATGGCGTCGCCGTCGAGATGGGGTCCGTAGAGCGCGGTCGTCGGTGCCGGGGCTCCGGAGACGGGGCAGCGGGTCGGCGGCGGCCCGGCGGCGGCGTGGGGCGAGGTCATGAGGGCTCCGTGGCCATGTGGATGAGGTGCTGGACGAGGGCGATCAGCGCCCGGACGGAGGACGCGGGGTCGCGCGCGTCGCAGGTCACCACGGGGGTGCCGGGCAGCAGGTCGAGCGCGGAGCGGAGGTCGTCCACGCTGTGCCGGGGGCTGCCGGGGAAGATGTTGACGGCCACCGCGAAGGGCAGCCCGAGCTCCTCCAGGTTGCCCAGGGCGTCGAAGGACGCCTCGAGGTCACGCGTGTCCACCAGGGCCAGAGCGCCGAGCGAGCCCTTGGCCAGGTCCCGCCACGCGGGCAGGAAGCGCTGCTGGCCGGGGGTGCCGAACAGGTAGAGCACCAGCTCCCCGTCGATGGTCATCCGGCCGAAGTCCAGGGCCACGGTCGTGGTCGTCTTGCCGCTCGCCACGACGGTGTCCACCCGGGCGCCGGCCTGGGTCATGACGGCCTCGGTGGACAGGGGTTTGATCTCCGAGACCGTGCCGATCAGGGTGGTCTTGCCGACCCCGAGCGGTCCGACGACGAGGATCTTGGCGGCGCCCGCGACGCTGGAGGTGAGGTACTTCCCGGACCCGGGCCCGGCGGCGGCCCCGGCAAAGCCGGGCGGGCGCGGGGCTCCGGACGCGGGGGACGGCGCGTCAGAGGCGGCTTTCGAGACCATGGAGGACCTTTCTGAGCATGGTCACATCGGTGTATTCGGCCGGGGGCACCGGCGGGCGGGTCACGATGAGCCCCCATTCGAGGAGATCGCAGAGCAACGCCTGGACGACCGAGGGGGGCTGCCCGATGTGGGCGGCCACCTCGGCCACCGAGAGGAGCCCCTGGCAGTGCGCCAGGATGGTCTGGTGCTCGGGCTGGAGCGACGCGGGAAACGCCGCGTCCGTCGCCATCACCAGGGACTCCCAGGCCAGTGCCTCGGTGTCGGCAGCCGCCCGCCCGCGAGTGATCACGTACGGGCGGATCGCCGAGGCCGTCGGCTCCTCCGGCCGGGGACCCGTCATGACGCCGCGGTGGCCGGATCCCGCGGCTGGCTGCTCAGGTGCGAGCCGATCTTCACCACGAGCAGCTGCATCTGCTGGGCCACCAGGCCGACATCCGCCTGCAGGTCGGTGGCGACCCCCAGGTGCGCGCCGACACCGGCGTGCGTGAACAGCACGAACCCGTGGTCGGATTCCAGCATCAACTGCCGTACGCCCGCCCCTGATCCGAAGAGCAGCGAGGTCGTGGACCGGCCCGTCATGGTCATCGCCGCACAGGCCGCGGAGAGGGACTCGGCTTCGGCGACGCTCAGCTCGGACACCGGGCCCGAGAGATCCTCCGCGGACGCGTGTCCGAGTCGCAGCCCGTCCTCGGACACCACCACGCTGTGCCGGACCCCAGGGATCTCGATCAGCGGGCGGAGCATCCAGCCCAGGTCGGGAAGGGGGGTGATGATTCCGGTCACTGCCGGCCTCCGTCATGCTCGTCAGGGGTGGGGAGTTGAGTCGATGGCGCGGTCGGCGGGGATGCGGCCGGCGGGTTCGCCTCACGCGCCGCGGGCTGATCCGCGTCGAGGGCAGCGCGGCCACGCAGCGATCCGGACACCACGCTGGCGATCGACGCGCGCGCCGCCTCCGGCGTCCAGGGGGTCGCGGGCGGGGCCGCAGGCGCCTGCCGGTGCTCCGGGACCGGCAGGCGGGGAGCGCCCGTGGCCGGCTGGCGCCGGTTGCGGCGCTTGGGCAGACCGGCCGGCGTCTCGCGCGTGGCAGGCACCGCCGGTGCGGCTGGTGCGGTCCGTACGGGCGACTCCGCGTGCTCGGCGGGATGGTGCTGTTCCTGCGGCTCGTGCTGTTCGTGCGGCTCGTGCCGTGCGTGCTGCACGTCGGCGTACTCCGGTGGTCCGACGGGGGCCGTCGGCTGCCGGGCGGGAACCGGGGCGGGCTCCGGCTCCGCGGGCTGCTGCGGGGTCCGGCCGCCGAGGCGGTGAGATCCCGTGAGCTGCGAAGGGGGTTCGGTCAGCAGGCGGAACGGCACGAACGTCACCGCACGTGTACCGCCGTAGGCCGACGCCCCGCTCAGTTCCACGTTGAAGCCGAGCTCACGGCTCCAGCGGCCCACGCAGGCCAGGCCGAGGCGTGGCACCGCGCCGAGCCGTGCCAGGTCCTGGTCGTCGCGGAGTTGACCCATCGCCCGGTGCAGGACGTCCGGGGGCATCCCGAGTCCGGCGTCGTCGATCTCCAGGACCGCGCCCGCGCCCACCTCGCGGATGGTGACGACGACTTGGGAGCGCGAGGGCGAGAACACCGTGGCGTTCTCCAGGAGTTCGGCGATGGCGTGCATCAGCCCTTCGACCGCGGGCGGCACCGCGTACAGCGTCTGGCCGCCGTGCACCTCGATCCGGCTGTACTCCACGATCCGCGACTGTGCGCCGCGTACGCAGTCGTAGAGCGAGACCGGCCGTGTCTCCCTGCGGGCAGGCCAGATCCCGCACATCACGAGGAGCGTCTGGGCCTTGCGGGTCATCTGCGCGGCAGCGTGGTCGGCCTTCATCACCTCGCCCATGAGATGCGGGTCGTCGATGGAGCGCTCGACCCGGTCGAGGACCTGCTGCTGCACGGTGGCCATCGCGTGCATGGTGCGTGCGACGGACTCGAACGCGGCCTGCACCGAGTCGCGCAGGCCGCGCTCGCGGCGCACCGCCTCGTCCGACCCGAGTGCGACGGCCACCGCGGAAAGGGCCCGTGAGAACTCCTCACCGGTCTCCGTCGGCGCCGCCAACGGCCCCGGCACGCCCTCGAGTCGCTGCCCGGCGCGTACGCGCTCCGCGATCGCCGGGAGCCGCACACCGGCGAGATGCGCGACTTCGGCCTCCCGGGCCGCGGCGAGCCGCTCCTGGCGGGTCCGGTCGGCGCGCTCGGCGGACAACTGCCGGACGAGCACGAGGACCCAGGCGAGCAGCAGCACCGCGACCGCGGCGCAGCCGCCGGCCAGGACCTGCCGCCACTCCGCCGCGGCGTCCAGTGCGGCGAGCACCGCGCCCGCGATCGCGAGGATCACGGCCATCAGCCAGACGACGGCCTCGCGTCCCACCGACCCGCGCTTGAGACGGCTCACCACGGCCTACTTGCCCCGGCAATCCTGCACACCTTCACCACGACGAACGAACCCTCCCCGAACGCACCGAACTCCCTTACGAATGGGGAGCGAGGCGATCTTAGGTCAACTCGGCGTTTTTTGGCTGGCCGTTGAGGAAGCCAGGCTTCCGGCGGGCAGGTCCCGGCCGTGCTCGGGCAGAATTACCGCCCGGAAAGAGGGCAGCGGGCGAGCAGCGACGCCGGGTCGGCGGTGCCCGGACGCGGCACGGTCCGGCTGGGCGGGGGCTGCTTGCCGCGGCCTGTCCAGTCCTCCATCGCCTCGAAGGCGGAGCGGTGGCAGGGCACCAGGGGCCGCAGTCTGTCGGGGTAGGTGTCGACGAGGGAGTCGACGTGCGTGCCGTCCTCGATGCGGTAGTAGCGGAACAGACCGCCACGGCCGGCGTCGCGCACCATCTTCGCGTAGACGTCCGAGTCCTTGCTGATGGGCAACTGGACGTCGAGGGTGCCGTGCACGGTGATCAGCGGTTTGCCGATGCGTCCGGTCAGGGCGATCTTCCGCACGGCCTCGCGGACTTCCCGTGGCCGGGACGCGTACGCGTAGTCGGCGTCGCACGCCGGTGTCCCCGGTGCGCAGAAGGGGGTTCCGGCCTCGGTCGCGCCGTCGTATCCGGGGTCGAGTTCCTCGCGGTAGATCCGCTGGGTCAAGTCCCAGTAGACCTGGTGGTGATAGGGCCACAGGAACTCCGAACCGGCCGGGAAACCGGCGGCGAGCATCTCCTGACGGGCCTTGTCCGCTGCCTCGCCTCCCTGCGCGTACGTCGGATAGGCGCGCAGGGCGGGCGGCAGGAAGTCGAGCAGGTTCGGCCCCTCGGACCGCCACAACGTGCCTTCCCAGTCCACTCCCCCGTCGTAGAGCTCGGGATGGTTCTCCAACTGCCAGCGCACCAGGTACCCGCCGTTGGACATGCCGGTGGCCAGCGTGCGTGCGGCGGGGCGGTGGTACCGCTGCGCGACCACGGTCTTCGTCGCACGGGTGAGCTGGGTGACGCGCTCGTTCCATTCGGCGATCGCGTCGCCCGGCCGGGCCCCGTCCCGGTGGAAGGCGGCGCCGGTGTTGCCCTTGTCGGTCGAGGCGAAGGCGTAGCCCCGGGAGAGCACCCAGTCGCCGATCGCGCGGTCGTTGGCGTACTGCTCACGGACCCCGGGTGTGCCCGCGACGACCAGGCCGCCGTTCCAGCGGTCGGGCAGGCGGATGACGAACTGCGCGTCGTGCTGCCAGTCGTGGTTGGTGTTGGTCGCCGAGCTGTCGGGGAAGTAGCCGTCGATCTGGATGCCGGGCACACCGCGCGGTGTGGCGAGCCCGGTGGGGGTCAGCCCCGCGTAGTCCGCCGGATCGGTGTGGCCCGAGGAGACCGTCCCCGCGGTGGTCAACTCCGCCAGGCAGGAGGTCTTCTGGCGTTCGGCGCCCGGCACCTTCAGCTTCGCCGACGACGCACAGTGCCCCCCGCCGGCTCCGGCTCCGGTTCCTTCGGGCTGTCCGGCGGCGGCCGGGACCGCGCCGAGCGTGACCAGCAGCGTCGTCAGGGCGAGGGCGCCGCGGAACGACCGGGCCGGGCGCCTCCGAAGGGGCAGGCGGGGCACACGGGACATGCGTCTGGGCGGATCTACGGCGGGCACGGCTTCCTCCGGTGGGCGTGTGTGCGTACGGCGGCTGCGCGGAGCGGCGGCGGTCTCAGGGGCAGGTGCCGTCGGCGATGACGTAGTGGCCGACCGGTGACTCCTTCAAGGTGTGCGTGACGGCGACGTTGTAGAGACCCATGTTCTGGTTCGAGCCCTTGGCGTAGGTGTGGCCGCCGCTGGTGGTGGCGCGCCCGGCCTGGACATGCTGGTAATTGTTGGCGGTCCAGCACTTGGCCGCGGCGCCCGTGGTGGAGGCGGTGACCTGGGGTGATCTCGCCCCTTCCGTCCCGTCCGCGTCGCGGGCGGCCACGCTGTAGGTGTGGCCGGTGCCGGGCGTGAGGCCGGTGTCCGTGAACGGCGGGCCGGTCGGTGTGGCGACACGGGTGCCGTCCCGGTAGACGGCGTAGGAAGCGGCGCCGGTGACGCCGTTCCAGTTCAAGGTGACGGATGTGTCGGTCGCGCCGGTCGCGGCCAGACCGCTCGGAGCGGGCAGTCCGCCGGGGTCGGGGGCGGAGCCGTCCAGGCCGAAGAAGCCGGTGATCCAGTGGCTGGAGCAGATGGAGTCGATGAAGTTGGCCGTCCCGGTCGCGCCGCACTGGGTCGCGCCTGTTCCCGGGTCGACCGGGGTGCCGTGGCCGATGGAGGGAACCCGGTCGACCTCCACTGCGACGGACCCTTCCGCACCGAGGTACTGCTCCCTGCGGGTCGAGTTGGGGCCGATGGTGGAGGTGCGGTCCGGGCTCTGGTCCAGGCCGTGGACGGCCGTCCACTGGTCACGCAGTTCGTCGGCGTTCCTCTTGGCGACAGTGGGGTCGTTGTCCCCGTGCCAGATCGCCACCCTCGGCCAGGGCCCCGTATAGCCGGGGTTGGCGTCACGCACGGCCCCGGCCCAGGCCGAGGGGGTCCGGTCGACGCCGGGGTTCATGCAGCTGTACGCGGAGAGCACGTCGTCGGCGCAGCCGTACGGGAGGCCCGCGACGACGGCGCCCGCCTCGAACACGTCGGGGTAGGCGGCGAGCATCACGGACGTCATGGCGCCGCCGGCCGACAGGCCGGTGGCATAGGTCCGTTCGCCATCGGCGCCGTAGGCGGAAGCGACGTGGCTGACCATCTGACGGATCGAGGCGGCCTCGCCCTGTCCGCGTCGCGTGTCCCCGGGCTGGAACCAGTTGAAGCACTTGCTGCTGTTGTTGGCGGAGGTCTGCTCGGGGAAGACGAGCAGGAAGCCGTGCCGGTCCGCGAATGTCGTCAGGCCGGCGTTGTCGGCGTAGAGCTGCGCGCTCTGGCTGCAGCCGTGCATGGCCACCACCACGGCGGGGTTCGCCGTCAGGGTCGCCGGCCGGTACACGTACATGTTCAAAGCGCCGGGGTTGGCACCGAAGGTGCCGACTTTCTCCAGGGCCGCGGCCGCCTGCGCCGAGGGCGCGGGCGCGAGCACCGCGGCGGTCACGAGCAGGCCGACCACCGTGGTCACGCGCCCCAGGGCCCTGCGCCACTTCCCCGCCCTTCGTGTCACGCGGGGAGGGCATCCCGCGGACGGCTGCGGATCGAGGCGTCTCTCGTACGACGGCATGGCGGCTCCCGACGGAGGGCGGCGCGGTCTCCGGTGCGGATCACGCGTCCCCAGGGCTCGTCCACGCCGCCTGCTGCGGGCCTGGACGCTGGGGTGCGGGCAACCGTAGGAGCCACCGTGACCGGGGCAGAATGGCGGCGGACGCCACAACGCCGTCAACTGCCGCTGGTGTCAGCCCTGTTGTCGCCCCGGCCGCTTCCGTGTTAATGGCGTCGCCTTGGCCCGATGGCTGTGCAGGCCCTGGTTGAGTTCGCGCAGGACCGCCTCAAGGAGGCTGCGTGTGCCGCCCAGGACGGAGTCCGTGCGCACGTCGGAGGCGGGCGGGCCGGAGCCGCCTCTATCGGTCGTGGCCCGCGACGTCACAGGCCCGTGTCGGAGCTGTCGGCGAGGACGAGCCTGCGGTGGATTTGTTCCGCCCATGTGTCGACGGCCTTCCAGTCCCGGTGGTCGCCGTACCGTCCGCCGCGCGCCCGGAAGGCCAGATGCCGCCACCGCGGGACGTGATCGCGGTGGACGGCCCCCGCCAGCATCTGGTGCTCCCGGGGTCGGATGAGGGAGCGGATCCCCGCGAGCTGCCGGGGCTCGGCGCGGCGACGGCCGGGCCACTGACCCGCGTGGGCCGGCACGCCGACGCTGTAGAGCCATGTGGGATGCGTGGCCAAGGTGCTGGGGTGGCTGCGGATGAAGTCGGTGGCCTGCGGCAGCCAGGCGCCCTGGTGCACGGCGCTGCCCAGCACGAACGCGTCGTAGCCTCCGGTCCTCTGTTCCGCCACCAGCGGCACGATGACCGCGATGTGCCCGCACTCCGCGAGCCGGGTCGAGAGGCGTTCGGCGATGCCGTGGGTGGAGCCGTGCACCCCGGCGTATCCGACCAGGATGTTCATGCCGCGGCTCCTCTGCTGCCGTCGGCCGCCCGCTTCCGGAGACGTGACATCCAGGCTCTCCCACTGTCGGTTGAAAACAGCACAGAAAGACAGAACGCCGAGGTCTGGGGCTTCCGTCACCATAGATCCGGTCAAGAACGTCGAACAGATGTCTACCGGCCACAGTGGTCACCCGCACCGACCGGAAGTCGACGCGGCCATGGGAGGCCGTACGGCCAAGCCGTGACGCGGCAGTACGGCGATGCGGTGATGTGGGACCGCCGGGGGCACGCCGGAGCTGGTGGCATGTAAGCGAGCGCGCCTCTTGGGCCGTCGGCCACGTTTGGCCCCGACCCGCCCGGGAACTTTGCGTCTGCCCCACGACGGCACTGCCACCACGCCGTCCGCGCCGCTGCCGTCCGCCAGACCATGGCCGACACCCGCTCCTCCCGCCACGCCCCGATCGCAACGCAGAGGTGCGCACCATGTCCATGCAGCAGACCATCACCGCCGGCGTCGACGGCTCACCCGCGAGCCTGGACGCCGCCGACTGGGCAGCCCACGAAGCCCTGCGCCGCGACGTGCCCCTCCACCTCGTCCACGCCAGTGCCCCCTCGCCCGAGCGCAGCCGCCTGCCGGAGACCGACACCCCGTACGACCGCGGCGCACTCGGCCGCGCCGTCCTGCGCCTGTCGGACACCCATCCCACCCTGCGGATCCTCGACGAGGAGGTCATCGGGTCACCGGTGGGCGCGCTTCTCGCGGCGGCCAGTTCGTCGTCCCTGCTCGTGGTCGGCTCGCGCGGCGCGGGCGCGATCATGGGAGCGCTGGTCGGCTCGGTCGCACAGGCGGTCGCGGCACGTGCCTCCTGCCCCACCGCTCTGGTGGGAGCGGGGCACCGCGTCGAGAACACCCACCAGGGTCCGACGGACGCCCCGGACCACCCGGTCGTGCTCGGCATCGACCTGGCCCGCCCCGGCGACGAGCTGCTCGAGTACGCCTTCGACGCGGCGGCGTCCCGCCAGGCACCGCTCCATGTCGTGCACGTCTGGACCGCCCCCCTGGTCCCCTCGGCCGACGCCATCGACCCCATGCCGGAGAAGGAGCAGCAACTGGCGGCCGAACTCGCGCCTTGGCGGCGGAAGTTCCCCGGGACGCAGGTCACCGACCTCCTCGTGCACGGTCTTGCGGGCCACCATCTGGTCAAGGCGGCCTCGGCGGCCTGCCTGCTGGTCATCGGTCGCCGTGTCCCGGTCGGACCGCACCTCGGATCGGCCGCGCACGCCGCGATCCACCACGCCAAATGCCCGGTCGTCGTCGTGCCGCACTACTGATGGACCTTCCGCCGGGGGTGACTCACCCGCGGCGGAGGATGTCAGGGCCGCCGATTACCGCTGCGCTCACCGGATGGCTGAAGAAGACGCATGGGGCCCGGTGGCGTTCGTCACCCGGCGGGCACGGAGTGTGCTCGGCATCGTGGATGAGGCAGCGGGCACAGTCGTCCGCGTGCTGGCGGGAGCGGTTCTCGACCGCATCGACCTGGACGCCCTCGTGTCCCGCGTCGACGTGAACCGGATCGCCGACCGGATCGACGTGGGGCGGATCGCCGAACGGGTCGACGTGGACAGCGTCGCGGACCGGGTCGACGTACGCCGGGTCGTCGCCCGGGTGGACGTGGAGAGCGTCGCCGACCGTATCGACGTGAACCGCGTGGCCGACCGCGTCGACGTGGACCGCGTCGCGGACCGGGTCGATGTGGAGCGGGTCGCGGGCCGGGTGGACGTGGACCGGGTCGCGGGCCGGGTCGACGTCGACGCGGTGATCCTGCGGATCGACCTGGTGGGACTCACCCGTGACGTGCTGTCAGAGATGGATCTCGGGCGGGTCATCCGCGACACCGGGGGCGGGATGGCCGCGGAGACCGCCGACGCGGTGCGTCTGCTCGGCAGGCGCGGCGACCGGGGCATCAACCGGTTCAGCGACCGGCTGCTCCGGCGTGCCGGGCCGCCGCGGGTCAACGGCGCCGGTCCTCCACCAGGGCCCCAGCAGTGACCGAATCGCGGGTCGGCGCCGGACCCGAGCAGGCCGGGGCCGGACCCGAGCAGGCCGGACTCGTCTCACGCGGGGTCGCGGCGATACTCGACGTGCTGGTCCTGGCCGCCATCGGCCTCGCGGTGCAGGCGGGCGCAGGCTGTGTGCGACTGCTGCTCACCGGGCCGCCGTTCCGGTTCCCCGACCTTCCCGCCTGGCTCACCGGCCTTTCGGGTTGGACCCTGGCCGTCCTGTACTTCGGCTGCTCGTGGGCCGCCATCGGGCGCACGGTGGGAGACCGGCTGATGGGGCTGCGCGTCACCGATCGCGCCGGCACGCTTCTCGGGCTGCCGCGCTCCCTGGTGCGTGCGGCCCTGTGCGTCACGTTCCCGCTGGGGTTGTACTGGATCCCGCTCAGCCGACGCCGCGCGTCCGTCCAGGACCTGCTGGTCGCCAGCACGGTGCGCTACGACTGGCTTTGACCCACCCCGCCCGCGGGGCCGGTCCACGCGCCCTCACCCGTGCCGGGTGGGGGCCGGCTTCCGGGGCAGCATGGCGGCGGCCCCGAATCCGCCGAGCCCGACGACGGCCAGGACCACGAGAGCCACGGCGTACGGTCCCGCGGCCGGTTCCGCGACGAGGATGGTGCCCGCGATCGCGGTGCCCACCGACGAGCCGAGGTTGGACACACTGCGCGAGAGCCCGGAGATCTCCCCCTGCTGATCCTCGGGGAAGCTCGACTGCACCACGTTGACCGAGGGCGTCAGCATCACCCCCATCCCCAGCCCGACAAGCAGCAGCCCGGGGACGAAGTGCCAGGCGCTCGGGTCTCCCTGAGACAGGGTGAGCAGCACTCCGATGCCGCAGACCGTCACGGCGAACCCGGCCATCATGAGCGTGCGTTGCTCACGCCGCCTCGCGAGGCTCGCGGCGGCGAGCGAGGACACGAGCAGGCCCAGGGTGGAGGCGCTGAAGATCACGCCGGTACCGATCGCGTCGTACCCGCGGACGACCTGGAGGTACGCGGCCACCACGAACGACACTCCCATGAGCATCAGCCACTGGGTGTGCTGCGTGATCAGACCGAGGTTGGACGTGCGGTCGTGGAACAGCGCGGTGCGCAGGAGCGGTTGGGAGCCGGCGCGCTCCTTCGCCCGTACCCAGCGGAAGAAGGCCACCAGCACCGCCACGCCGACCAGCAGCAGGACCCCCATCAGCCAGCCGTTCTCGTCGGCGGCGAGTATCCCCATGACGACGAGGACAAGACCGGTGGCGGACAGCACCGCGCCGCCGGTGTCGAAGACGCGGTCGGGGTCCGGCGGGACGGGGTCTTCGATGCGGCGGGCCAGGATGAAGATCACCGCGACCACCAGGGCCTGGAAGACGAAGGCCGCCCGCCAGCTGATCGCCGAGGTGATGAGGCCGCCGATCAGCGGGCCCGCGGCCGCACCGACGCCGCCCATCGCCATGATCGCCCCGAAGGCACGGGCGCGGTCGGCCGTGTTGGTGAACAGGAGCGTGGTGAGGATGTAGACGGGTGGGATGAGCAGGGCGGTGCCGACACCCTCCAGGATCGAGTTGCCCAGGATGAGGATGCCGAGGCCGGGTGCCACCGCGCTGAGGAGGGCGCCGATTCCGTACACGGCCAGGCCGACGAGGAGACAGCGCTTGCGGCCGTAACGGTCGGTCAGGATGCCGCCCGGAATCATCAGCGCCGCCATGACCAGCAGGAAGATGGTGATGGCGGTCTGCACGCCCTGCACCGTCGTGTCCAGGTCCTCGCTGATGTCCTGGATCATGACCGTCATGTTCGAGCCCGCGAAGCTGCAGATGAACTGCGCCAGGGCCAGCGGCACCAGCACCTGACGCGGCCCGGCACTCTTCTTCTGCCGGGCGTGTGCTCCCTCTGGGCTGGACGGCACGGACATCGCCTCGCCTCCTGTTGCCTCCCGTTGACGGGGGCCTCCCGTTGGCGGGTGCCTCCCATGGGCGGGTCGGCGTCGGCCAGCCTCGTGGGAGGCCTGCCGCGCGGCGTCACCCTCGGAGGGTGACGACCGGGGGCCCCGGTCGGGGGCAACACTCAGGGCAACGCGGTGCAACCGGCACCCTCGGTACGGAGGTCCTGTCATGACCGCCTCGACGACCCAGCACCATCCCCCCAGCACCAAACAGACGGCGGCCGCCGGTCTGACCATCTTCGCGGGGGTGTTGTTGTTCCTCTCCGGATCCATGGACTTCTGCCGGGGTCTGATGGCCGCCCTCGAGGACGACGTCTTCCTGCGCACCCCCGGCTACACCTTCGAGTTCGACCTGACGAGCTGGGGCTGGATCCACATGGCCATCGGCACCGTTGCCGTGGTCGTCAGCTTCGGCCTGTTCGTGGCCGCGACCTGGGCCAGGATGACGGGCATCGTCATCACCTCACTGATGATCATCGCCAGCTTCCTGTCCCTGCCCTACCACCCCCTCTGGTCCATCACCCTGATCGCGATGGACGGGTTCATCATCTGGGGCCTGTGCGTGGTGAAGAAGGACACCGTCTACTGACCGGGGCGGCCCATGAGTGACGGACGGGCGCACCCATGCGCCGGGCGGGGGTGAGGAACCGGTGCATGTGCGCGGGACGCCGCCAGGGGTCAGGACGCTGCGGAGCTACCGCAAGGAGTGGCTGCTCAAGGACGTGGTCGCGGGCATTGTGCTGAGCACACTGCTCGTGCCACAGGGCATGGCGTACGCCGAGCTGGCCGGCCTGCCGCCGATCACCGGCCTGTACACCTCCGTGCTGTGTCTGCTCGCGTACGCCGTCGCAGGCCCCTCGCGCGTCCTGGTCCTCGGCCCCGACTCCTCGCTCGGCCCGATGATCGCCGCGACGGTCCTGCCCCTGCTCGTCGCGGACGGAGACAGTGGACGCGCGGTCGCGCTGGCCTCGGCGCTCGCCCTGATGGTCGGCGCGATCACGCTTCTCGCGGGGGTGGCGCGGCTCGGTTTCGTCGCCGACCTCATCTCCAGGCCCACCATGATCGGCTATATGAACGGCCTGGCCCTGACCATCCTCATCGGGCAGTTGCCCAAGCTGTTCGGCTTCTCGACCGACGGCGACGGTCTGATCGACGAGGTCGAGGCCTTCGTCCGGGGGATCGCGAAGGGCTCGACGGAGCCGGCCGCCCTCGCGGTCGGCGGCGGCTGCATCCTGGTGATCCTGCTGCTGCAACGGCTGATGCCGAAGATCCCGGCCGTCCTCGTCATGGTCGTGCTGGCCATCACCGCTTCCGTCGTCCTCGAACTGGACGAGCACGGCGTGAAGACCGTCGGCCGGCTCCCCGAGGGACTGCCGCCGTTCACGGTCCCGCAGATCGGCTGGGACGATCTGGGCCCGCTGTTCGTCGGCGCGGTGGGCATCGCCCTGGTGTCCCTGGCCGACACCATCTCCAACGCGTCCGCCTTCGCGGCCCGCAGCGGTCAGCAGGTGCGCGGCAACGACGAGATGATCGCGATCGGCACGGCGAACATGGCCGCGGGCCTGTTCCAGGGTTTCCCCGTGAGCACCAGCGGCTCCCGTACGGCCGTCGCCGAGCGGGCCGGGGCCAAGACGCAGCTCACCGGGCTGGTCGGCGCGGGCCTGATCGTCCTCATGCTCGTGCTGCTGCCGGGGCTGTTCCGCGACCTGCCGCAGCCCGCGCTCGCCGCGGTGGTCATCACGGCCTCGCTCTCACTGGCCGACCTCGCGGGCACGACGCGGCTGTGGCGTCAACGCAAGGCGGAGTTCTGGCTGTGCATCGCGGCGTTCCTCGGAGTGGCGCTGCTCGGTGTCCTGCCGGGGATCGCGGTCGCGGTGGGCCTGTCCATCCTGAACGTCTTCCGGCGCGCCTGGTGGCCCTACAGCACCGTGCTGGGGCGCGTGTCCGGCCTGGAGGGCTATCACGACGTACGGTCGCACCCGACCGCCCGACGGCTGCCGGGACTGGTGATCATCCGCTTCGACGCGCCGCTGTTCTTCGCCAACGCCAAGTCGTTCCGCGAAGAGGTCCTGCGGTACACGCATGCCGAAACGGCTCCGCGGCGCGTGCTGATCGCGGCGGAGCCGGTGACCGACGTGGACACCACGGCGGCGGACGTCCTGGAGGAGTTGGACGCGGCCCTCCGGGAGCTGGGCGTGGACCTGGTCTTCGCCGAGCTCAAGGACCCGGTGCGGCAGAAGGTCGAGCGCTACGGGCTGGCCCGTACCTTCCACGCGCACCGCTTCTACCCGACCGTGGAGGGCGCGGTGGAGGCCTTCCGCGCGGAGAGCGGCGCGGACTGGGCCCCGCCGGACCTGCCGGCCGGAGACGAGAGCTGAGCGAGGTCAGCCCGCCGCGACGACCGAGAGCAGATGCGTGCCCCACGGAGGAACGTCGACGTACAGCCCGCTCGCCGTCAGCTCCGCACCCGAACGCTCGTACCGCTCGGCGTCGAGCAGCCCGACCAACTCGCATGCCCCTTGCCCCAGTTCACTCCAGGGCAGCCGGATGCGTGCCTGCGCCGGGTGTTCCGAGAGGTTCACCACGGTCAGGAACCGCCCGGCCTCGCCGGACCAGCACGAGGCGATCAGATCACGGCCCGAGTCGTTGTCGGGCCAGCCGTCGCCGTCCAGGAGCTGCCAGCGTCCCGTCCGCATGCCGCTGCGGTGCACGCTCGAGAGCAGCCGCTCGTAGAACGCCTTCAGGGAAGGGTCCGCCGGCTCTTCGGGACGGCGGTCGAGGAAGACCGGCAGGTGCACGCGGCGCCCGGTGAACTGGCCCTCGTGCCACAGCGTCGCGCCGGGCAGTGTGGCGATCAGGACGGCCGCCGCCCGCTCCTTGGCCATGGGCAGTGTCCGCGCGGCCCGCGGCTCGTCGTGGTTCTCCAGGAACCGGACGAGTCCACGCTGGTACGGCTCGTCGGCCCGCAGGTGCGCCCGCACCGACTCGGCGCTCTCGTTCAGCACCCGGTCGTACAGACGCTTGTCGTAGCAGAAGTCGAACCCCTGCTGCTGCAGGGGCCATTCGAGGTCCCAGTACGCCTCGGCGGCGAAGAGCATGTGGGGGTGGTGACGGCGGACGGCGGCCATCACCTCGGGCCAGAAGTCCTCCTGCGGCACAGGCCCCGCCCGCTCACCCCATGTCCGCGCGAAGACGTCGTTCATCATCAGCATCGCCATGTCGCAGCGCACCCCGTCGCAGATACGGCCGATGCCGTCCAGCACCTCGGCGGTCGCCTGTCGCAGGGCGGGGGCGAAGGCGTTCAGCTGCACCACGTCCGGCCAGGGCGGGAAGAACGGGTCGCGACCCCGGGCGAGCACGGCACGCCCGGTGTCGAGGAACCCGGCCGGATCACGCCGGGCGTCCTCGGCGTCCCCCTGCACGAAGTACTCGGGGTGCTCGTCCACCCAAGGGCTGTCCGGAGCCACGTGGTTGGGCACGTAGTCGAGCAGCAGTCCGACTCCCCTGCGGTCGAGTTCGGTGCGGGCCGCGGCCAGCCCCGCGGGGCCGCCGAGCGCCGCGTCGACCTCGTAGCGGCGGATGCAGTACGGCGACCCGGCGATGTCCTCCTCGCCGATGCCCGGGACGGCCTCGGCGAACGCGCCGCGCAGCGCCGGGTCCTGCAGGGCGATGGCGCGCCCCCGCGGGCTGCGCTCCCACACGCCCATCAGCCAGACGGCGTCGACACCGGTGGGCGTGATCTCGTCCCAGACCTCCTTTGGCACGTCCGCCAGATCGGCCGGGCCGCCGGTGCGCAGGGCGGTCTCCCTCAGCCATACGCGGGTGTTGACCTCGTGCACGACGGGTTGCGCGGGCAACTGGGTCATGGGTTCTGCCTCCTGCCTGAGCCGGAACGGAAGTCGTCAGGGCCGAGCGTGCCGAACACCTTCATGAGAGCCGCGACCAGGCCGGTCCAGCCCGTCTGGTGCGAAGCACCGAGTCCGGCGCCGTTGTCGCCGTGGAAGTACTCGTAGAAGGAGATCAGGTCCCGCCAGTGGGGGTCGTCCGTGAACTTCCGCTGGCCTCCGTACACGGGACGCCGTCCGTCGTCGCCGCTCAGGAAGATCCGGGCGAGCCGTCCGGTGATGTCCTCGGCGACCTCGTACAGGTTCTTGCGCACTCCCGAGCCGGTCGGGCACTCGACGGTGAAGTCGTCGCCGTAGAAGCCGTAGAGGTTGAGCAGCCCCCGGATGATGAGCGCGTTCATCGGCATCCAGACCGGGCCGCGCCAGTTGGAGTTGCCGCCGAACATGCCGGTGTCCGACTCGGCGGGCAGATAGCCGACCTTGTACTCCTCGCCGTGCACCCAGAACGTGTACGGGTGCTCGGCGTGATGGCGGGAGAGCGCCCTGACCCCGTAAGGGCTCAGGAACTCATCCTCGGACAGGAGCCGGGCGAGCACGCGCACCAGTTTCTTCTCGTCCAGGACGGACAGCAGCCGCGGGCCGCCGGCGGTGCCGGACTGCGCCGCGGTCATCGTCACGGACAGCGAGGGGTGGCGCTCGGCGAACCGCCGCAACCGGTCGCCGAGACCGGAGATGCGCTCGAGCTGATCGGGCTGGAAGACGGTCGACGCACACAGCGGCAGCAGCCCCACCATGGAGCGCACCTTCAGCCGCACCGCCTGCCCGTCGGGCAGCCGCAGCACGTCGTAGTAGAACCCGTCCTCCTCGTCCCACAGCTCGTCGTGCAGGTCACCGACCCGGTCCATCGACGCCGCGATCCACAGGTAGTGCTCGACGAACTTCAGGACCAGGTCTTCGTAGGCCGGGTTGAGTTCGACGAGCTCCATCGCGATCTGAAGCATCGACTGGCAGTACAGCGCCATCCACGCGGTGCCGTCCGCCTGTTCCAGGGTGCCGCCGGTGGGCAGGGGGGCGCTGCGGTCGAAGACGCCGATGTTGTCGAGGCCGAGGAAGCCGCCCTGGAAGATGTTGCGGCCGCCGGGGTCCTTGCGGTTGACCCACCAGGTGAAGTTCGTGAGCAGCTTCTGGAAGGTGCGTTCCAGGAAGGCCCGGTCGGCCTGGCCGGTCGTTCCCTTCTCCATCGTGTACACGAAGTACGCGGCCCAGGCATGCACGGGCGGATTGACGTCGCCGAAGTTCCACTCGTACGCGGGGATCTGTCCGTTGGGGTGCAAGTAGGCGTCGCGCAGCAGTAGTTCGAGTTGCTCCTTGGCGAAGCCGACGTCGACGACCGACAGGCCCACGGCGTGGAACGCCAGGTCCCAGGCTGCGAACCAGGGGTATTCCCATTTGTCCGGCATGGAGACGATGTCGTCGCTCACCATGTGGAACCACTCCTGGTTGCGCATCCCCGGGCGCGGGGGGCTCCACGGGGTCAACTCGTGCTCGGCCAGCCACTTTTCCAGGTCGAAGCCGTAGTACTGCTTGGACCAGAGCATGCCGGACAGGGCCTGGCGCAGCACGCGTGCCTCGTCCTCACTCGCCCGCTCGGGCGTCAACTCGCCGTAGAACGCGTCGGCTTCGGCGATGCGGTCGGTGAAGACCGTGTCGAAGCCGCGCGACAGGGAAAGCCTCGCGTCCGCGGGGCCAAGGCGCAGCCGCAGTGTCCGTGACCCTCCCGCGGGGACGTCGAGCGTGTGGTGGGCGGCGGCCTTGGTGCCCTCACGCGCCGGGTTGACGGCGCTTTCCTCCCCGTCGACGACGTACCGGCCGATGGCGTTCTTGACGTAGGGAGAGGCGTTGGGCGAGCCGAAGCAACGTTCGTTGTCGGTCTCGTTCTCCGTGAACAGCAGCGGCACCCCGTCGGCGCACCGCAGGTCGTAGCTGCCGAGCTCGGGGTGGTCGGCCCGGATCGTCGGGTGCGGCCCCTCGACGGCCCGCAGCCGTGGCCCGCCCCGCTCGTCGTGCTGCTCGCCCCAGGACCAGGTGTTGCGGAACCACAGCGTCGGCAGGACGTGCAGGCTCGCCTCTTCGGGGCCGCGGTTGTCGACGGTGATCCGCATCAGGATGTCGTCGTGGTCCGCCTTGGCGTACTCCACCGTGACGTCGAAGTACCGGTCGTCGTCGAACACTCCGGTGTCCATGAGCTCGTACTCGAACTCCTGGCGCGTGCGGTCCCGGTTGACGGACACGAGGTCGTTGTACGGGAACTCCGCCTGCGGGTACTTGTAGAGATACCGCAGGTAGGAGTGGCTGGGGGTGCTGTCGAGGTAGAAGTAGTACTCCTTGACGTCCTCGCCGTGGTTGCCCTCGCCGTTGGTGAGTCCGAAGGCGCGCTCCTTGAGGATCGGGTCGCGGCCGTTCCACAGAGCGAGGGCCAGGCACAGGCGCTGCTTGTCGTCGCAGATGCCGCCGAGACCGTCCTCGCCCCACCGGTAGGCGCGTGAACGCGCGTGTTCGTGGGGGAAGTAGGACCAGGCGTCACCGCCTGGGCTGTAGTCCTCTCGGACCGTGCCCCATTGCCGTTCGCTCAGATACGGGCCCCATAGGCGCGACCGTGCGCTGCCGTCACCGATCGGTCCGATCCGCCCGGCGTGCGTCCGCGTCTTCATGCGCGTCTCCCTGCCTCGGTCAACCGGATGCGCCAGTCTTCGCGGGGGCCTGACGCCCCGCCTCACCTTCGCGGGGTGAGCCTTCCCCGCCTGTGCCTTCCCCGCCGGTGCCTTCCGCGCCTGTGTCTTCGGGCGACACGCCTTCCGCGCGGACGACAAGGGTCAGCCCGATCGCGTACGCGGCCAGCAGCGCGCCGACCACGAACAACGCCGTCCACGACGACAGCACCAGGGCGATCAGGGCCGCCACGACGACGCCGGCCACCCGCAGCACGTCGGCGTGGTGCGCCAGCCACGGCCGCACCCGCGTACCGTCCACCCGGTCGCCCGCCTTGGACAGGACGTGCCCCGTGGCCCGCGCGCCCTGCGCCGCGTACCGGCGCAGCGCCTTGGGCAGGCGCCCCGGTCCCACCAGGTACGCCAGCACGGCGATGCCGACACCCAGCCACAGCAGCTGGTCGCCGCGGTCACGCAGGGTCTCGAACACGGTCCACATCGCGGCGCGCGCGCCGTCGCGGTAGACGCCGTCCGGCACCTGCCCGAGCAGTTGGTCGCGGACCGCCCGCAGCACGGCCGTCAGCACGGTGACGGTCACCACCAGCCACAGTCCGAGCTGGAGGAGGGTGCGCCGGCGCCGGGGGGAGATCCACAGGGCGAGTCCGAGCAGCAGCGGCACGGCGATCACCAGGCCGACCACGGCACGTTTGAACAGCAGGACGGCCTCCTGCAGTTGGCCCAGCTCGTTCCGGTTGTAGATCCGGATCTGCGCGAAGTTCTCGGGCAGTGACACGTCGAGCGCCGTCTCGATGCGGTCGTGCAGGCCCGGCGGGATCTCGCCGGAGGAGAGGGGCGGCAGGTCCAGCTTCTTGCCGAACATGGTGGGCAGTCGCTCCTCCAGGGACCGCAGGACGTTGTTGACCACCGGCAGCAGGTTCAGGGTGACCGTGTCGCCGTCCACCCTGACGTTCTCGTTGCGCTTCTCCAGCACTTCGACGATCCGCTCGTGGGCGCGGCGGTTCGTCGCGCGCCACAGCTCCTGGAACCGGTCGTTGGCGATGAGCTTGGAGATCGAGTCCCGCACATGGTCGTGGACCGCCCCGGTGACCGGCGCCGCGAGGAAGGAGGCGCGCGGGGGCAGGGCGTCGGCCAGCCGCTGCTCGACGTCCAGCTGATCGAAGATCTCGCGCGTCAGATACGTGGAGACGGCGGCGTTGACGTCGGGGTCCTCGGGCAGCGGCCCCACCGTGGCGATCCAGCGGTCGGTGTCGAGGGTGGTCCGCGACCCCCACACCCCCACGATCGAGGTGACCGCGAGGACGGCGACCAGGGCGATCAGTACGGCGGCGACGGCACGCCGGACGGCCAGCAGACGAACCCGCCGCCGCCGCTCGGTGCCCGAGCGGTCCCGCAGTCGGTCGACCTCGGCGCGCAGGCGCTCGAGCTCGGACTCGGTGGCGCTGCTCTGGCTGTGACCCTCTGGTGTCTGTGGCTGCGTCATGGGCGTGGCACCTCCGCCCCCCACCGTCAGGGCGTCCGCGCCCGCTTCCTTCACCTGCGGCGGGTGACGCGCCACCCCGGGGGTCGACGCTGTGATGACGGACGTGACAGCGGCAATCCCCCGAGAGGAGACACGATGGCTGGGATCGGACCGGTACAACTCCTGACGGTCGAGTTCGGCCCCGACGCCAAGTTCGAGGGACGGATCATCGAGGAGTTGGCGATTCTCGAGGCGAACGGACAGATCCGCGTCCTCGACATGCTCTTCGTCCGCAAGGAACCCGACGGCAATCTGTTCTCCCTCGACTTCCAGGCGGAAGGGATGGGCGAGACGGTGGCCGCGCTGCTCGGCATCACGGCCGAGGAGGTCCGGGGCGCGGAGGAGGCCTACCCGAGCCTGGCCGGGGGGAATGCCTTCGGGCTCACCCTGGACGAGATCAGGGAGATGGGCGAGTCCCTCGACCCGGGGGCCGCGGCGGCCTTCGTCCTGCTGGAGCACATCTGGGCCAAGTACCTGCGCAAGGCCCTCCGTGACGCCGGTGCCGTACCCGTCGCCGAGGGTTTCCTCACCGACGAGGCACTGGCCCCCGTCCTGACCGCACTCACCGCAATGGCACAGAAGTTGGGCGACCCGGTCACACCCCAGGTACGGCCGGACCCGACGACCCGCAACCAACGCAGGAGGTCCTGATGGCCGATCTCGTCGTGCTCGGATTCGCGGACAAGGAGAAGGCGGAAGGAGTTCTGCGGCTCTCCAAGGAACTGGCCCGCCAGGAACTGCTCGACCTGGAGGACGCGGCGCTCGCCTGGCGCACCATGGACGGCAAGATCCATGTGCGCCAGACGTTCGGCACCACGTCCACCGGCGCGGCCGGCGGGGCCCTGTGGGGCTCGCTGTTCGGGCTCCTCTTCCTGATGCCGGTCTTCGGTGCCGCGGTGGGGGCCGCCACCGGCGCCATCGCGGGAAAGCTCAGCGACATCGGCATCAACGACGCCTTCGTCAAGGAGATCGCCGGCACGCTCGAACCAGGCCGTGCCGCCGTCTTCGCCCTCGTCCGGCGCTCCACCCCGGACCGCGTCCGTGACGCCGTACGCCCCTTCAACCCCTCCGTGATCCGCACCTCCCTCACCAAGGACCGGGAGGAGGAACTGGTCGCGGCACTCCAGCCGAAGTGACCCGAGCGGCCCGCCGCACCGGACCGAGCGCTCCGACAGGCGCCGTCTCCCCCGGAACTTCACCCGGGTGAGATGGCGCCTGCCGCGCGTTCACGCCGTCGTGTGCGCCCCATACTTGCCGAGCCGCACCACTTGCTCCGAGAGCGAGGTGCCGTCCATGGTCGAGTACTCACCGCCTTCACATGACAGCGTTCCGGCCCCTTCATCCGTCGATACGGCGCCCGCAGTACCGACCTGGATCGTCCCCAGGCCCCGATTGACCGACCGCCTCGCCCGGGGCGTCCGCGGACCGCTGACGGTGATCGTGGGCCCCGTCGGCGCCGGCAAGACGGCCCTCGCCCTGGAGTGGGCGCACAGCCGGCGGCTGCCCGGCCCGCTCGCCTGGGTCACCTGCGACGGACGGACCGAGCAGTCCTGCGTCTTCTGGCCGCGCGTGATCAACACGCTGCGCGAGGCCGGTCTCGACCTGCCCGAACCGCACGGCGAGCAGGCGGAACCGCTGCTCGTGGCGGCGCTCGCCGCCGATCTGAGCAGGTGCGGCGAGCAGATCGTCCTGGTCCTCGACGACTTCCAGCCCGCTCCCGGCTCCCCGATCGCGGAGGGCGTCAGCAGCCTCCTGCGACACCTGCCGGGACTGCTGCATCTGATCGTGCTGGCCCGCCGGGACCCTCCCCTGCACCTGCACCGCGGACGGCTCACCAGCGAGGTCACCGAACTGCGCACCGGCGACCTGGCCTTCGACGACCAGGAGACGGCGGCGCTCCTCGCGCAGCACGGCATCGACGTGCCGAAGCAGACGGTCAGCGCGCTGCGGCGGCGTACGGACGGCTGGGCCGCGGGACTGCGCCTCGCCGCGATGTCCATGGAGAAGCAGAGCGATCCCGAGCGGTTCGTGGCACATTTCGCCGGGGACGACGAGGCCATCGCCAGTTATCTCGTCGAGGAGGTGCTCGATCTGCAGCCCGCGGGCATGCGCCGGCTGCTGCTCACGACGAGCGTGCTCGACCAGATGAACGCCGAACTGGCGGTGGAGCTCTCGGGGGAGGACGCCGGTCGGCACTTCGCCTCGCTCGTCCGGGAGAACTCGTTCCTGCAGCCCGTCGGCCACGGCTGGTACCGCTGCCACCAGATGTTCGCCGACGTCCTGCGGATGTGCCTGCGCCACGAGAAGCCCGGCCTGGTCGCCCCGTTGCACCGCCGTGCCGCGGCCTGGCTCGGGGAGCACGGACGGCTGGCCGACGCCGTGCGGCACCTGCTCGCCGCGGGCGACTGGGACCAGACGGGGCGGCTGATCGTGGACCGTCTGGCGATCGGCCAGGTGCTCGGCCTCACCAAGCTGCGGCTGCCGGGTGAGCTGACCGGACGGCCACCCGAACCACCTGCGACGGGAGACCCCGAACCCGCGCTGCTCGCCGCGGCGGTCGCCCGCGCACGCGACGACGACCAGCTGTGCCGCCGGTATCTCGACCTGGCCGGCGGGCTGCTGGCCGACCTGACGGCGGACGAGGAGCGCACGGCCCGGTGCCGCTTGGCCCATGCCCTGATCCGCATGGAACAGCTGCGCTCCCCGAGCCCCCTGGAGGCGCGTGCCGCGGCGGCCGACGCGCAGTCCGCCCTCGCGCATCTGCCCCCCTCATCCCTCACGCCCCATCCCGAGATCATCGCGCTCACGTTGACGATCCGCGGCGGCGGCGAACTGCGGTCCGGCAGCCTCAAGGCCGCGGAAGCCTCCCTCACCGGAGCGCTCAAGGCCGCGGGAGCCGCCGGAAACGGCGCGCTGCGCCGGGACTGCCTCGTCGAGCTCGCGCTCCTCGAAGCGCTCCGCGGCCGTTTCCGTGCCGCCGGCGAACTCGCCGCCCAGGCCACCCAGCCCTCCCTGCCCACCTGGGCCGTTGCCGAGCGCGCGCAGGCCTCCCTGCACCTGGTGCGCGCCTGGGTCGAGCTCGCGCGCGCCGAGCCCGGCCGGGCCAGACACGAACTGCGCGCCGCCGGTGCCGTATTGGGAGGGCGGCCCGACGCCTTCCTCTCCGAGGTCGGCTCGCTGGCGACGGGGCTCGCCACGGCGGCGGAGCAGAATGGCGCGGCGCCCGCCGCGATCGGCGAGGTGGTGGCCGCCTCCAGGCTGCCCAGGCCCGTGTTGCGGTCCCTCGCGCCGGCCTGCGTGTCCCTGCTCGACTCCACCCGCCACAAGGTCGCCACCGCCGCACCGCAGCGTACGAACGTCCGCCCGGGCCTCGCCCTCGCGGCCGTCACGCCGACGCACACCGAGCGACTCAGCGCCCGGGAGCGCGACGTCCTGAACCGGCTGGCGCAGATGATGACCACCGAGGAGATCGCCGAGGAGCTGTACCTCTCGGTGAACACGGTGAAGACGCACCTCAAGAGCGTCTACCGCAAGCTCTCCGTGACCCGGCGATCAGCCGCGGTCCGGCGGGCGCGCGAGCTTCAACTGCTCTGATTCCTAAGGCGTTTGGTGACGGCCGTCGGCCGGCCGACCTCTACACGAGCCCGAGCGTGCGGGCACGCTGCACGGCCTCGGCCCGGCAGCTGACGCCCAGCTTGCGGTACACGGAGCGCACGTGGCTCTTGACCGTGTTCACCGAGACGTACAAGTCGTCGGCGATCTGCCGCAGCGGCACCTCCTGCCGAAGCCGGCTCAGCACCACCAGCTCACGCCGCGTCAGTGGCTCCGCGGGCCGCCTCGCCGGCCGCTCCGGCTGCGCGGGCACCAGCGCGAGCACCGCGGCCGCCTCGCTCACCAGCGCACCCGCGCTGCGGACATCACCCACCTCCCCGGCGATCCGCACCAACGTGCCCGCGACCCACACCAGGCAGGTCGTCATCGTCGAGTCGGCCGTGTGGGCCTCCCGGCTGAGCACACTCAACTGGCCGTTCGGAGCGGGGACTTCACCTGCCGCTCTCGACGAGCCCTTTCCTCGATCCGCGCACAGCGCCGCGGACATGCCCCTCACCTCCCCATGTGCAGGGCATATTCACCATCCCTACACCGTGGGTCCGCCACAGCGGCTACGGAAGAGGCCGTTCGGCTTCATTTACCTGGTCCCGCTCTAGACGCCGCCCTCCGGCAAACGACGCACCTCGATGAGTTCCAGGCCAAGCGCCTGGATGCGGTCGAGGATCCCGTACAGGGCGGCCTGGTCGAGCCCCGCACCCATCAGTACCGTCTCGGCCGGGCGCGACACCACCGTCATCTCGACGAACGCCGAACGGAAAGCCTCGCCGATCCGGCCCCGGACGCGGATCTCGAAATCGGCGCCGCCAGGTGGTGTCCCTGCCGGTTCGGGCCCCGAGCCTTGCTGTGCCCCGCCCATGGCGCCACCTCCTGTGCGACGGCTCTGCCATCGGCCGCCATTCTCCTGGCAGCACGGCCGACGGCATCACCTTGTGCGGGTGACGGTGCCATCACCTGGACCTCCGGGGTCATCCCTTGCGGGTGAACCGGCCGGGCACCACCGGGCGGGATGCTCCGGATCCACCCAGGAGGAGGTTCGACATGACTGAGCGGATGTCACCGGGCCAGTCGCGTTCCGACCCGCCCGAACCGCAGCCCCGCGTCAATCCGGTCGCCGTCGGCGGTGTCGTCTTCGCGGTGTGCATATTGGGCATCATCGGCGCGTTCCACGCGATCGCGGGACTCACCGCGATCCTCGACGACAACTTCTACCAATCGCAGAGCGACTATCCCTTCGACTTCGACGTCAACCTCCGCGGCTGGGTCCAGATGCTCTCCGGCGTGCTGGTTCTCGCGGCGGCATTCAGCCTGTTCTCCGGCCACACCTGGGCCCGTGCGGTCGGGATCGGCGTCGCGGCGCTCAGCGCCATGGAGCACTTCTTCTTCACTCCGTACTACCCGATCTGGTCCGCCATCATCATCGCCCTGGACGTCCTGGTGATCTGGTCGCTGGCCACGTACGGCCACCGGCAGGCGCACAAGGTCTACGGGGCTCCTATGTAGCGGAGGTCAGCCCGAGCCTGACGAGCAGACGCCAGTCCAGGCGCGGGCGCTCCCGGTACAGCCCCGGCCGCAGCCGGGGCACGACCACACGCAGGGCCCCCGGCCGCACCTCGCAGTGCACGGGGGTCCTCAGGCGCACCGCCTCGCCGTCGATGCCGACCGGGATCTCCTCCTGATCGGCGTCGACGGTCACGGTGGTGGCCGTCGCCCGCGTCAGTCCGGCGGCCGACTCGCCGCGCAGCAGCCCCGCGGCCTGCGCGCCGCTGGCGACCCGGATGCCGACGCAGCCGAGGACCCCGCCGTCCATCCGTGTCCGGCGGCCGAGCCCGGCGATGTCGTTCGTGCCGTACGGGTTGTTGCTCACGAGCAGGGCCTGCGGGTCGGAGAAGTCGTGCTCCCCGGCACGCGCCGTCAGCCGCGCACCCTTGTGGCCCACGAGGAGGTCGGGCAGCAGCTGGAGGGTGGTGCGCGACTTGCCGTCCCGGTAGGCCGGGCTCTGCACCACCTCGGCGTACGCGCCGAACGACACGTTGTTGACGAAGGGCCGCCCCCCGGCCCGGCCGAGGTCCACCCGCAGCTCCACCCCGTCGTTCAGCGCGTCCAGGGCCGTCGACGGATCGTCGCGGTCCAGGCCCAGATCGAGGGCGAAGTGGTTGCGGGTGCCCGCCGGGATCACCAGGAAGGGCAGGTCGAGGGTGGCGGCGACATCGGCGACCAGCGCCTGGGTACCGTCCCCGCCGGCGACGCCGAGCAGATCGGCGCCCTCGGCCGCACAGGTGCGGGCGAGGGCGGCCACGTCGATCTCGCCGCTCCCCTCCAGCAGCACCACTTCGGCCCCGAGCGCGGCTGCCCGCTCGCGCAGCGAAAACCGGCCCACCTTGCCGCCCCCGGAACGCGGATTCATGATCAGGACCGGGTGGCGGAACCCGGAGGCCGGGCGCTCCGGCATCGGATCCGGGGCCTTGTGCCGGGCGAGGGCCGCACGGCCCGTGCCCGCCGCGAGGAGCCAGAGACCACCGGACAACAGGGCCACCCAGGTGAGTCTGGCCTGGGTGTACTCCACCAGCACCCAGACCGGGGCGGAGATGGCGAGCAGCACCGCGAGGATCCGCGGCAGGCCCCGCCTGCTGAGGATCCACCAGACCGCGGCGGCCGTGATCGCCAGGCCCGCGAGCCCCACGCCCAGCAAGGCGAAGGTCTTGACGCCCGCGAAAACTCCGAGCACCAGCACCGCGGCAGCGGCGGATGCCAGGGACGCACGGGCCAGCCATCGCTGTCCTCGCATCGTCGGTTCCATGCCCCTCAGTCTGCGGCCTCGGAGCCCGCGGGGCCTCACCCCTGGAAGGCGACCTCACACCGGTGGGGTGACGCCGTGCCGCCGCGCCGCGCCCAGAGTCCTCAGCGCCTGGAAGGAGCTCACCATGACCGAGACCACGCATCTTCATCTCACCCCGCGAGAGCGGGCGGCCCTGGGACGGGCCGGCCGGTCGCGTACCCGGCGGTCCGACCACGCCGAGTTCGCCCCCGCGCCGGACCGTCCCGACCCGGTCGACGTGATCGAGCGGCAGTCGGCGAGCCGGCTCCAGGAACTCGTGCCGATCCGTTACGGCCGCATGCTCGAGTCGCCGTTCCGCTTCTTCCGCGGAGCGGCCGCCATCATGGCCACCGACCTGGCCGCCACACCGGACAGCGGCCTGCGGGCCCAACTGTGCGGAGACGCCCACATGTTGAACTTCCGGCTGCTCGCCTCACCGGAGCGGCATCTGATGTTCGACGTCAACGACTTCGACGAGACGCTGCCCGGACCGTGGGAGTGGGACGTCAAACGCCTGGTGGTCAGCCTCGTGATCGCAGGGCGCGACAACGGCTTCAAGACCTCGGAGCGGGCCCGTGTGGTGCGCGCGACCGTCCGCTCGTACCGTGAGTCGATCAGGGAGTTCTCCCGGATGCCGACGCTCGCCGTGTGGTACTCGCAAATCGACGCGCAGGATCTGCACGCCCTGATGTCCGCCAAGCTCGACGCGCGTACGCGGCGGAGGGTGTCCAAGACGATCAGCAAGGCCCGCACCCGCGACCACCTCCAGGCCCTGGGGAAGCTGGCCCGGGTGGTCGACGGCCAGTTGCGGCTCGCGCCCGACCCGCCCCTGATCACTCCTCTCGACGACCTCATGCCGGGGGTCGAGCGCAAGCAACTGGAACACCAGCTGCGGGAGCTGGTCGACCGGTATGCGCTGACGCTGCCCGCCGACCGACGGGCCCTCCTGGCGCAGTACCGCGTGGTCGACATGGCCCGGAAGGTGGTCGGGGTGGGCAGCGTCGGGACCCGCTGCTGGATCATCCTGCTGCTCGGCCGCGACGACACCGACCCGCTCCTGCTGCAGGCGAAGGAAGCACAGCCGTCGGTGCTCGCGGAGTTCGCGGGCGCGAGCAGCCACCTCAACCAGGGGGAACGGGTCGTCGCCGGACAGCGTCTGATGCAGGCGACCAGCGACATGTTCCTGGGCTGGGAGCGGGTCGAGGGGCTCGACGGACGTGAACGCGACTTCTATCTGCGGCAGTTGCGGGACTGGAAGGCCATACCGCAGGCCGAGCTGATGACCCCCGACGTCATGCGTCTGTTCGGCCGGATGTGCGGGGCGACCCTCGCCCGGGCGCACGCGCGCTCCGGCGACCGGATCGCCGTCGCCGCCTACCTGGGCCACTCCGACGCCTTCGACCAGGCCCTGGCACGGTTCGCGGAGACGTACGCCGACCAGAACGAGCGCGACCACCGGGCGCTGAAGGCGGCGGTGCGGGCGGGCCGTGTGACCGCCGTGTCAGCGTGACGCTTCGTTCGCCGGGCCCAGCCGGCGTCGCAAGGGTTCCTCCTGGGCGAGTGTCCGGCCGACGGCGATGCCGAACACGACGATGGTGAAGAAGAGGATGAGCCAGGAGAGCATGGTGAAGACCGAGCCAAGGGCTCCGTAGCGATCCTCGCTCATCCGCAGCGCGCGGGGCAGCCACAGCCCCGAGAGCGCACAGAACGAGACCACGCCCGTGCCGGTCAGCACGGCCCCCGGCAGCAGGGGCAGCCAGGGAACTCGCCCGGCCAGGAGCAGATGCTGGGTCCACCACCACATCAGGACCGACGCAACCAGCTGCAGGGGGACCCCCAGGGCCGGGCCCGCGCCGAACGCCCGGTACAGCAGGCCCTGCACGATCAGCATCGCGACCCACACCAGAAGCCACACCGCCCAGCGCCAGGCCACCAGGCGCACGCCGGAGCGGGGCAGGTCCCAGGAGCGTTCACACGTCCGCTGCAGGGCCCGGGTGAAGGCGGTCGCCGACAGGAGCGCCACCAGCACGCCCGCGGCGCCCCAGCTGTGCGTCGAGGTGTCCCCGCCCCCGAGCGCACCCTGGGCCTGCGCCATCACAGGTCCACCGGAGCCCAGCATGGAGCGCAGCGAGCGCAGCAGTTCACGCCGGACGGCCTCCGGGCTGAACGAGGCCACCGCGATGAGCATGGGCAGCGCGGCCAGGAACGCCTGCGCCGCAAGGCGTGTCGACATGTCGAGGATGGTGACGTGGACGAGTTGCTGGACGACGCGCCCCGTCAGCGGCCGTGCCGCACCGGCGATCGGCATGACGGTGTCCTCTCCATAGCGGGAAGCACTCTCCTGCCGGGCACCCTCCGATCCGACGGCCCGCCGCACGCCCCCCGCTTCGGGTGAAGTGTGCCGGTGATAGCGGCGGCCGCTGTCGTGAGGACGGTGGTCTCAGGGCGCCGGGGCGACCGTCACCGGCCCGTATCGCGCGCTGGACGCCTCCGTCGCGAGGGCCCAGTAGCGGTCGCCGTAGGACCAGTGCCACCACTCCGTGGGGTAGTTGACCAGGCCCGCGGTGGCGAGGGCCGCGGTGAGGGTGCGGCGGTTGCGGCGGGCCGCCGGCGAGATCAGGGCGCTGTCCATGTAGCAGGCGCCGTCGCTCTCCTCGGGGCTTGCGTTCACCGGCGTGCCGAGGTCGAGTTCGGTGCCCGACGCGGTGCGCAGGGTGAGGTCGACGGCGGCGCCCGCGACATGCGGACCCACGTCCGGCGGCGAGAGGGAGCGGCTCGTCTGCTGCTGCAGGTAGGCGTCCGACCAGTCCGGGTTGGCCTTCCTCAGCTCGGCGGCGTACTCCTCGAAGTACTGGATCTGCAGGGCAAGCGGGCGGTATCCCTCGGTGACCAGGAGGCGCAGCCCCTCGGGCAGCAGCCGGGCGGCGCGGGCCAGGCGCCAGGCGACGCCCTCGCGCAGCTGGGCGTAGGCCCCGTCTTGGTCGGCCAGGCGGTCGTCGACGTCCACGAAGGGCAGTTGGCGCAGGTCCACGAGGGCTTCGCCGCAGTCGTGTACCGGGATGCCGACGACTCGGGGGTCGTTCATGAGGATGATCGACGTCATGTCTGCCCCTTCGTGGCGACGGCGGGCACAGCTCCGGGGACGGACTGCCGCCCGGCCCCGGAGTCCCCTCCGTGCCCTGGCAGGGGCGCTACGCGACGAGCGGCCCACACGACCGACGATGTCGGTGGTGTGGGCCGTACGAGGCATCAGTGGCCTTCCCCCGTGCTTCCCCCGATGAATTCCGCTGAGTCCCCCGTTGTTTCCTGCGATCCCCCGTTGCCGTCGGCGTGTTCACCCGCCGACAACCAGAGCGTGACGCAGGCCGCTGCAAATTCTCTGCAAGTCCGGGGCAAGCGGATTGCAGGACCGTCATTTCGGGCGGTTCAGAGCCCCGGCTCGTTCCGTTCCCGCGCCTCGTAAGCCGTGAAGACCTCCCGCGCCTCGGCGCGCAGCGCGGCTGCCGCCGCTCGGTCACCCGCGGCCTCGCGCGCCGCCGCGAGGTCACGCAGGGTGCGGGCGCGGGGAAGCGGAAGCCCCAGGTCGTTCCAGAGGTCGGCGGCCGCGGTCAGGTGTTGTTCGGCGGTGTCCAGGCGGCCCGCGGCGAGCTCGCACTCGCCGAGGGTGCGCATGCCCAGTGCCTCTCCGAAGCGGTCGCGCTGGCCGCGGCAGATGTCGAGTACGTCGCGGATCTCGGCCTCCGCCTCGACCGGACGGCCCAGCCTGATGCGGGACTTGGCCCGCGCCTGCATCGCGTAGGCGAGCATGAGCGGGTCCCCCAGGGTGCTCAGCAGGTCCACCGCACGCCCCGACAGCTCCTCCGCCGCCGCGTACTCGCCGACGGCGCGGTGCACAAGCCCGAGCGAGCGCAGCGTGAGCGATTCGCCGCGACGGCTGCCGAGCCTGCGGTAGGCCCGCAGCGATTCGTCGAGGAAGGAGCGGGAGGCCGCGAAGTCACCGAGTTCGAGCTGGACGGATCCGGCGTACCGGCAGGACAGGCCGAGGCCCGGATCGTCGTGGAGCTCGCGGAAACCGTCGACGGCGCGCACCAGGGTCTCCTGTGCCGCACGCAGGCGCCCCGCCTCGCGCAGGGCGCTGCCGAGCCCGGCGAAGGCCGCGGCCCGTCCGCGTACGTCACCGAGCTCGGCGCAGAGGCCCGCCGCCTGCTTGAAGTAACCCTGGGACTCGGGGAACCGGTCCTGTTCGTAACGGAGTTGGCCGAGACCGATGAGCAACAGCGCCTCGCCCGCCCTGTTCTCGGCGCGGCGGGCCGCGGCCAGTGCCGCGTCATGGGTGCGCCACCACGCCTCGAAGCGGTTGCCGACGGTGTACGCGGAGGAGCACAGCGCCGCCGCGGCCTCGCAGGAGAGGGTGTGCAGGTCGAGGGCTGCCGCGCGCTCGACGGCGGCGGCAATCGCGTCGGCCTCGGCCTCGAACCAGGCGGCCGGATCGGCGAGAGCCCGCTGGGCGGCTTCGGGTCCGACGGGCCGCACGAGTTGCCGCAGGGAGCGGCCGGAGCCGTTCGCACTGGTGGAGTCCAGGAGCCCGCGGTGCAGTTCGACCGCGCCCGAGGGTGTGGCGGACGCGGCGAGGCCGGTGAGCCAGAGCCAGGCGCCCAGCGCGCGGCCGACGGCGGCCGCCCGTTCGGCGGGCGGGTCCTCGGCGTCGGCGCGCTCGGCGGCGTACACACGGACCAGGTCGTGGGGCCGGTACCGGGGCTGGCCCGCGCGGTCGACACCGGTGCAGTGCAGGAGCTGTGCGTCGATGAGCTGCTCCACGACACGGTCCGCCTCGGCCTCCGGCACGTCGAGCAGGGCGGTCACCACCCACGCGGCGACATCGGGTGCGGCGAGCAGGCCGAGGCGGCGCAGGGCGGTGCGGGCGGGGGCGTCCAGGGCCCGGTAGCTCAGGCCGAGGCCGGCCCGGACCTCCAGGTCGCCGACGGCGAGTTCGTCCAGGCGGTGGTGTTCGTCGGCGAGCCGGTCGGCGAGCATGCGCGCGGTCCAGTGGCGGCGGGTGGCCAGGCGGGCGCCCGCGATGCGGATGGCGAGCGGGAGCCCGCCGCACAGTTCGACGATGCGCCGGGCGGCGTCCGGTTCGTCCCTGACGTGGCGCTCCCCCGCGACGCGTCCGAGGAGTTCCGTCCCCGGTTCCGTGTCGAGCACGTCGATATCGGTGCGGTGGGTACAGGGCAGGGCGCCGAGGCGTGCCCGCGCGGTGATGAGCACTCCGCAGGTGGCGCTTCCGGGAAGCAGTGGGCGCACCTGGGACTCGCTGGCCGCGTCGTCGAGCACGAGCAGCACGCGGCGTCCGGCGACCAGGCTGCGGAAGAGGTCGCGCCGCTCGGCGTCCCCGTCGGGCGGATCGGCCCCCAGGGCGTAGAGGAGCCGGCCGAGGACTTCGCCGGGCGCCACCGGGTCTGTGGCGCCGCGCAGTTCGGCGTACAGCTGTCCGTCCGGGTAGGCGCCGGCGACCTGGTGCGCGGCCCGTACCCCCAGGGTCGACTTGCCGACACCGCCGGGCCCGGACAGCACGACGACCGGCATGGCCTCACGGGGCCCGGACAGCGCGGCCCGTATGTCGGTCAGTTGCGCGTCCCGGCCGGTGAAGTCGCCGATGGTGGGCGGCAGAAGGGCCGCCACGGGGACAGCGGCGGCATCCCGGAAGCCGGTGGCGGGCTCGGGGTCGCCCGGCTCGGCGGGCAGCAGCTCCTCGTCGGCCCGCAGGATCGCCTCGTGCATCCGTCTGAGGTCGGGGCCGGGATCGATGCCGAGCTCCTGGGACAGAACCTCGCGGCCCTCGGCATAGACCGCGAGCGCGTCGGCCTGGCGCCCCAACCGGTAGAGGGCGAGCATCAGTTGGCCGCGCGGCCGCTCCCGGGTGGGATGCCTGGAGACCAGGGCGGTGAGTTCGGCCACCAGGTCCCTCTCCCGGCCCGACCGGGCCAGCTGGGCGGCGATCCGGTCCTCGACGACCGCCTGCCGCGCCTCGTCCAGCTGGTCGGCCACGGCCCGCAGTGTCTCGCCGATCCCGCCGAGCGCGGGGCCGCGCCACAGCGCCAGGGCCTCCCCCAACAGTCGTGCGGCGGCGCCATGGTCTCCTTCGGCGGCCGCCTGCCTGCCCCGTACGGCGAGGCGCTCGAACTCGACCCGGTCGACGAGGGTGGCGTCCGCGTGGATCAGATAGCCGGGCGGCCGGGTCTCGATGACGTCGGCGGGCAGCGCGCGGCGCAGCGCGGAGACATACGACTGGATCAGGGAACGTGCCGTGTCCGGCGGCCTCTCGCCCCAGATGGCGTCGATCAGGGCGTCGACCGACACCACACGCCCCGGCTCCAGGAGCAGCGCCGCCAGGAGTGCCCGCGGCTTGGGTCCGCCGAGACCGAGGCGGCGGCCCGCACGCCACGCCTCGACCGGGCCCAGTAAGCGGTAGTCGGTGTCCGTGTCCAAGCCCGTCTCCTGGGTCCTTGCCCCGCGCCGCCCCCACCGTCCCGCCCCCGACCGGCTGGTCATACTACGTCTGCCCGCAATCAACTCGCGTGCACACCAAGGGAATCAGGCCATCCGCCGACGGAGCGCCGCGCGGGGCCTGGGTGCGGGCGGTTCTCAGTCGGGCGCGGCAGGGCCCTTCCGGGGAGAAGAACCCTCACCCGCGTCCCGCTCCGGCACGTCCGCCGCAGGTGCGAGCGGCATGCCGCCGCCCTGGAGGCGCTCAAGGTCGGCGGGCCGCACCTGGATGACCAGCAGGGCGATCAACGCGGCGACTACGGCGAAGACGGCCGCGGCGATGAAGGAACTGGAGATGCCCGAGGCGAGGACCTGGTCGCCCCAGCGTCCCGGCAGCTCCCCCGTCCTGCGGAACTGGAGCTGCTCGGCCCGGGTCGCCTCCGCCAGGAAGCGGGGAACCTGATCCGTGGCCTCGTTGCGGCTGGCCGTGCCGAAGACCGTGACCAGGACGGACAGGCCGAGCGAACCGCCCACCTGCTGGGTGGCGTTGAGGATACCGGAGGCCGCTCCGGCGTCCCGCGACTCCACGCCCGACACCGCCATCAGCGTCAGCGACACGAACTGCATGCCCATCCCGAAGCCGAAGACCAGCACGGGACCGAGCAGGCTTCCCACGTACGTGCTGTCGACGTCGGTCAGCGTCAGCCAGCCGAGCCCGACGGCGGCAAGCACCGCGCCCACCACCATGAAGGGCTTGGGCCCCCACTTGGGCAGCAGCTGCGAGGCGAGCCCCGCGCCGACCGCGATGATCGCGCTCACCGGCAGAAAGGCCAGACCGGCGCGGAGCGGGCTGAAGTCCAGGATGTTCTGCACGAAGAGCGTCAGGAAGAAGAACATGCCGAACATGGCCGCTGCCAGGCACAGCATCATTCCGTAGACACCCGCGCGATTGCGGTCGCGGAACATCCACAGGGGCGTGATGGGCTGCCTCGAACGGCGCTCGACGGCAAGGAACAGGCCCAGCAGGACGACGGCCGCCGCGAACGCCGCGATGGTCACGCTGTCGCTCCAGCCGTCCTCGGAGGCACGGATGAACCCGTAGACGAGCAGCACCATGCCCACCGTGGAGGTGAGGGCGCCGAGGATGTCGAAGTGCCCCGGGTGCCGCTCGGACTCACGGATGTAGCGGGGTGTGGCGAAGGCGATGAGCAGGCCGATGGGGATGTTCACGAACAGGACCCAGCGCCAGTCGAGCCACTCCACGAGCAGTCCGCCGGCGAGCAGCCCGATGGCGCTGCCGCCCGCCGAGACCGCCGCGAACACACCGAACGCCCGGTTGCGCTCGGGTCCTTCGCGGAAGGTCGTGGTGATCAGCGAGAGGGCGGTCGGCGAGGCGATGGCACCGCCGACGCCCTGCAGCGAGCGCGCGGCGAGCAACTGCCAGGATTCCTGGGAGAGTCCGCCGAGCAGCGAGGCGAAGACGAAGAGCAGGACGCCGAACATGAAGACCCTGCGGCGCCCGAGGATGTCACCGAGGCGCCCGCCGAGCAGGAGCAGACCGCCGAACGTCAGCGTGTAGGCGTTGATCACCCAGGACAGGGACTCGGTCGAGAAGCCGAGCGAGCTCTGGATGTGCGGAAGCGCGATGTTCACGATGGTGATGTCGAGAACCACCATCAGCTGGCACGAGGCGATGACGAGGAGTGCGATACCGCTGCCGCTGCCCCGCTTCGGGGAGGCGGCAGGCTCCGAGGGTGTCGCGCGAGAGCCCGTCATGGGAGTGCCGGTGTATCGGTCGAGCGGTGAACGGGGGCGTTCACTGCTCTCAGGCTAAGCCCGGCCATCGGGCCCCGCCAATCGCCCGCGAGGCACGGCCGCCGACCCCCTGGCGGCCCGCGCCGGACGCCGCCGGCAGCCCGATCCGGCCGGGGTGTGACCCACGACACCCCGGCCGGCCGATGACTCGATCGTGTCCCACGCGTCTACCTGGCAACAACACTCCGCAAGACGGGACGGCGTCACCATGACCGAAGCCACCAAGGGCCCTGCCAGCTACTTCCCCTCGATCGAGAAGAAGTACGGGCGGCCGATCACGGAGTGGAAGGACCTCATCCGTTCGTCGCCGCTGACCAAGCACATGGACCTCGTCGGCTGGCTCAAGACCGAGCACGGTCTGGGGCACGGACACGCCAACGCCCTGGTCGCGCACACCCTGGCCGAGTCCCGCGCGAAGTGAGCCGGCCTACCGGCTCAGGACCGCGCTGCCCTTTCCGTTGCGGCGCCGCGCGAGCCGGTGGAAGGCCTTCGGGGCACTCCGCCGGGAGGGCAGGGCGCCGGCGACCGCGTCGGCAAGGAGCGTGGTGACCGTCTCGGCGGCGCAGGTGCGGTTGGCGCCGATCCCACCGCTGGGCCCTCGCTTGATCCAGCCCACGACATAGGTGCCGGGCTGTCCTGCCACCCGGCCGCCCTCGTGCGGGACGGTGCCTGTGGCGTCGTCGAAGGGCAGTCCGGCGACCGGCACCCCGCGGTAGCCGATCGCGCGCAGGACCATGCGCGCGCCGATCGTCCGCTCCCCCGACGCCTCCGCGACGCGCACGCCCTGGACGCTCTGGTCGCCGAGCATCTCCAGCGGGGCCGAGTGGAAGCGGAGCACGATACGCCGACCGGGGGCGGGTTCCCGCGTCCAGTCGACGGGCTCGCGCGTGACGCCGCGCAGGAGGGCTGCCCTGCCCTTCGGATCGGTCGCCTGGTCCGCTGCGTCGATGGCGGCCCCGGTCCGGGGGTCGTGGTCGTCCACGATCAGATCCAGGCCCGGTACGTGCTTGAGGGCGAGCAGTTCGGACTTGGTGTAGGCGGCGTCCTCGGGGCCCCGCCGTCCGAGCAGGACCACCTCGCGCACCTTGGCGGACCGCAGCGCCGCGAGCGCGTGGTCGGCGATGTCCGTGCGGGCGAGGCTGTCGGGGTCGGCGAGCAGGATGCGGGCGACGTCGAGGGCCACGTTGCCGTTGCCGACGACGACCACGCGCTCGGCGGACAGGTCGATCGCGTCCGGCGTCGCGTCCGGGTGGCCGTTGTACCAGGCGACGAAGGCCCTCGCGGACATGCTGCCGGGCAGGTCCTCGCCCGGCACGGACAGCGTGCGATCGGCCGACGCGCCCACGGCGTAGATGACCGCGTCGTGATGGGCGGCCAGCTCCTGCGCGGTGACGTCGGCGCCCACGTCGAGACCGAGATGCATCCGCACCCTTGGATGCGTGTGGAACCGCGCGAAGGTGTCGCCGACCTTCCTGGTGGCGGGATGGTCGGGCGCCACGCCGAAGCGCACGAGGCCGCCGGTCACGGGCAGCCGGTCGATGAGGGTCACTTCGGCGCTGGTGTGCAGGAGCAGGTCCTGAACCGCGTACATCCCGGCCGGTCCCGTGCCGACGACGGCGACCTTGAGCGGCGCGAAGTCCGACGGCAGGACCCGCGGGAAGGACGGCTCGTCCCAGGCGTGGAAGTTCGGCCCGTCCGGGGCCGGTTCGGGCGCCCGGTCCTCGAAGTACGCCGCGTTGATCGCCTCGTACTCCCGTTGGGCGGCGGGCAGGCTGTCCACCGGGAAGATCGCCTCGACGGGACAGGCGTCGGCGCAGGCGCCGCAGCCTATGCAGGTGGCCGGGTCGATGTGCAGCATCTCCGTGCTGCCGAACGCCCTTTCCTGCGGGGTCGGGTGGATGCAGTTGACCGGGCAGACCGCGACGCAGGTGGCATCGTTGCAGCAGGTCTGGGTGATGGCGTAGGAGGTCATGTCGTCGGCTCGACTCGCTCGGGTCTGGTGAGGCCGGCTCAGGTGAGGCCCACTCAGGTCGGGCCGGCCCAGCGGGGGTTGACTCAGAGGGGATTGGTTCAGAGGAGATTTGGCTCAGACGAGATGGGCTCAGATGAGATGGGCGCGCTTGTAGAAGGCAAGGGCCGGCTTGGTGAGCAGCTTGGAGGAGGCCAGGAACTCCATCAGGCCCGAACAGCTGGACCGCATCATGGACTTGTGGTGTTCGTTGGCCTTCGCCTCGGCGAGGGCGCGCTTCTCGTCGAGCCCGGCGTTCTCGTACACCTTGGGGTTCACCATGCTGGTGACGATGTAGTACGAGGCGATGGCGACGACGAAGGCGTTGATCTGGCGGCGCAGCGGGCCCGCCCCGGAGAGTCGCTTGGTCGTCTGGTCGCGGGCGAACTTCATGTGCCGGGATTCCTCGACGACATGGATGTTGTTGATCGTGCGGACGAACGGCACGACACGCTCGTCGCGCATCCAGTCGCGCTGCATGACGTCGAGCACCTCTTCGGCCACGAGGATCGCGGCGTAGGCCGCCTCGCCGAAGGCCACCGTCTTGAACGCGCGGCCGAGCTCCATCGCGAACCGCTTGGGCCGGTAGGCGGGAGCGCCCAGCTTCCGGGCGCCGCGGGCGAACATGATCGAGTGCCGGCATTCCTCGGCTATCTCGGTGAGCGCCCACTGCACTTCGTCGCTGGCCGGGTCCTTCATGTACACATCGCGGAGCACCATTTGCTGGAGGATCATCTCGAACCAGATGCCCGTGCTGGCCACCGACGCGGCTTCCTGCCGCGTCAGCTCCTTGCGCTGCGCCTCGGTGAGCTCCTGCCAGTAGGCCGTGCCGTACAGGGAGCACCATTCCGGGCTCGCGCCGTGGAAGTCCCGGTCGAGGGGGGTCTCCCAGTCCACCTCGGTGGCCGGGTCATAGGCCAGCTCGGCGGCCGAGTCGAGCAACCGCCGGGCCACGTCGTCTTCTTCGGGGTGATCGTGCGATGCCGGCCGAACAGTGCTGCTTGCCATGCTGCGGCTCCTTGACTCTGATGCGTACGTTCTCTTGTTCGCTCAGGCAACGGACCGGGGCGCCGTTCCGCAACGCGCCGCGGCCCGCTTGTTAGACAGACCGTATAACAAGGAAAGCGGCGAGCCTACCCCTGAGTAAGAAGTGAATTCACGCAAGTTCTTGCAGCAACGACCCCCTTGGCGGAGGGAGTAGTTGAAATTTCTTGCAGAAAGCATTGACGCGTACATGAGCGAGAGGCAGGCTCCCCCTCGGAATCCCCCCACGGCAGCCTCCCCCACGAGTAGTTGCCTTCTCAGGGCACAGCTGTGCCCGGTCCAGAAGGAGCCGCAGCATGCAGTACCGTTCCCGCCTGCTTGGCGCGACGTCGGCCGGGGTCCTGGCCGCGGCCGGTCTCGCGACGTTCGCGCCCTGGCAGTCGCAGGCGACACCGCCCGGCGAGAAGACCGTCACCGCCACCATGTTCGAGCGGCAGTTCGCGGACGTGGGCAAGGCCTGCACCGAGCAGCTCGGTCCGGCGGGCTACGGCTACGTCCAGGTGTCACCCGCCTCCGAGCACATACAGGGCGACCAGTGGTGGACCTCGTACCAGCCCGTCAGTTACCGGATCGCGGGGCGCCTCGGCGACCGCGCCGCCTTCAAGGGCATGGTCGACGCCTGTCACCAGGCAGGCGTCAAGGTCATCGCGGACGCCGTCGTCAACCACATGGCGGCGGGCTCGGGCACGGGCACCGGTGGCACCGCGTACGGCAAGTACGAGTATCCCGGCTCCTTCCGGGACGCGGACTTCCACACCTGCCGCACGAGCATCAACGACTACACCAGCCGTGACAACGTCCAGAACTGCGAACTGGTGGGCCTTGCCGACCTCGACACCGGCAGCGACGCGGTCCGCGGCACCATCGCCGCGTACCTCGACGACCTGCGGTCCCTCGGCGTGGACGGCTTCCGCATCGATGCCGCCAAGCACATGGCCGCCGACGACGTCGCCGCCATCAAGGGCAAGATGGGCGATCCCGGGTTCTGGGTGTCGGAGGTCATCCACGGCGGCGGCGAGGCCGTGCAGCCCGACGAGTACACCGGCGTCGGGGACGTCGACGAGTTCCGCTACGGCGGGCACCTCAAGAGTGCCTTCCAGGGCGGCGACATAGCGCAGCTGAAATCGGTCGCGGACGGCAAACTGGGCAGCGGCTCGGCCCGTACGTTCGTCGACAACTGGGACACCGAGCGCAACGGCTCGACCCTCACCTACAAGGACGGCGAGACCTACTCCCTGGCCAACGTCTTCATGCTCGCGTCCCCCTACGGCTCACCGAACGTGTACTCCGGCTACGAGTGGTCCGAGAAGGACGCGGGCCCGCCCAGCGGCGCGGACGGCTGGACGAACACCCATGCCCAGCAGGCGATCACCGGCCTCGTCGGGTTCCGCAACGAGGTGGGCGCCGCCGAGCTGACCGACTGGTGGGACAACGGCGGCAGCGCCCTCGCCTTCGGCCGCGGCGCCAAGGGGTTCATGGCCCTCAACAACGGCGACGGCGAGCTGTCCCAGACCTTCGCGACGTCCCTGCCCGGCGGCACCTACTGCAATGTCGCCAAGGCGTCCGCGGACGACTGCGAGGGAAACACGGTCACCGTCGGGGATGACGGAAAGATCGAGACCACCCTGCCCGCCCGCAGCGCCCTGGCCCTGCACACCGGGGCGAAGGCGAACTGACCGGACGGACCGGACTGACTGAACTGACTGGCCTACGCCAGGCGGAACACCGGGTGACGTGGCGACTCGGCGGCGAACTCCTCGTCCGTCGAGTCGCCCGTCACGTCGAAGTAGGGTCGGGTGACGGGCACTTCGCGCCAGTACTGACGCAACACGGGGACGCTTTCCTCAGGGCCCAGCTCGATCACGCGCACGGTCTGGGACGTGCCGCCCCTGCTGAGCTCGATCTGTCCGGCCACGCGGGCATTGCGCACCCAGTTGCTCACCCCGTAGGCGCCGACGACCCAGCGCTCACCCCCGGCCGACATCACGTCGACCGGAGTGGAGAACAGCCGGCCCGACTTCCTGCCGCGCACGGTGAGGATGTACCGGTAGCTCTTGCCCATCCCGCGCCGGGTCATCGCCTGGAACACGCCATTGATCAGACGCGTCCCGAAACCGACGCGATACGTCTTCGCCATCAGCCCTTCTTCCTGTTCCGCGGCCGGCGTTCACCGCGCGGCCAGCAACTGAGCCGCGCCCTGCCGGGCTTGGCGCGCCGGCTCGGGTGAGCCCGATATGGCGGCCGCGGTCATGGCCCCCTCCGCGAGCAGGACCAACGGGCCGACAGTCTGCCCGGATTCGCCCGCGGCGGCCACAAGTCCCGCCATGTAGTCACGGAAGGCGCGCTTGTGCGCCCGGACGGTGTCGGCCAACGCCGGGTCGACGGCACCGAGTTCACCGAAGGAGTTGATGAACGCGCAGCCCCGGAAGTCCGGTTCGGAGAACCACTCGTAGAGCCAGTCGTAGACCCCGAGCACGCGCTCCGTGCCTGCCGGCCGGGCGTCGGCGTACTCGGCGAGCCGCGCCCTCCAGCGGCGGTCGCGCCGTTCGAGCCAGGCGCGGACCAACTCCGATTTCGACGGGAAGACCTGGTAGAGGCGCTTGAGTGACACGCCGGACGCCGTCCGCACCTGGTCCATGCCCACGGCCTGGACTCCTCGCTCGTAGAAGAGCTCGTCGGCGGCGTCGAGCAGCCTGACTTCCGCTTCGGCGCGATCCATGAGGGCTCCAGGCAGGGTGAGAACGTACGTTCTCCCAGGCTACTACGGGGTCGTGGGGGCGCGCACCGACGCACCATTGCGCGAGAACGACCGTTCTCCTATCGTGGGCGACCCGAGGACGGAGAACGCTCGTTCTCCATCCTCATCCCCCTCGACCTGAGGAGCCACCCATGAGCACCCGCCCGCCAGTTCCACCGTTCACCAGGGAGACCGCGACCGAGAAGGTCCGCCTCGCCGAGGACGGCTGGAACTCCCGCGATCCCGAGAAAGTGGCCCTCGCCTACAGCAAGGACTCCCGCTGGCGCAATCGCGCGGAGTTCGTCACGGGGCGCGACGCCATCGCCGCCTTCCTCTCCCGCAAGTGGGACCGCGAGCTGGACTACCGCCTCATCAAGGAACTGTGGGCGTACGACGGCCACCGCATCGCGGTGCGCTTCGCCTACGAATGGCATGACGACTCCGGCCACTGGTACCGCTCGTACGGCAACGAGAACTGGGAGTTCGACCCCGACGGCCTGATGCGGACCCGGCACGCGTCCATCAACGACCTGCCCATCGAGGAGTCCGACCGCACGTACCACTGGCCGCTCGGCCGCCGCCCCGACGACCACCCCGGCCTCAGTGACCTCGGCCTCTGACAGCGGCCCAGCGGCTCAAGAGCAGCGGCAGCAGTCCGCACTGCGTGGCCACCGCGACCCAGAACAAATTGGCGCTGCCGCCGCGTTCGGCGAACTGGTAACCCACGCCTCCCGTCACCCCGCTGGCGAAGGCCCCGATCCCGGCCGCGAGCCGCTGGTGGCCGAACACGACCGCCGGCGCACGCGGCGACCGGTCGAGGGCCTCGAGGTCGTTCTTGAAGAAGAGGACGATCTCACCGAGACAGACGAGCAGGGCACCGGCCATGATCGCGGCGTGGTTGCCGACGGCGAGCGTGGCCATCCCCGCGGCCATCGCGCCGAAACCGAGCCACAGGGCCCGGGCGTAGGGCAGGCGTGCGATCCGGTCCGAGAGGAGGGGCTGCGCGACGACGAGCAGCAGGGCGTAGAGCGCGAGGACCAGTCCGTAGTACGTGGTCGAGGTGCGGGGCACCGCGTACAGCGCGAGGTAGTGCTGGAAGAACATGAAGACGTACAGGCTCAGCACGGTGGTCGTGAAGGGCAGCAAGGCGAGGCCGGCGAACACCCTCTCCCTGCGGGCAGGCGTCCGTTCTCGGCCTGTCCCGGCACTCCGCCCGCGGTCCGGGTTCTCGACCGGCAGCAGGCCATGGCCCACGGTGATCGCCGCGAACAGCGCGGTCACTGCCGTGAAGAGTCCGGCAGAGGCGCTGAGGACGAAGGGCGCCGCGGCCAGCGGCCCCAGGGCGATGCCCGCGTTCAGGGCCGAGCTGCTCGCGGACAGCAACAAGGGGCGCTGCCCGGCGTCGGCCTCATGTATCAGGTAGGCCTTGTTCGCGGGCAGGTAGAGGGCGGCGCCGACCGACACCAGGAAGAGGGCGAGGACGGCGGCTGCCGGGTGGCGCAGGCCGGGAAGAAAGCAGGCGAAGCCCGCCGTACGGATCGACAGGGCGAGCAGCATCGTGTGCCGCAGCCCGATGCGCTCGGCCACCGCGCCGCCGACCACTCCGCCCGAGAACTGCACCAGCGAGGCGACGGCCAGCACGACGCCGACCGTGCCGAGCCCCATGCCGAGCCGCTCGTGCAGCAGCACCGACATGAAGGGCAGGACGGCGAAGCTGCCCAGCGGGATCAGGAACGACCCCGCGAGCAGGAAGCGTTGCGGCCCGGTGAGCCGCGCGATGCCCGAGCGCAGGCGCCCGCGCGGCTTGCCGAGGAGTGTCACACCGGGGCGTCGGCGGCGACGAGCGGCCGTATGCTCCCGGCCGCGCTGAGCGCACGGTGCAGGGCGAGTTCCGCTGTGGCGCCCTCCGCCAGGACGATCCCGGTGCAGCCGCGCTGATCACGTACGTGTTCCAGGCGGTCGCCGGGGGCCGCGGTGGGGTACCACTCGGGCGAGCCGGGGAAGGCGGGGAGGCCGTCCACGCCAGACCATCCGGTGAGGGTGCCGGGCCGGTCGGGATAGAGGAGGACGAATCCCGTGGCGGGGCCGGTGGCCCCCGGTGCGTCGAGCAGGGCGGGACGCAGGCCGAGCGCGACGGCGATCATCGCGTCGTACACGTTGGTGCGCAGGGCGCGGCACAGGGCCTCACCGACGAGCGCGCCGCCGATGCGCCGGTTGATCTCGACGAGCTCCGGTCCTTCGGTGGTGAGGACGAACTCGACGTGTGCGAAACCTTCGTCGTGGCCCGCGGTGGCGAGGACGCGCGCCACCCAGTCCTGGATCAGGGCGAAGTCCCCTTCCGGCAGGGCGACGGGGAAGGCGGCGGCCTCCTCACGGACGGACGGCTCGGCAGACATCTGGCGGCTGAGCACACCCAGGAGCTTCGTCTCACCCGCCCAGCTGAGCGTCTCCGCGCTGTAGACGGGCCCGGCGAAGAAGGGCTCCGCGAACAGCCGCCCGGAGAACGGGCGTCGGGAGGCTTCACGGAGCGCGGCGTGCAGCTGCCGCTCGTCACGGACCAGCCAGACGTTGCGGGACGAGGTGCCCGCCGAGTCCTTGAGGACCACCGGCAGGCCGATCTGCCGCAGCACCTCTTCGGCCGCTGCGGGCTCGGCCGGGATCGTGAGGGCGGGCCCGCGGCTCAGGTTCTGTCCGTGCAGGAGGTTGCGCACCCGGGACTTGTCCCGCAGGACGCGGACCGCGGCCGGGTCGGGTCCGGGCAGGCCGAGTTCGGCGGCGAGATCCGCGCCGGGCACGCTCCAGGTGTCGGTCGAGTTGATGAGCCCCTTCAGGTCCGGTACCGCTGCCAGGGCCTCGGCGCACGCGGCCGTGTCACGGGTGTCCGCGTCGACGATGTCGAGTGCGCCCGGTGCCAGGCGGTCCAGCTCGTGTCGGTACACGGCTCGGTTGCCCGTGAGCAGGCAGAGGCGGTGCCCGGCTACGTCGGCCGCCTCGACCAGCCGTCCGAGGCCGAAGGTGAGTGCTTCCAGGGCGGCGATCGTCACGATGCCTGTCCCTCCTTCTCATGCGTCTCGTGCATCTGGTGCTTCTTCGTGCGTACGTCGTAACTGCGCCGGTTCCACTCCATCGCCGACCACGGCAGCGCGAGGTCGGTCAGCTCCGTGATCTGGTGCGGCTTGAGGGTGCGCGGGTCGAGCGCCTCCTGGTGCCGGGCGAAGACTCGTTCGGTGTAGCGGTGTCCCGTGTCGGCGCCGATCACCAGATGCATCCGGTCCGGGTTACGGGCCGCCTCCCAGCCCGTGACGAGGTGTGCCGCACCGGTGGAGAGACCGGCGAACACCGCGTGCGCGCGCAGCAGATCGACGGCTCCCGCCATCGCGTGCCGGAAGTCCACCCAGTGGAGGGTGTCGTACAGCTCGTGTCGGACGTTGTCGAAGGGGATCGAGCTGCCGATCCCGGCGATGATCGCCTCGGGATCGCTGAAGTCCTCGCTGCCGAACGTGACGCTGCCGTTAGGGCTGGAGGCCCAACAGCCGCACGTCCCGGCCGCGTTGACGCAACGGCTGGACGAGGCCCCCGGTCGAGGCCCCGGTGCCGACAGCCCCGACCACGGTCAGTTGGGCGTCGGGCAGCGCGGCGTCGACCAGGTCCGCGAACTCCTCGTAACCCGCGTAGTGCACGCCGTCGTGGTACTGGCGCATCCAGTGCAAGTCGGTCCGCTCGCCCAGCAGTTGACGCACGCGACGCACCCGCCGCTCCTGGTCGAGCCGCAGATTGTCGGAGGGCGGCATCTGGTCCACCGTGGCACCGAGGATCTCCAACTGGGCCCGCATCGCGCCGTCGACGGTGGTGGACGCCACGATGTGGCAGCCGAGCCCGTAGCGGTGGCACGCCATGGCGAGGGCAAGGGCGTAGATGCCGCTGGAACTGTCGACGAGGGTCTGGCCGGGCCGCACGGTCCCGCGCTCCAGGAGGGTGCGGACCGCGCCGAGAGCCGCGTACACCTTCATCGTCTCGAAGCGCGCGAGGACGACGTTGTCGGAGAGTCGCAGCAGGTCGGGGGCCTTGATCGCGTCGGTGATGTGACCGTGAACGGTGGCCGCGGAGGGTGCTGCCGTGCGCAAGGGGGTCATCGGCCCACCGACCGGAGGTAGCCGCCCAGGCGCTCGGCGCCCTTGACGTTGCGCGGGCCGCTGACGGCGTCGCCGTAGGACATGACGAAGAAGCGGCTCTCCTTCACGGCCGGGACCGACTTCAGGCTGTCGAGCGACTTCAGGTAGGCGATCTTCTCCTTGGCCGGCTGGTCGGCGTAGTCGATGATGACGATGACTTCGGGCTTCGCCTTGATGACCGGTTCCCAACCCACCGTCGTCCAGCCCTTGTTGAGGCCGTCGAAGACGTTCGTGCCGCCCGCTGCCTTGATGATGTCGTTCGGTGCGGCATGGCGTCCGGCGGTGAAGGGCTGGTCGGTGCCGGAGTCGTAGACGAAGACCTTGGCCGGGTCGCCCTTCTCGGGCCAGGTCTTCTTCAGGGTGGCGACGCGTCCCTTGAGGTCGGTGACGAGCTTCTCGGCGCGCTTCTCCACGCCGAAGATCCGGCCCAGGTTGTCCAGGTCCGTGTAGAGCGCCTCCAGGGGTGTGACGTCGATGCTCTTGTCGCCGTAGTCCCAGCACGTCTCGGTGTGCAGATAGCTGGCGGACCCGACCTTCTTCAGGAGAGCGGGCGTGATGCCGCGCTCCTCGCTGAAGCCGGAGTTCCAGCCGGCGAAGACGAAGTCGGCCTTGGCGTCGGCCACGATCTCGCGGGTGATGCGCTCGGTGCCGAGGCGCTCCACGTCCGCGTAGTCCTCGCGCCAGGGCGATCGCTTGATGGAGGGGTCTCCGAGCTTGTTCATGACGTAGCCGCGCATCCGGTCGGCGAGGCCGAGGGAGAACATCTTCTCGGCGCCACTGACGTCGTAGGCCACCGGCCGCTCGGGGCGGGTGTACGTGATGTTCTCGCCGCAGTTGGAGATGGTGACCGTCTCCGCCTTGTTCTCCGCCGTGGGCTCGACCTCGGCGCCGCAGCCGGTGGTCAGGAGCCCGGTCGTGAGAAGCGCGGCGGCTGCCGCCAGGGCGCGGGGCAGCGGTGGTCGGATCATGAGTGCGGTCCTTCTGCCAGGGCGTCGGCGGGTGCCGGGGTGCCGGTGGGGGCGAGGTCGTAGACGAGCTGGGGGATGCCGGTGCGGGGGTGGTGCACGACGGTGGCGTCGACGCCGAACACCTTGCGGATCAACTCGGGGTTCAGGACGTCCGCCGGGGTGCCCGTGGCGACCAGGGAGCCGCCGCTGAGGACAGCGATGCTGTCGCAGGCGGCGGCCGCCAGATTGAGGTCGTGCAGGGCCGTGAGCACGGTGAGTCCCGATCCGCGCAGGAAGGAGAGGAGCTCCACCTGGTGGCGGATGTCGAGGTGGTTGGTGGGCTCGTCGAGGACCAGGACGCGGGGTTCCTGGACGAGAGCACGCGCCACGAGCACGCGCTGCCGCTCACCGCCGGAGAGGGTGAGCACGCTACGGTCCGTGAGGTGGGTGACGTCGAGCCGGTCCATCGCCTGTCGGCACAGGACGCGTTCGCGTGCCGTGAGGGGCTGGTTGCCGCGTGCGTGCGGGGCGCGGCCGAGGGCCACGACCTCCCCGACCGTGAAGTCGAGTTCGGTGTGGCTCTCCTGGGTGAGCGCGGCGATCGACCGGGCGCTGTCGCGCAGCTTGAGGGTCGTCAGGTCGGATCCGTCCAGGAGGACGGCTCCGGACGTCGGCTTCAGCGCCCGGTAGACGCAGCGCAGGGCGGTGGACTTGCCGCTGCCGTTCGGGCCGACGAGCCCGACGACGTGCCCGTCCTCCACCTCGATGTTCAACCGGTCGACCAGGGCGCGCCCCGCCGCCTCGACGGACAGCTCCCGCAGTACGAGGGTCATCTACCGCCCTCCGAACAGATAGCCGCGGCGGCGCATCAGCACGATGAACACCGGTACGCCGATCAGCGCGGTGATGACCCCGAGCGGCAGTTCCTCGGGGGCGAAGGCGGTACGGGCGACGAGGTCGACCCAGACCAGGAAGCAGGCCCCGGCGAGCGGTGCGACGGCGAGGACCCGGCGGTGGGTCGAGCCGACGAGGATGCGCACGACATGCGGCAGGACGAGCCCGACGAAGCCGATCGCCCCGCTGACCGCGACGATCAGGCCGGTGACCGCCGCCGTGAGCAGGAAGAGTCGGCGCCGCAGCGCCTCCGCGTCCACGCCCAGACTGGCCGCGGTCTCGTCCCCGAGCGACAGCACGTCAAGGGACCTGCTCTGGCGCAGCAGCACCACGACCGTCACCAGTACGGCGCCGGCCGCCAGCGGGAGTGACTCCCAGGACGCCGAGCCAAGACTGCCGAGCAGCCAGAAGAGGACCGTACGGGCGGCCTGCCCGTTCGGCGAGAGGAAGACGAGCACGCTCATCAGCGCCTGGAACCCGTACGCAAGCGCGACGCCCGTCAGGACCAGGCGCAACGGCGTCAGACCGAGCGGCCCCCGCGCGGCCAGATACACCAGCACGGTGGCTCCGAGCGCCCCGAGGAACGCGGCGGCGGACAGGGCGTAGACGCCCAGACCGGCGAAGACCCCGAACACCACGACCGCGGTGGCCCCGACGGAGGCTCCGGAGGAGATGCCGAGGACGAACGGGTCCGCGAGGGCGTTGCGCACCAGCGCCTGGATGGCGACGCCGACGACCGAGAGCCCCGCCCCCACCACGGCTGCGAGCAGCACCCGTGGGGTGCGCACATGCCAGACGATGGAGTAGCCGGTGACGTCGTCGGCCCCGATGCTGCCGCCGGTGAGGGCGGCGGTCAGGAAACGCACGACGTCCCCGAGCGGCACGACGGTGGGGCCGAGGGCGATCCCGGCGAGGACGGAGACGACCAGTGTCACGGAGAGCACGGTCAGCGTGGTCACCAGCCGCCCGCGGCCCGCCTTGCCCGCCTCCGGCTCATGAGGAGCCGCCTGCAGCGAGGCGGCCCCCGGCGATGCCTCCGTCGAGGCATCGGATGTGGCCTCGGTCATGACGTCCCTTCACCCGTAGGACAGTTGGCAGCGATGTGGTGTGGCCGCCTCTGCACGGGCGGCACCATCCAGTAGTCGGCGGGCGTCGCCGCCGAGTTCCCGGAGATTCACGAACTGCCCCGGTCAGCGGGCGGGCTTGCTCCCTCGCACGATGAGGCGCCGCGAGTGGTGGTCGTAGGGCTCGCCGTCGAAGCCGCCGAAGCACTCCACGCCGGTAAAACCCGCGTCCTCAAGGAGGGTGCGCAGCTCGGCCGCGCTGAAGAGGAAGGAGGTGATGGAGGCCTCGCGCGCGACGCCGTCCCGCACGAGCGTCCAGTCGGTCCGCAGACGCGTCCAGCTGTCCAGGACGGTGTCGCGCTGCACCACGTACGCCCCGTCGAGTTCGACCAACTGAGGGTGGCCGATCCACCCGGCAAGCACTTCCTTGCCCATCACGTCGATCAGCAGCTGCCCGCCCGGCACCAGCGACTCATGAGCGTTGCGCAGCACCCGGAAGTTGTCCTGCGGGTCGTCGAAGTAGCCGAAGGAGGTGAAAACGTTCAGCACGACGTCGTACGTCTGGGGCTCGACGTGGGTGAGCATGTCGGCCCGGATCAGACGGACATCGACCGCGGCGTCCGCACACGCGGCCTCGGCCCGCTTCAGCAGCTCGGCGCTGAGGTCCACCCCCGTGACCGTGTAGCCACGGTGCACCAGCGGCACGAGGTAGAGGCCGGGCCCGCAGCACAGGTCGAGCACGCGACTGCCCGCCGGGAACGCCAGGAGCGGCGAGCGGGCGACGATGTCCGCCGTCTCCGCCCGCCGCCGCTCGGAGAACATCGTCTCGGAGAAGTCGGACCAGAATCCGTCGTCCTCGTACCAGTGCATGCTGCCGCGACCTCGATCCAGTGAGCCGTTCCGGCCCGTACACCACGGCTCCCTGAGCGACGGCGTACGGGACTTGCGCACCAGTGGTCGGCCACGGGTCGCTTCTGGTTCCCGTTCCATTTTCGGCATTGAGGTGGACGCCGATCTCGTAGGCCCTTAGCTGCCTCTTAGCCAGGCTTGAAGGCGCGATGCATGACGAAAACAATGACCGTCCCACCATGGAGGCTTGGGCCGGACCACCACTCGTCGGCCAGCGCGTCGACAAGAAGCAGGCCGCGCCCGTGAGCCTCCGTGGCCCGAGGTGAGCGCAGTCGGACGTGTGCGGGGCAGCCGGGATTGTCCACGTCCACGCGCAGCGCTTCACCTAAGCGGTACCAGCGGACGCGCACCCGCCAGGGCTCGTCCGCCTCTCCGTAGAGGATGGCGTTGGTGACCAACTCCGAGACCATCAGCACGCAGTCATCGGTGGAGCAGCCGAGTTGGTACGGCTCGGTGAACTTCCGGAACCAGCGGCGAGCGCGTCCGACCGACTCCGGGAGGGGATAGAGGACCATCCCGCCGAGTGGCTGGAGTAGGGCGTCGTCGCCGGAGTTGTCGTTGGTGCGCGTCATTGCGCTTCCCCTTCCGGTAAGTGGCTAAGGCCACTTACCGGATAGTGGCATTGGCCACTTCGGGCGGCAAGGGCTTCCGGGGAATCGCCGCCCACGACTCACCCCAACGGGTAACCCTGCTCGAACGCCCAGCGTCCCGGCGGATACACGGCCTCCGCGAACTCCAGCGGACCGTCCTGCAGGTCGTAGACGACATGATGAACCACGAGCACCGCAGCGGGCAGTTCGAGCCCAAGCTCGTCGCCTTCCTCCTCGGTGGCCAAGCGAGCGCAGACACGATCTTCGCCATAGCTGCCGCGACGGCCGGTGACTTCCTCGACGTACATGACCGTGCCTTCACGGATCCGCTCGGGTTCGACGAGCTTGGGTGCCCGGCGCCCCAGCTCCCCCGGGAACCAGGAGGTGGACACCTCGATTGGGCCGTCGTCCGAGTTGGTCACCCGCCGCCGCTGAACTGCGCGGCGGTCTTTGCCGAGTTCAAGCGCCTCGGCTACGTGGTCAGGCGCCTCTGCGTACCCGGCCGACGCGATGACCGCGTACTCCCCCGGCCCATAGATCCGCCCCACCTGGCGCGCCCGCCCATAGCGCTCACGCGCCCGCCGGTGGACTTGCTGATCGCGTACGTACGTCCCCGAGCCCTGCCGCTTCTCGACAAGCCCTTGATGCCGAAGCGCCTCCAAGGCGCGGGCGCTGGTGGGCCGGGAGACATTCCATTCGACAGCCAACTGCCGCTCGGACGGCACCTCTTCGCCTGCCCGCAGATCCCCACGCAGGATCTGATCGCGAAGGAACTGGGCAATCTGCAGGTACTTGGGCAAGGCCTCAGCGATCTCGGGCACGCGACATTCCCTTCACCGACTGGCTAATACCAGTGGCCACTATAAGTGCGCAGAGAGCGGACGGGCCCATACCCTGCTCTCGTGAAACGGCTCATAGTGGCAGCCGGGGGCGGCGGCGACGCGGTGGCAGCGGCGATGCTGCACACTGCCCTGTACGGGGACGACGGCGAGCCGGCGCTGATCCTGACGTACTCCTGGGACCGCCTGATCGTCGATCCGGTACCGGGCCCACGCACCCCCGCCGACTTCACCGGCCTATGCCAACTCACCCCCCGCGTCCGGGCAGTCCCCGGAAACGCGACCCTGCAGTCACAGCACGCGGCAACGCTCCCCCGTGTCGCAGCCGAACTCCCCCACACCTTCGCGTTGATCGACCCGTATGCCGGAGCAGCGGGTATCACCCAGCAACTCAACGAACTGATCGCCCACTTCACGCCGGAGACGGTCGACCTCTTGGACGTCGGCGGCGACATTCTGGCCCACGGCGACGAACCCACCCTGCGCAGCCCGCTGGCCGACGCCCTCACCCTGGCCGCCTGCACCCGCAGCGACGCGCCCGTACGCCTCCTCGTGGCGGGCCCCGGCCTCGATGGCGAGATCCCCGCAGACATCCTCCGCCCGCGCCTCGGCCCTCTGACCACGACCTTCACTCCCGAGCACGCCCAAGCCATCATCCCGGTGCTCACCTGGCACCCTTCCGAGGCCACAGCCTTGCTCACCGCCACCGCGCTGGGCGCCCGAGGCCTCTGCGAGGTCCGCGACGCCGGGCTCCCGGTCCCTCTCACCGCCGAAGGCCCCACCGTCCACCAGGTCGACCTGGCAACCGCGCTCGCCGCCAACCGCCTCGCCCAAGCCATCACCGCCACAACCACGCTCGACGAAGCGGAAAGCGCCTGCCGAACTGTCTGCGGCACATCCGAGATCGACTACGAACGCGCAAAGGCACAACGACTGAGCCAGCACAGGACAGGCCCTGTCGCCCCACACGACCTTCTGGCTCAGATCAAGGACTTCGAACAAGCTGCCATCACACGAGGCACCACCTACACAACCGTCCGCCGACTCACAGAGGCCCTGGGACTCGCCAATGAGGCACTCCAACACCTAACCCACCTGAACACCGCGCGCGGCAGCCACCTCCCCGCGTCTGTGTGGAAGCTGCGGCATGCGCAGGCGGGGCAAGCACGGGCCTGACCTGCCCAGAGCCCGCAGTAGGGACTACCGATCTATGGCGGGACCAATGGGCATCGCCACTAGAAAGACCAAAGGGGGGATGCGCAGTCCGGAGTGGATAGCTCCGGACTACTGGCGGGCACACAAACGGCATGGCAGACGAAGGCGACGCCCAGCGGCTCGCTGAGGATGCGAGGCTGTGGGGGCACATGCTTCACGAGAACAGCATTCTGTTCTCGGGCAATAACTTGTTCCTAGTAGGGCAGTCCCTGTTCGCGGTCGCCTACACAACACTGCTTACTTCAGGCGAGCATCTGTCCGCGGCGAGACTTCTCGCGACCTTCGGTCTGGTGATGGCCCTGGTGTGCATGTTCGTGTGTCATCGACAGTTTCACTACTACCGGGTGGTGCAAGACCAGGCGCAGCGCAGGCTGCCGGAGTTTGCGGTGACACGCGCGACGTGGGCGCGGAAACCCATTGCTCTCCTGCTGATCACGTACGGCTTGCCTCTGATGGCGGCAATTCTCTGGCTCTCGTTGCTGTTCGTGACCTGACCTACCCGGAGCCGACTGTTCCCCGTGCCCGCGGGCAGTCCTCCCGCATGGCGACCCCAGGGAATGACGAGCAGCGACGAGCCGAGGACGCCCGCCTTTGGGGGCATTGGCTACATGAAGGGGAGATGCTCTTTCAGAGGGGCAACCTGTTCCTCATCGCTCAATCACTCCTCACTGTCGCGTACAGCACCATTGCGACAGGCGGTCAAGGGCACGGACCAGCGCGAGTCATGGCCGCGTTCGGCATCGGGTTAACCACGGTGTGGCTCTTCGTTGGCGACCGGCACCTCAAATTCTGCCAAGCGATCTATCGGCGCACCCGGGCGAGGCTCCCCGATGTCGATGCTACTGAGGCGGTATGTCGCAGGCCGGGGCCCACCACGTTGCCGTTCATCGTCTACGGCCTGCCTGCGCTGGCTGCAGTGATGTGGATCGTCCTGCTCGTCATCACGTAGGGCATTTCTGATGGCTCTCAGTCGATCGCCGAGTGATCGATTGGCATTACATGCGCCCCTCCTGAGCCACTGTCTGCTCTACTGAAGCCGCCTGTTGCAGCCGAGAATCGGTTTCAAGAGCCGCCAGAAACGGTCTAGTCGGTTCAACTCCTACTGGGCGCTTCGGGCAGTGGGGGGCAGCACTCGTACACCTCGTTGGACAGGTCGTGTGCACTCGCGCAGATGCAACCGGGCATCGGGAGCTTTGTCATGGAGTTGCCCAAGCCATAGCTGTCAAGCGCTTACTGGTGTCTGACATCAACGTCTGATACCAACAGCCGCGTAAGGGCCCGGAATGAGCCGCACCACGGCAACCAACACCGGGCCGCCAAGCAGGTGAGAGCCAAGCTCATTCGTGTGCAGTGATCGACCTGATCAGGATACGGACGTGTGCTTGTACAGGCTGCGCAGGCACGCGGACCCACCCGGCTCCCATGCCATGATCGAGTCGACCACTACATCGGGGGCCTTGAGGATCAACAGGACAGTCGCGGCGATGTGACGCGCATCGTGCAGCCGCCCGTCACGAACACCCGCATCCGTCAGCAACTGCTTCCAGCGGTGATGGTCGGTGTTGGGGATCCTGCAAGAACTCGGCAGGGAGAAGCCGGGGTTCCTCCCCCCCCTGACCTACTCAAGACTCGTCGACCCGGACAC